>JAFNAG010000179.1 GCA_017860135.1 Acidobacteriota bacterium
GCGTTGCCCTGCTTGCCGGAGGAATGAGGAATTTCTACTCGGTGATCTGCCTCACCCTGTGCGTATTCGTCACGGTAACGATCATGGAGGAGTTTTACAGGGCGACACGAATACGGGCGAAAAGCAACGGGGAGAATTTCCTGGTCGCGCTCGTCGGCCTGACGCTCAAGAACAAGCGCCGGTATGGGGGATATGTCGTCCACTTGGGCGTGGTGCTGATCTTCATCGGCCTGACCGGCAATGCCTTCAATCGGGAAGTCGATCAGGCTCTGGCGGTAGGCGAGGAAATGGAGATCGGCGATTATACGCTCAAGATGACCGACTACAAGGAAGGGGAAACCCCGACATATCTGTACGGCATGCCGGTGCTGGAAGCGTACAAGAACGGGAAACTGCTCCGCACGATGAAGCCCGAAAAGCGTTTCTACAAGACGGCGGAACAGCAGAGCACTACCGAGGTCTCGCTGTACAGCACTCCCAAAGAAGACCTGTACACCGTGTACATCGGGAGGTCTGCCGACAACCGCAGGTTCGAGATCAAGGCACACGTCAATCCGCTGGTCTGGTGGATCTGGTTCGGGTCTGCCGTCATGGTCTTCGGCACCTTTATCACACTGCTTCCTGACCGCAAAGGCGCGTTCACCACGCCGCAGCTTTCGCTCGGCCGCAACGCAGCGCTCGAGGAGAGTCTGAAAGCCAGGTAGAGGAGCACTACAATGTTGGAGACGCATCGGGATTCGGAATTGCGGCTTTTGGCGCGCAGGTCTCCCTCGGGTGGCGGCAGAAAACGGACCGCACGCCTCTGCCTGATCGCCATTCTCAGTTTGCTGCCTGGAGCGGGGATGGTCTCCACCATGCTCGCCCAGGGAGAGAGGGATATCAGCAAAGAATACAAGGAAACCTGCGACCGGCTCATGTGCCAGTGCGGCTGCAACGAACAGCTGAGCGTCTGCGCCATGCAGAACTGCAGCTCGGCCACACCGATGCGGGCGGAGATCCGTGAACGTCTCCTGAAGGGGGACAGCGTGGAGGCGATCGTGCAGAGCTTCGTCGCCCGCTATGGCCCGAAAGTGCTATCCGCACCGACCATGAAAGGATTCGACATCACCGCCTGGATCATGCCCTTCCTGATACTCTGCCTCGGGACGGTCGTGGTGGTATGGATTGTAGCCCGGATGGTGCGCCCCCTTGCAGCAGATGCGCCGCCATCCGCTGCGCTCGATCCTCGCATCGAGCGGGAACTCAAGGATTTTGAAGAGGAGAGTTGATGATCTTCCTGGCAGGAGTCACCGTAACGGTGCTGGCCGCCATCTACGTCTTCATGCCCTTGTTCCGGGAGCCGAAAGGGAACATCGAGGTGGAGCTGCTGGCGGAGACGGATCTGGACCGGCTGCTGAATCGGAAAGCAGTGGTCTACAGCAATCTCAAGGACCTGGAATTCGAACACAAGATGGGCCGCTTGGGAGAGGCGGACTTTCACAGGCTGGAAGCAGGTTTCAAGGCCGAAGCGGCTGAAATCCTCAGCCGCCTCGATCAACTGGGCGCCGCGGAGAACCTCGATGACGGGATTGAACAGGCCATCGCCGCGCGAAAATCGCAGCTTGCCGCCGGTAGCAAAACCGGGCTCGCAACCTGCCCGTCGTGCGGCGCCGACCTTGTGCCCGGCAAGCAGTTTTGCGCCGACTGCGGCCGCCGCCTCTGAGTACGCGATTCCAAAAACAGGATTACGTATTTTCGGGGACGCGGAAAAACGCCGCCTTTGACGCCGCCGGGGATTCCCGGCAATCGGCGTGCAAGCCCCGGGCGTGTCTGCCGGCGCTCTTCCGCGTCCCGCAAGACATGTTTGCACGCTTATGAATCCCTGTGCCAAGGAAATTGCAGTTCCCGTAAAAGATCCCTTTTATTTCAATGTCCGAATGGATTACTGTCGACGGGAAAACATCGTGGCGGGCGTTTCTGATTGCCCTTCAGAACTGCGAGCCGGTGAGCGGATTGCGCCGGCTCCCCCCCGCCGCATCGCCGGGGCGGTGATCCGGTCCCACGCCGCTGTATAATCCGGACACATGTGAGTTTGCGCTCATGACAAAAGTCAGATTGGCTCTATGGTTCATCGCCGCTTCGCTCCTCGCCTTGCCCGCTCTCAGCCAGGGGCCGGCGGTAGTGGAGGGGAAGATTGTCAACGGAACGAATGCTGCAAGCGTGCCCGCCGGCATTCAGGTGGATGTGATCAGTCTTGGCGGGGGGATGAGAGTGCTGAGGTCGGTTCCGGCCGACGCTTCCGGCAGGTTTCGCATCGATGGCCTTGCCGCGGGGGAGCCTATGCTCCTGCGTGCCGAATACAAGTCGGTCAATTATTATGGAGATGTCAATTTCGACGCTGCGGGAAAAGCGAGTGCCGAGATCCGGGTCTTCGAGCCGACCACCAGCATGCAGGGGATACAACTCGCTGAGGTACGCCTCGGCTTCCGGCTGAGCGGCGACCGTTTGCGATCGATCGAATCCTACACGTTTACCAACGGAACCAGTCCGCCGCGGAGCTTTATGCGCCCGGACGGCAATTTCCGCTTTTCGAAGGCGGCGGGAATTCTCGAGCCGCCGCGCCTGGATGTCACCGCCCCCGGATCCACAATGCCCGTGACCCAGGCGCCGCTCGAAAGCGCCGACGGGCAGAGCTACTACAGTCTTTACCCGCTGAAGCCGGGGACGACTACCTTCGATGTGGAGCAGGTACTCCCATACGAAAGCCGCAGCTACACCTACCGGAAACGGTTTTACGAGGATGTCGGCTCGCTGAAGCTCGCCGTCATTCCCCGGGACATGGCGGTTTCGGGGGAAGGATTGAGCAGAGTGCAAACCGACACGGCGCAGAATTTTTCCATGTATGATATGGCTGGCATCAGAGCCGGCACGGAAGTGGTCTGGACCTTCTCCGGAGGCACACCCCTTGCGGAGTCAGCGCCAGCAGCCCCGCCGGCCGCGGAATCCAGAGTCCAGGCCATGCCCACGCTGGTCGGACAGAATGCGCTGATGATCGGCCTGTTGCTGCTGATAGGCTTTTCCCTCGTCCTGCTCTATGCGAACAACCGGCTGATCCAGGCGTCCCCAGGCAGCGTGGACCGGCGCATCAAAGAGCTGAAGGAGCGGCGCGAACAGCTGCTGGATTACGTGGCGGCGCTCGATGCCGGTTTCGACAAGCAGGCCATTGAGAAACGCGAGTTTCAGCGACTGCGCGAACAGGCGAAGCGTAACCTTCGCAGGATCGCCATGCTGCTGGCGAAAAAGTAGGCGCTGGGTTCTGGGTTTTGGGTGCTGGGTTTTGGGTGCTGGGTGGAGTTAAGCAGTGAATGGTTAGGAATCAGGAATCAGGAATCAGGAATCAGGAATCAGGAATCAGGAATCAGGAATCATTATGCCTGTAGACAAGAGATCAGAATTGGAATAGATCAAGGCGAATCCTCCGAGACACTAACCGTTTTTCTCCTGGCTCCTGACTCCCGTCTTTCACAAACATGATCGAAGTCCAGGGACTGGCCAAATATTTCGGACGACATGCGGCTCTGCGGGAATTGGAGATCTCGATTCCCCGGGGACAGTTCATCGCCCTGTTCGGGCGCAATGGCGCCGGGAAGACGACCCTTCTCAGGATTCTGGCGGGGCTTTCCCGCCCCTCAACCGGAACGGTGACGATCCGGGGTTTCCGGCCGGGCACCCTGGCGGCGCGGGCCGGGATCGGGTATCTGTCTCACAACACTGCCCTGTATCCGGACATGACGGCGGTGGAAAACCTGCGCTTCTTTGCCCGGCTCCTGGATCTCCCATGCGGTGACGCCGGCCTGGAAGAGCGAATTGCCCGCGTGGGTCTCGCGGGGAGAGGGCTGGAGCCTGTGCGCAACTACTCGCGCGGCATGCAGCAGCGCCTGGCCATCGCGCGCGCATTCCTGCACGATCCCGGCCTCCTGCTTCTCGACGAGCCCTTTACCGGATTGGATCAGAAGGGGACCGAGTTTCTGCAATCCTATCTGAAGGAAGCGCATGCGGCGGGCAAGACCTGTGTCATGGCGATCCACGACGAGCTGCTGGGATACTCGCTGGCAGACCGGATGGTTGCAATTGAGAGAGGCGCCGTCGCTCTCGATCTGCCTGTCGCGTCCGTCACCCTGGACGACTTTCAGAGCCGTTACCGCGCTCTCATAGGGGATCGCTGAGATGCCCGGCAAAGTGTGGGCGGTTTTCCGGAAAGACCTTCTCATCGAACTGCGCACGAAGGATTCCCTCAACGCGATGCTGTTTTTCGGCATCGTGGTGCTGGTGATCTTCAACTTCGCGCTCGAGGGGGCGCGCGATTCGATCCGCGCAGCGGTGCCCGGCGTGCTCTGGGTTTCCTTCGTCTTTTCCGGCACGCTGGGGCTGAACCGGATGTTCTCCACCGAGAAGGAGAACAGCTGCCTCCAGGGCCTCCTTCTGGTGCCGATGGACCGTGGGATCCTCTACCTCGGCAAAATGCTGGCGGCTGCGGTTTTCATGCTTGTCGCCGAAGCAGTGATCTTTATCTTCAGCATGGTATTCTTTAACCTGACCGTGTGGAAAGAGATTCCCTACCTGATTCTGGTGTTTTTGATCGGCACGCTCGGATTCACATCCGTGGGGACGATCCTTTCGGCCATCTCCGCAAACACCCGGATGAGGGAGGTTCTTCTCCCCCTGATCCTGTTCCCCGTGGTTCTGCCAATCCTCATAAACGCGGTCGAAGCGACCGGTATCATTCTCAACACAAATGACTACGGCGCATTGAGACTTCCTTTGACGATCATGTCGGCTTTCACAATCGTGTTCGGGACCGTGTCCTATCTGCTGTTTGATTTTGTTCTGGAGGACTGAGCGATGCAACCGCCGAAGTACAGGCACCTGGACACCGTGCTGGGCGGATTGCTTCTGGTCAGCATGATTCTGGCGTTATATATGGCCTTCCTCGGTGCGCCGCGCGAGCGCACGATGGGTGATCTCCAGCGCATTTTCTATTTTCACGTGCCTTCAGGGATGATGGGGCTGGCGGCGTTCGGCCTGAATTTTGTCGCCTCCGTCCTGTTCCTGATCAGGAAGGATCGCAAGTGGGACAGCCTGGCGCTCTCCGCAGCCGAGGTCGGGATCATGTTCTTCACCATTGTTCTCGTCACCGGACCGATCTGGGCCAAGCCTGCCTGGTTCGTCTGGTGGACCTGGTCGCCGCGCCTGACATCCTCACTTGTGCTTTGGCTGCTCTACCTGGCCTATATGCTGATCCGCAGCTACGTGTACGATCCGGAGCGAAGGGCGATGATGTCCGCGGTCTTCGGCATCGTCGCTTTTCTGGATGCTCCGATTGTGTTTTTTTCCATCCGGTGGTGGAGGGACCAGCACCCGTCGCCGATGCTCGAGACGGGTGGGCTTTCGCCCGCCATGCGGCCCGCGTTTTACATTTGCATCGGAGCATTCCTGCTGCTGTTCGTGTACTTGATGCGGCGCCGCTATTTCCTCGAGTCGGCGCGCCAGGAGGCGGAACGGCTCGAGCGCATGGCGGATCCGGTGCGCTGAGCGGGAGGAAAGGACCCGATCCATATGCAAGATACAATGCAATATCTCTTCGCAGCCTATGCGGCAATCTGGATCATTCTTGCCGTCTACCTGTTTTCGATCCAGTCGCGCGAAAAGAAGCTCCGCGACCAGCTCCAGAGCTTGCGGCAGCTGCTGGAACGCCAGACAAGCAAACGGTGATTTGGGATTTGGGATTTATACACAGCGACATAAATAATTGGGCATCCATTGTCACAGAGGCCGCACCGATAAAGGCGAATCACGTAAGAATGCCGCGACCATTATTGACGCCGTCTATAATTGTCCCATTGAGCAACTGAGTTATCCCCAATCCAATATTCCCCCACAATTTCCAATCCGCAATCCAAAATTCCCCCGATACCCACTGCCCGTCTGATACTTTCCCACCCCCCAACACCCACCCCCCAACACCCAACACCCAGCACCCAACACCCACCCCCCAGCCCCCACCCCCCAGCACCCAGCCCCCACCCCCCAACACCCAGCACCCAACACCCACCCCCCAGCCCCAGATGGAGATTCCTCTTGCCACGGCCTAAGGCGTATGACAAGTTGGGGCCTTTGAAAGCCTGCCCACTCTCGCAAAAGGAGCAACGGAAATGGCCACCTCCGGTTCGGCGCCCATTGCAGAATTCACCTTCAAAGCGGTCCTGGCCGGGATTGTGCTGGGCATTGTTTTCGGCGCGGCCAATGCATATCTGGGATTGCGCGTCGGGATGACCGTTTCGGCTTCGATCCCGGCGGCGGTCATGACGGTGGCCTTGTTCAAGGTATTTCGCACCAAAGGCACGATCCTGGAAGCGAACCTCTCCCAGACCATTGGTTCCGCGTCGACCGCACTCGCGACCGGAGCGATCTTCACGATACCTGCTCTGTTCCTCTGGGGCATGATCCCGCCCTACTTCCAGATCGTCGCGCTCTGCTTCCTTGGCGGCGTCCTTGGGCTGGCGGCCATGATCCCGCTGCGCCGGATGCTCATTGTGGAGGCGCACAACGAATTGCCCTATCCGGAAGGGACGGCGTGCGCCGAAGTCCTGCGCGTGACCACACAGGGCGTGAGCGGCGGCGCCTGGATCTTCTACGGCATGCTGGTGGGTGCGGCGCTGAAGCTGATCGTTTCGCTCGTGTTCCTTCTTCCCAGCACGATCAGTGCCGCGCTGCCGGTGCTGCCGAAAGCGGAGGTCGCGCTGGAAATGGCCCCGGCCCTGCTGGGCGTCGGATTCATACTCGGGTACCGGCAATCCGGCGTACTGGTGGCGGGTTCTCTCGTGTCTTCCCTGGTGCTGATTCCGCTGATCGCCTGGATCGGCGGCGGGCTGAGGGCGCCGCTCTATCCGGAAACGCAGAACCTGATCGCCAACATGTCGACGAACGACATCTGGGCGCGCTATGTCCGGTATATCGGCGCCGGAGCGGTGGCCACCGCGGGGATCCTCACTGTCCTGCGCGGGCTTCCGACCATGGCGGGGGCGTTTTCCGCGGTGGTGCGCGGAATGCGCAAGAGAGGGATCGGCTCCTCGATCGATGTGGTTGACCGCACCGACCGGGATCTGCCCGGAAGTTTCGTGATCGGCACGATAGTAACAGTGGTGGCGGTTGCCGCGCTGGTGCCGGGTATTTTTGCCGGCGGCATGGGCCCGCTGCCGCGAGCCATCTGCGCCGCGGGCGTCGGCGTGTTCGGCATGCTGTTCGTCGCCGTCGCCGCGCGCATTGTCGGCATCGTGGGAGTCACCTCCCAGCCGACTTCCGGAATCACACTGGTCACCCTTCTGGGTGTGGCCACGGTCTTCGCCGCTGCCGGATGGACTGACGGGGCCGCCCGGGCCGCAGTGCTGACTGTGGGTACAATCGTCGGCATCGCCGCGTCCAAAGCGGGTGACATATCGCAGGATTTGAAGACCGGCTATCTGGTGGGGGCGACGCCGGCGCGGCAACAATTCGGCCAGGTCATCGGGGCGTCGTTTGCCTGCTGGGCGGTAGCGGCCACAGTACTCCTGCTGGGGACCGCCTATACCTACGGCTCGAAAGAGATCCCCGCTCCCCAGGCCACCCTGATGAAAACCATCATCGAGGGAGTCCTCGCCGGCCAGCTGCCGTGGGGCCTGGTGCTCACCGGCGGCGGAGTGGCCCTGTCGGGCATTCTCTGCGGTGTCTCGGGCCTCGCGTTCGCCATCGGCGTCTATCTGCCGCTCTCCTCCATGGCTACCATCTACATCGGCGGCTGTGTCCGGGCCATTGTCGACCGGGCCCGTAAAGGCGCGGCCAAGAGTCAGGGTGATACCGGGATTTTGGCCGCTTCGGGACTGGTTGCCGGCGAGGGGCTGGCAGGTGTCGTCGTTGCAGGCCTGGTCGCCGCGAATCTCGCTCCCAAATCCATGGATCCGCGCATCCCCGGAACCGCAGGCGCACTGACCGCCGCCGCCGTAATCCTGCTCGTCTGCGCCTTTCTCTTCCGCAGCGCATTCGGCAACCGCGCCCCCCACAGTGGTGCGCCGGGCAAGCCCGGTGTGCAAGGTCGCAATGCGCCGAATTAGGCGGGAGGTAATCAATACAAGCCCCGAATAATTTCACGAAACCCTCTGGCTTTGGCGCGGTCTTCCCGGCCCCTTATGGCGCAATTCGTGATTCACGGCAGCTTCTGCCATGCGTCCGCCTGGGCGAAGCAGCGATTGCAGGGCTTTGCCACAGATTACACAGATTTCACAGAGTTTTTCGCTTCGATAACATCTGTGAAATCTGTGAAATCTGTGGCAGCTTCTTCGTGGCTATCTTGTTGTTCGCGAAGGATTTTTTCATCCGGCGGAAGATTCAGCCGCGGGCCGCGGCCATGCGGGCTCGCATGACTCGATCCATGCTGGCGACCGCCTTTTGGAGCTTTTCCAGCGAGCAGGTCAACGCCAGCCGGATGTGCCCGGCACCGTTTTTCCCGAAGCACTCGCCGGCGACGGTCACGACACCGGCTTCTGCCAGAAGCAGGTTCGCCAGTTCGTAGCCGTCAAGTCCCGCGGGGCGCGCATCCACGAACAGGTAAAAGGCGCCGTCCGGGATCAGGCAGGAAAAACCCGGGATCCGGTTGACCGCCGGCGCCATAAAGTCCCTCCTTCGCCTGAATTCATGCACCATCGCGATCGAAGGCTTCTGATCCCCCTGCAAAGCCTCCAGGGCGCCGTACTGTGGGAAGGTCGCGACCGAGGTGAGCATGTAGAGGTGATAGCGAAGCATCGGTTCGATCAGGTCGGCGGGCCCCAGGGCGTACCCCAGACGCCAGCCGGTCATCGACCAGAACTTTGAGAAGCCGTTCAAGAGCAGCGTCCGGTCCTTCATTCCCGGCAGGCAGGCGATGCTGGCGTGCCGCGCAGGCGGGTAAATGATCTTTTCGTAGATTTCGTCGCTGACGACAATCAGGTCGTGCTTCAGCGCCAGCTCCGCGATGCCTTCGAGAAGCGGCGGCCGGGTTGCCGAGCCCACCGGGTTTGACGGGCTGACGAGCATGATCATGCGGGTGCGCGGCGTTATCTTGCCGGCGATCTCCTCGACGTCCGGCTGATACCCGTTGGCTGCCGAAAGCGTGTAGCTGACCGGCTCGGCATAGCTGCACACCGCGTCGACCGCATAATTCAACCAGCCCGGATCGGGTATCAATATCTGGTCGCCCGGGTTCAGATGCGCGTTCATGGACAGGTAGACTGCCTCCGCCACGCCATTGGTCACGACGACGCCGGAGTCGGGGTCGTACGCAAGGCGATAGTCGTCCGCATACCTGCTCACAATCGCGCGGCGCAATTCCGGTATGCCGGCGTTGGGGCAATAGTGATGCTTGCCCGCGCGCAAGGCCGCAATGGCGGCCTCGACGACATGCGCCGGGGTATCGAAGTCGGGCCTGCCGATTTCCAGGTGGATGACTTCCTTCCCCTCCCGCTCCATCTTTCCGGCGGCATCCAGCATGAGCCGGATCTGGGAATTTGGTATGCGCTGCGTCTTGATCGATTGCATTGCTGTTTCTCCAGTCCTGGGAACTTCAACGCGGCCCGCGACAAAAAGCAAGCACTTTTTGGCAAGTCGACAGGAAACGAACGATTACGTTTGCGGCAGGCGCACACTGGTTCTCAAACTTTTTCGCTCATCTAGGGCGCTGTGTATAGAATCGACCGTTGGACACACCCGCACGCCAAAGCGCGCTCTGCGTTGGGATCCAGTGTTTGTCTGCTGACTCCTGGCTCCCTCCGGGATCCCGGCTCGATTCACCAAGTTCCGTTTGCGATTGCTCCCCGGAGATGTATCCTGTTAATGGACATAGTGAGCTCGCGGGCCCCTGCCGCATGCAGCGGCGGCTTCCCGACGGCTCCGCAACCTGATAACCTGGAGTGAATCGTATGAATTCGGCCCATAATCTGGTGCAGATCTTCCTGGCGGCGGCGATATTGGTGCTTTTCGTGGCGGCGGCGTTCCCTCCGCAGGAGAAGACGGGATCGGCCGGCAATCCCGTGGTGGTGATCGAAACGAGCGCAGGCACGATCACGGCGGAGCTATATCCTGACAAGGCGCCGAAGACCGTGGCGAATTTTCTCGGCTACGTGAAAACCGAGTATTACAGCGGCACGATTTTCCACCGGGTGATCAAGGGATTCATGGTCCAGGGAGGCGGATTGACCGCGAACCTCAGACGCAAGCCGCCGACGCAGCCGATGGTCATAAACGAGGCAACCAACGGCCTATCAAACCTGAGGGGCACGCTGGCGATGGCGCGCACCTCGGATATACACAGCGCCACCTCCCAGTTCTTCATCAACACCGTCGACAACGTGCGGCTCGACCATAGAGGCGAGACGGGGGACACCTACGGCTATTGCGTGTTCGGCAAGGTGATCGACGGCATGGACGTGGTGGATAAGATCGAGGGCACTCCCACCAACACAGTGGACGCCACGGCGAACGTGCCCGTACAGGCGATCACGATCAAGGCGATCCGGCTGAAAGCCAAATAGGCGGCCCCTGTCAGCGCACGCACTTGCAGATGACGGCGGTGATGTCGTCCCTTTGGGGAAGGCCGTCCGAGAAATCGCGCACCGCGTCGTGCAGTCCGTCCACGATCCGGCGCGCGCTCTCCGCCCGATGATCGCGTATGAAATCGAGCGCGCGGCGGATGCCGAACTGGGCCTGGTCGGGGCGCTCCGCCTCGGTAATCCCATCGGTGAGCAGCGCCAGTATGTCGCCCGGCCGCAATTCGAACTCCAGACAACCCTGGTAGGTCCTCCCCTCAAACAAACCCAAGGGAATATCCGTGCTCTCGAGGACCTGCTTCAGTCGCCCTTCGCCATCCAAAACAAACGCGGGGACATGCCCCGCGCTCGCATACACGACAGACCGGGAGGCCGGGTGCAGGCGGCAGAACGCCAGGGTGGCAAAACGGTCCTCCTCCAAATCGGAAACGAGCGCATTGTTCAGGGAAGCCAACATGTCCGGAACATCCACGCTCTTGCTGGCAAAAGCCCTCAGGTAGGACCGCAGGATCACCATCAGCAACGCCGATCCGATCCCGTGCCCGGCAATATCCCCGACCGATATGCCGAGACAATCCCCGGGCAACGTAATGAAATCAAAGTAATCCCCGCCCGTTGCATCGGCAGGGTATGCCGCGCCTGCGATGTCATAACCGTCGACATGCGGAGGAGCCATCCTGTAAAACTGCTGCTGCACACCGCGGGCCAGACGCATCTGCGTCTCCTGCTCCTCCAGCTTCCTCGACTCGGTCACGTCCTTCACCACCGAGACGAAATGAGTGATGACATCGGCGGAGTCCGTCATAGGGGTGATGGTCTGCTCCGCGAAATATATGGTGCCATCCTTCTTGCGGTTGGTGATCGTTGCCCGAAACACCCTGCCGGAAGTGATCGTGGACCAAAGATCGGCGTAGAAGGCGGCACCGTGCACGCCGGATTTGAGAATGGACGGGAATCGTCCCAAAACCTCATTGCGCGTGTAACCTGTGGTCTGCTCAAAAGCCGGGTTCACATAGGTGATCCGGCCGTCCCGGTCCGTGATCACGATCGTGTCGGCGGTCTGCTCAACCGCATTCGTGAGCGTGCGGATCATATCCTCGGTCTCCTTCCTCCTGGTGATGTCGCAGATCACGACCACCCCGCCGCATAACTCGCCGGCTTCGTTGCGCAGCGGGTTTGCCCGTGCCAGGATCCGGATTCCTCCAGGACGTATCGGGTTTCGAATGACGATCTCAGTGTCGCCGACACTCTCGCCCGCTAATGCCCGCACGAGCGGCAACTCATGAGATGGAAAAGGAGTTGTTCCGTCCGGCTTAAAACAGCCATAGACCTCCGACCAGTTTTCAGGGACAGCATTCGTCATGCCAATACCCAGGATGGATTCCGCCAGAGGGTTGAACAGAATAAACCTGCCCTCCCGATCGGCCACAATCACCCCGTCCGCAAGGCTGTTGAAAATAAATTGCAACATCTTGATATCAGTAAACGATGAAAGGGCTGACATTTCGCTAAATGACCTGCTCATAATGGTTTTGGGCGACTCAAGTTTAGCCTACAGTTAACACCATTTCGAGGCTGATTGCAATCCAAGTCTGGGTTTAACCTGCGGCTGGAGATGACGGGCAACGGGAACTCATGCTTTCAGAAGATTGGAGATTTTTAACTTGTTATACTCCCGGAATGATCCGATCATCGTCCCATTTTCGTGCTCCCGCCGGTCATGGTCATTCAGCGAGAGCCCTGAGACTGATAACTGAGCTATTAGCTTTGCAAGAGAGTCTGTCCTGCGTCGGTAGGCCAGAAGATATTTCCGGATCCGTCATTGACCCGACCGGGGCCGTTGTTCCCGGTGCCGATATCACCGTGAGAAATGAAGGAACCGGTTCTGAATTCAAGGTGATCAGCGCGGAAAACGGCACCTTTACCGTACCCTCCCTCAATGTCGGCACGTACTCGGTGACCGTTTCCATGTCCGGATTCAAGCAAGCCGTCGTCAAGGGCGTGACCATCAATATAGGGATACCGGCTTCCGTAAAGATCACGCTCGAGCTTGGATCTCAGAGTGAGACCATCGTCGTGAAAGGATCGGGTGAAGTGCTGCAAACGCAGTCGGCGAGTGTCAGCACCACGATTACGGGCCGCCAGATCACCGAACTTCCTTTCACTTCGCGCAATGCAACCGATCTGCTGCTCAACCTGCCGGGGACGACCACTCCGGGACGCCCGCGTACTTCAACCTTCAACGGCCTCCCCCAAGGCGCGATCAACATGACCCTGGACGGTCTCAACATCCAGGACAACTACCTCAAAAACACCGATGGTTTCTACACTAACCTCTATCCGCGGGTGGACGCGGTGGAGGAGGTGTCGCTGTCGACGGCGTCCCCGGGGGCGGAGAGCGCAGGTGAAGGCGCCGTGCAGATCAAGCTGGTGACGCGCCAGGGCTCGAACCAGTACCGCGGCAGTCTGTACGAATACCACCGCAATCCCGTGCTCAACGCCAACTACTGGTTTAACAACCGCGACCTGCGGGCAGGACCAAACGATGACCCGGCGACCTTCACAGCGCCGCGCGATCGCGTGTTGCTGAATCAATATGGTTTCCGCGTGGGCGGTCCTATTTCGCTGCCGAAAAAGATCTTCGGCCCGCTCGGTTTTGACGGCCACGACAAAGCCTTTTTCTTTGCCAACTACGAGGAATTCCGCCTGCCCACCGGGGTTTCACAGACACGCACCGTTTTGCATCCGCTGGCCCTTCAGGGTATTTTCCAGTACAAGGTAACCAGTGGCGGCCAGGTTTCCATCCGCCAGGTCGATTTGAAGGCGCTGGCGGCATCCAAGGGGAGGCCCTCGACGATCGATCCGGTGGTGGGCGATCTCTTGTCAGATATCCGCAGCGCAACTCAGAAAACCGGCACGGTAGAAGTCGTGACGGATCCGGCCAAAATCGCAGATCCGAATGTGCAGCGCTACACTTACACTCCCAATGGCGGCGAGATCCGCATCTTCCCGACGCTGCGGCTGGACTTCAACCTGACGAGCAAGCACCACCTGGAGAACACCTACATTCCACAGACGCACCACACGCTGGTGGATTTTCTCAACAACGGCGCGCCTGCCTTTCCGGATTTCCCGACCTGGGGCGATCAGAAATCGACCCGCTTCTCGAACACCACCGCCCTGCGTTCGACCCTGAAGCCGACCCTGATCAACGAAGTGCGCTTCGGCTTTTCGGGCGGCACCGTGGTTTTCTCGGGGATGAGGAGCAGCGCCGATTTTAGCGGACCGGTCGCCAATCAGGGGGGATACAACCTCGGGATCAGTGCGGCAGACAGTATCACCAACGCGACGGTCAGCGCCAACTCCAGCCGCCGCAACACTCCGATACAGCAGTTCAGCGATACGCTGAGCTGGACGCGCGGAGCACACAACTTCAACGTGGGCGGAAGCTTCACCAATGTCACAAGCTTCAGCTCCGGAACAACCACGGTGCCCTCCATCACATTCGGCGTGGACGTCTCTGATCCCGCCTCCAGCCTCTTTACGACGGCAAACTTCCCGGGGGCGTCCTCCTCGGACGTTACCCGCGCCCAGGGGATCTATGCAACCCTGGTCGGAAGCGTGACCCAGATCGGCGCCAATGCCCAGCTGGACGAGGATTCCGGCAAATATGTCTATCTCGGCCCCAGTTCCACGCGCGCGCGCATGCGGGAGATGGGGCTGTTTGCGCAGGATTCCTGGAGGATGAACCCGAGCTTGACCGTCAACTACGGGCTGCGCTGGGAAGTGCAGTTCCCGGTGACGTCGCTGAACGACAACCTGTCGACCACCACCCTCTCCGATATTTATGGAGTCTCCGGGCTCGGAAACATATTCAAGCCGGGAGTGCTCACCGGCCAGCCGACGCAGTACACGCAATTCAAGCAGGGCGATCGTGCCTACGACACGCAGTTCGGCAACATCGCGCCGAGTCTCGGCTTCGCGTGGAGCCCCGATTCGAAAAACGGCATCCTCCGGCGGATCTTCGGCACCGGCCGCCAGAGCGTGCTTCGCGGCGGCTTCTCGCTGTCGTTCAACAGGGACGGCATCAGCCCAATGCTCGGCGTCATATCCTCGAATCCGGGCAACGCCATCACCGCGAATCGCAACATGACGCTCGGCAACCTGGTGACCAATGTCGGGAACGACACGCTCCCGCTTCTATTTCGCGAAACGGATCGTCTCGGTCCGCCCCCGATCGCCGATGCTCCCGTGTACCCGTTTACGGGGGCGGTGACGGACTCCGCCAGTGTTTACGATCCCAACATGAAGACGCCCTATGTGATGTCCTGGAACTTCGGCTTTCAACGGGAACTGACCCGCGACATGGTGGTCGAATTCCGATATGTCGCCAACCGCGGCCTCGCCCTGCGCCAGTCAACCAATGTGAATGAGACCAACATCATCGAGAACGGATTGCTGGACGAGTTCAATCTGGCCATGGCCAACCTGAAAGCGAACATGGCCGCCGGAAAAGGCAACACCTTCGCCTATACCGGCGTGTCCGGCACTTCGCCGATGCCAATCTCCCTCGCATACTTCAGCGGCCTTTCCGGGGCGGATGCCACCAATCCTGCGAAGTACACTTCGAGCCTCTTCGCCAACAGCACCTTTGTGAACACTCTGGCGACAAATAATCCGACCCCTTACACGTTCGCGAGCAATCTCCACTCCGATTCCACGCGGCGCAGCAACGCCGTCAAAGCCGGATTGCCGACCAACTTCTTCCTGACCAACCCGGACAAGCGCGGCGGGGCCAACTTCACCGGTATCGGCGGACAGTCCTATTACGATGCCGGCGTGATCGAGTTGCGGCGCCGCATGTCCCAGGGATTGCTGCTGCAGGCAAACTATACCTACGCTCGCGGCTTCGGCCTCAACTCACCGTCTCTGCGTGCTCCTCGATACAAGACTCCGGGCTCTCTGGTCATCACCCACGCCTTCAAGACCGACTGGATTTACGACCTGCCGGTCGGCCGCGGGCAAAGGGTGCTGAGCACAGCCGGCAGCGCCCTCAATTCCCTGGTGGGCGGCTGGGCATTTCACGGCATGGCGCGGATTCAGAGCGGCGCGCCTTTCAGCATCAGCGGCATCCGGATCGTCGGCATGACGCGGCGGGAGCTCCAGCAGAACGTGAAGATGCGCTTTGACGCGCCGGCGGGAATCGCCTATTACCTGCCACAGGATATCATCGACAACACCATTCTGGCTTACAACGTGAGTGCGACCAGCTCCACCGGATACAGCAGCCGGGGAGTGCCCCAAGGCCGCTACCTCGCGCCGGCCAACAGCGGCGGTTGCATCGAGGTCTATTCCGGGCAATGCGCCTACCCGAACATCGTTCTATATGGGCCCCAGTTCACCAGATTCGATTTGAGCCTGGTGAAAAAAACCAGGATTACTGAGACTGTCAATTTCGAATTCCGCGCCGAGTTTTTGAATGCGTTCAACTATGTCAACTTCAGCGTGGGCAGTCCGAACAATTCTTCCACCAGCGTTACCGGAATCGGGAGCGACACGTTCGGGCGAGTAACCCAGGCCTACAGGGACATTTCGACCACCAACGATCCTGGTGGGCGGCTGATTCAGTTCGTTGCCAGGATCAACTTCTAATCCATGAATGACCGCCACGGATTCTGCGCCGTTCTTCGCGGCGCAATCCGTGGCGGATCACGAGGAAACGGCATTCAGCCGGGATGATTCAGGAATCGGGCATCGACACAGAGGAAAGCTGTGCGATGGGACGCGGAAGAACGCCGGGAGGCGCATTTGCCGCCCGGCGGCAAAAGCCTCTCCACGCCGCCAAATGACTGCATGGCAGCCACGTGGCCATTTCGTCCGCCCCCCGGTGCGCCCGGGCGTGACAGGTGCTGATTGCCGCACCCGCTCCCTCATTGTCACGGCTCTGTGGTGGACGAAGACCATTGGTCCTTTGCGGTCTCTCCGGTTTGGGTTAGTATGAGGCCACTCTTCAGGACGAGGATATGAAAACCAGACCGGTCATGATCTTGATTTGCCTCCTTGCCGCTCCCGCGGCCGCGGCTATGCCCTTCCCGCCCCAGGAGGTCCGCTACGGGACGGGTTCGTGGGACGCGGAAACGTTCGGAAATCACCGCGCCGTTTTGCAGGTTTCCGAAAAGGCCGAGACTGTGTGGGCCCACATTCCGTGGCGCCGGCGGGATGCGGAACCGGAAAGGAAGAACGTCATCGTCGTCGAAGGACGATCCGGCGGCAGGGTGTCGAATGTCCTGCCGCTCGATTTGAAACAATCTGAGGGGGACATCCTGTTCCAGGCGCCGGAGGCCGGCACCTATTTCGTGTACTACATGCCGTACACCTCCAAGGGGCGCAACTATCCCGTGGTGACGTATCAGGAACCTCGGGACACCGCGGATGCATCGTGGAAGCGCAGAAGCCGGGAATGGTTTTTAAGCTCCACTGTGGATCGCCGCATACCGCGAGCGGTTGTAACGGAAATTCAGTCCATCGACGAGTTCAGCAGCTTCCATCCCATGGGAGTCATTGCCACTCCCGAGGAGATACAGCAGCTTGTGTCAGCCCACGCGGACAGGAAATTCCTTCTCTTCCCGGAAGGCCGGGAGAATCCGATCCGCATGACCGCCGATCTGCCCCAAAAATGGATCCAGTCCGGACCGCTGCAGGAACTGGCGGGCGAGGCCCGGAGAGGGGAATACTTCGCTTTCCAGGTCGGACTCTACGCGGGCGCAGCCGACATCCGGGATGTCGCGGTCCGATTCAGCGATCTGCGGAGTCCCGGAGGCCGGAGCGCAATCCCGGCCTCCGCTTTGCGCTGCATCAATACTGGCGGCATCAACTGGGACGGCGCCGCTTTCAGGAAAGAAGTGCCCGTGCCGCAGGGCCGGGTGCAGGCTCTCTGGTTCGGAGTGCAGATACCGGCGGACGCCGCGCCCGGATTGTACCGCGGCTCCTTGCTGGTCGAGCCCCGGGGCCTGCCGCCACAATCGGTGAGCCTTGCAATCACCGTCAATCCCACTCCGATCCCCGACTCCGGCGACGACGAGCCCTGGCGGCATTCCCGCCTGCGGTGGCTGGACTCCCAGCTCGCGGCGGATGACGGGATCGTCCGGCCGTTCACTCCCGTGCGCGTCGAGCAGTCCAGGGTCCTCATTCTCGGCCGCCGACTGACTCCGGGGCCGTCCGGCCTGCCCGCGCAGATGGAGAGCTTCTTTTCCCCTGAAGTGACGCAGATTCAGAAGACTCCAAGGCCGCTCCTCTCCGCCCCGATCGAGCTCGTGGTCGAAGACGCGGCCGGCCGGCGCATGTTGTGGGTCCGTCGCTTTCCCGTGTTCGGAAAGAGGAACGACGGGATCGCAGAGTGGGCGGCTGCAGGCACGTCGGGTCCGCTCCGCGTTGACATCCGCGCCGCCATGGAATTCGACGGCTTCGTGCAATACAAAATCACCGTGAGCGCGGAGCGCGCCCTGGACGTGCGCGATATCCGGCTCGAAATCCCGTTTCTCAAAGATGCCGTGCCCTACATGATGGGACTCGGATCGAAGGGCGGATTCCGGCCGGCCTCCCTCGACTGGGCCTGGGACGTGAAGAAAAACCAGGACGGCGCATGGCTGGGGGATGCCAATGCAGGTCTCCAGTTCAGCCTGCGGGCCGACAACTATTCGCGCCCGCTCAACACCAACTTTTACCAGTCCAAGCCGCTGAACATGCCACCGTCCTGGTTCAACGACGGCAAAGGCGGAATCACCATCCGCGAATCCGGCGGCGGGACTGTGATGGTCCGATGCATGAGCGGCAGCCGCACGGTGCGTCCCGGCCGGGACCTGCACTTCGACTTCCATCTGCTGCTGACGCCGTTCAAGCCCTTGGACACCCAATTCCAGTGGGGCGGCCGCTTTTTCCACAGCTTCAACCCTGTGGACGAAGTGATTCGCGCCGGCTCCAACATCATCAACGTGCATCACGCCAACGATGCAAATCCATATATCAACTACCCGTTCATCCACCAGGCGCAGATGAAGGCGTACATCGACGAGGCGCACCGCAAGGGCCTCCGGGTGAAGATCTACAACACCATCCGGGAACTGTCGAACCGCGCCCCCGAGATCTTCGCCCTGCGCAGCCTGGGCACGGAGATCTTTTCCGCGGGGCCCGGAGGCGGTTTCTCCTGGCTGCAGGAGCACCTGGGATCCAACTACATCGCCGCCTGGTTCGTGCCCGAGTGGAAGGACGCCGCCATCATCAACAGCGGCATGTCGCGCTGGCATAACTACTATATCGAGGGGCTGGACTGGCTGGTCCGGAAGATGCAGATCGACGGCCTCTACATCGACGACGTCGCCTTCGACCGCACCACGATGAAACGCGTGCGCAAAGTCCTGGACCGGGGCCGCC
Source organism: Acidobacteriota bacterium (assembly GCA_017860135.1). Classification (GTDB taxonomy): domain Bacteria; phylum Acidobacteriota; class UBA6911; order UBA6911; family UBA6911; genus JAFNAG01. The sequence goes on from JAFNAG010000179.1 coordinate 19,023, forward strand.
CCGCCGCGGTCATCGACCTTCACTCCGCCAACCAGTACAATCCGCGTGACGGCTTCACGAACAGCGCCAATCTCTATCTTGAGCACTTTCCCTACATTAACCGGCTCTGGTTCGGGGAGTACTTCGATCCCGACTCGCCGCCGGAATTCTGGCTTGTCGAGATGTCCGGCATCCCATACGGGCTCATGGGGGAAATGCTGCAGGCCGGAGGGAACAGGTGGCGCGGCATGCTGTACGGCATGACCAGCCGGATGCCTTACGGCGGCAACGACCCGTCGCCGGTCTGGAAGGTCTGGGACGCGTTCGGGATCCAGGACAGCGCGATGATCGGCTACTGGTCCCCGCAGTGCCCCGTCCGCACCGGAAACAAAGATGTCCTGGCGACGGCGTACGTCCAATCCGGAAAAAAGACGCTGGTGTCCGTCGCCAGCTGGGCGGAGAGTGATGCCGGGGTCACTCTGTCCTTCGACTGGCGCACCCTCGGACTCGATCCCGCCACCGCGGTGATCACTGCACCTGAAGTCCGCGATTTCCAGCCGGCCGCAAGGTACCGCCCCGGTGACCCGATTCCCGTGCCCAAGGGCAAAGGCTGGCTGCTGATCGTCGGCCCGCTTCAAAATGGAATAATTGTTTAGCCAGCCCGAAGAAAACTGCCATGAATTCCACGAATTGTCACGAAAGCCGTGTGGTGGGGCTCGCATCAAGGGTGATAATTCTTCGTGAGAATTCGTGAAATTCGTGGCTTTATTTACAGACCCGTAACTGTTCCGAGCCGGCTGAACAAAATGGAATAATCTGTGTCAACAACGGGATGTGCTTTTCTCCTGGCTCCTGACTCCTTTTCCCATGGTGAGGAATCGTGACAAAAAATAGAGGAATTCTGCCGTTACTATTGGGTCTTTCGTTCATCGCAATTTCATGCGGTGGCGGCCGGAGTGCGGCCACGATCACGGAGGAGAAACAGACGGTCCTCACCTATCCGTTCGGCGATCCGGACCCCGTGCCGATCCTCGCAAAAAACCGCAATGCCGCGATCTACCCCTACTTTCGATTCGATGGATTTACCGGCCAGGGGCACGACCAGGAATGGAACGTCGTGCGGCTGGAAAACGATTTCATCACGGTATATGTCCTCCCCCAGGCCGGCGGCAAAGTCTGGGGCGCAGTCGAAAAGTCCACCGGAAAGGATTTCATCTACAAGAACGACGTGATGAAATTCCGCGACGTCGCAATGCGGGGCCCGTGGACTTCCGGCGGCATCGAATTCAATTTCGGTCTGATCGGCCACGCCCCCTCCACAGCAACCCCTGTCGATTACCTGTTGAGGCAGGACCCGGACGGCAGCGTCAGCTGCATCGTCGGCGGGATGGACCTCCCGAGCCGGACCCAGTGGCGGGTGCGGATCCGGCTGCCCCGGGATGCGGCTTCCTTCGAGACTGCCAGCTTCTGGTACAATCCCACTCCGCTGCAGCAGTCCTACTACCACTGGATGAACGCCGCCGTGCACGCGCGGGACGACCTTCAGTTCTATTACCCCGGCCAGTATTATGTCGGACACGGCGGCGACGTCCATCCCTGGCCGGTCAATGAAAGCGGCATCGACCTGTCACTCTACAAAAACCACTATTTTGGAAGCCACAAATCCCTTCACGTGCTGGGCAGCCCGTCGGATTTTTCGGGCGGATACTGGCATGACCTGGATTTCGGCTTCGGCCACTGGGCCCGCTACGACGAGATGCCGGGGCGCAAGATATGGATCTGGTCGCTGTCGCGCTCGGGGGCGATCTGGGAGAATCTGCTGACGGACAAAAACGGGCAATATGTGGAGGTCCAGGCAGGCCGGCAGTTCTCGCAGGCGACGCTGCAAAGCGGTTTCGAGACTCCGTTCACACAGGCCGCCTTCCTTCCGTATGCCGCCGACTCCTGGACGGAGCTGTGGTTTCCGGTCAAGCAAACCGGAGGCATCGCGGCCGCCGATCCCGACGGCGTGCTCAACATCTATGAAAACGGCGGGACGACACATATCGCGTTCAATGCGCTCAGGCCGGTCCGCTCGGAGCTTCTGGCAACGGTCAACGGCGCCGTGGCGCTGCAGGCACAGCTCGATCTGGCGCCCATGCAGGTTTTCGAACGCAATGTCCCGAATCCTCCCGCCGGAAGCGATGTCCGCGCTACACTCGGCGGCCGCCTGATCTGGCGCTCCGGCGTACAGCCGGAAGACGGATTTCAGCG
>JAFNAG010000535.1 GCA_017860135.1 Acidobacteriota bacterium
CTGGTTACCTGAAAGCCCGGCGCATCGCACTGCAGCGTGGGGTGGACGCGGTGTATGCGGCCGGCGCGATCGACGAACCCCGCCTCACCCTTTGCCCGGTTGGCACCGATGCGATGATCCTGCATCCCGATGGGCGCCTGAGCGCCTGCTATCTGCCGGAACCAGATTGGCATTGCCGCGGCCTTGACCTCATGATGGGAGTACTTCGGCCGGATGGCACCCTGACGCTGGACCCTGTGGCGCTCCAGCGCGTGCGGCAGCTCGTCGCCGAAAAACCACGATGCAGGCATTGCTTCTGCCGATGGACTTGCGCGGGCGCATGCCACGTCAACCACTCCTATCCCGGCTGTCCGAATAGTTATGATGATCAATGCATCCAAACAAGGCTGGTGACAGCATGCCGGCTGCTGCAGAAACTGGACTTTGACTCACTTGCGCGGGAGCTATTGGAAAACCGTCAGGCCATGGAACGTCTGGCGCTTCAGGCCGATGACCGCCTTCATTCCGATGAGGCCGCCCGTGCATAACCTCAGGCCTGCAGCGCATATACACTGGGCCGTTGAGATCGATGGGGTGGTAATCCTGAATGAGGAGGATGGCAGCAGCGTCAAGCTGGCCTACCCGCAGGCGGCTATTTGGGATTTCATCACGCGCGGCGAGTCAATGGAACAGATTACAGGGAAGATCGCCGTCATCGCGGCTATGGCGCCCGCGGCCGCCGAACGGCTCGTAACACGGACCAGAGCGGAACTCCTGCAGCGCGGATTCCTCTCACCCGAGGGAACACATGGCTAACCTGTGCATCACCACCGCATGCAACCAATACTGCTCCTATTGTTTTGCGCATAAGGCACGGCAGGCGAGCCCTTCCTTCATGAATCCGGAGCTGTTCGGAAAGGCACTGGATTTCCTGATTCGCTCCGGGATTGACCAGGCACGATTGCTCGGAGGAGAACCTACTCTGCACCCCGACTTTGTCCGCTTTGCTGAGACTGCTCTTCACCGCGGCCTGCGCCTGCTCGTCTTTTCCAACGGTCTGATGCCTGAGACCACATTGCGCTGGCTGGAAGAGGCTCCTGAAAGATCCGTCACGGCACTCATTAACGTCACCCCGGATGCGTCAAGGAAGCAGCGTGAGACCCTCGCGCGGCTGGGCCGCCGGGCCACGCTGGGCTTCAACATCCACACTCCCGCGTTTCAACCCGAATTCCTCCTCGAGCTGATCCGCCGGCACGGGTCCCTCCCCTCGATTCGTTTCGGTCTGGCCCATCCCTGCATCGACGCTTCCAACGTCTATCTCCATCCGAAGCATTACGCAGCAGTCGGCAGCCGGCTTGCGGCATTTTCAGCAGAGGCTCGTGCTTCCGGCGTGGAGCTGCAATTCGACTGCGGATTCGTACCCTGCATGTTTCCCTCGGGCAGCCTGGACACGCTGGGACCGTCAGCCACAGATCTGGGCCTGCGCTGCTCCCCCGTGCCGGACCTGCTGCCCGATGGACGGTTTGTCTCCTGTTTCCCCTTATCGGAACTGCATCAGGAAACTCTCCGGGACCAGGATACCGCCGCCGAACTGAGGCACAGATTCGACTCCGCGCTGGCAGGGCGTCGCGCCCTGGGAGTTTTTCGCGAATGCGCTTCCTGCGAGCTGCACGCCGCGGATCGGTGCCTGGGAGGATGCCTCGCAGCTGCATCGCAGCGGCTGAGGCCGGCGATCCGGGCACCTGCCGAAGCTGCCCGATCCCAGACTCCGCGATGGGTCCTGCCATACATCGATCAACCGATCTCCTTCTGGGAACGGCTCGAGGACGAATTCGCCAGCCACATCCGGCAGATCTACTTTCCCATGCCCGGCGGAGTGGCAGGATCGGGGCGTCCGCACCAGCCGGACAGCCAATTGGAGACATTCCTGAGGGAATGTTCCCTGCCGCGTGCGGTCTTGATCAATCCTATCGTGCTCCCGCAACCCGTCGACGAGATCGCCCCGGCGGTCATCGATTCTCTCGAGCGCCTGGTCGGAGAGTTCGGAGTTGCGTGCGCGACCGTTTCCAACCTTCTGCTGGCAGCGCGCATTCGGGAGCGATTGCCGGACCTGCCGTTGACTGCTTCTACACTGCTGGACATCGCTCATCCCAATCAGGTCCGGATGTTGAACGGCTTTTTTGACACGCTTGTTCCCTCCAGCCGGATCATGCGGGATCTGGCGGCGCTCAAGGAGCTGCGCGCGGCTTTCCGCGGCCGCATCTGCCTGATCGCGAACGAAGCCTGCCTGCCGGGCTGCCCGTGCCGCACTCAACACTTCTATGAGATGAATTCGTGCGGCGCGCGCTCCCGGTCGCTGTGTGCCGATCTGCTCGAGCGCATGCCCTGGATGCGGCTGACGGGAGCCTGGGTTCTCCCTCAGCATCTGCACCTGTTCGGGGAGGTCTGTGATCTGTGGAAGTTGAGCGGCCGTGTCACCTTGCAGGATCCCGAAGACTATTTCCGGGTATCCGGCAGCTACATCCGCGGGCGCGGGCTGATGCCGCACAGCATCGGCGGCGGGCCTGCTTCCGTGCTGGAGCCGATTGAAATAACCGAGGAATTCTATAGCCGCACGCTGTACTGCGGGCGGCGGTGCCACGATTGCAGGATCTGCGAGGAATACTACGCCGAGATGACGCTGCGATCCTGAGCGGCGTTTAGAGCTTGACTGTCCCCCTGCGAACGATTAGGATCGCCTTACCAAACAGGCTTGACAAGGAAACCATGAATATGGTTGACGCCGGTCAAGTAGCCTCCCGCAAATCCAATCGCTCGATAGATCCGAGGAGCCGGCATGTAACCGGCCGTCGCCACTTCTTCAGACTGTTTGCCGGCGAAACTGTGGCGTTGATCGACGAGTTGCAGGGGACGCCGCAGTGCAGGCTCGTGGACCTCTGGGAACTCCCAAATGCGGAACTGGCCGCGCTGGTTCCGCAGATTTGCCCGGGCGTGGATATCGTTCCTCAGGACGGAAGGACTTGCGCCCGAATTCCGGGCAATGGAGACCTGCTGGCGTTGTTCATTTCCGACGAAGAGAGCGAATTCATCTTCAACCGTTTCGACGGCTTGCATACGATAGGTCAAATCGCCTGTGAGCTCGGAACGGCGTTGGCGGTAAGCGAAGAAGAAAGCCTGGCGCGTGTCCGCACACTGTTTCTCCGGCTGGTCCGCATGAAGGCATGCATTCCAAGCAACGAAGGTCCTCCGCGAAACGTTTCGTTGCCAGAATAAAAGGCGCGGCTGCCGTGCTTCGGTGAGAGGAACTCATGAGACCGAAAAAGCCCGAAACACCCAGTCAAAGCACGGGTGACATCAATGAAGAGAACCAGGCGCCGGAGATATA
>JAFNAG010000536.1 GCA_017860135.1 Acidobacteriota bacterium
GCGATCATGAGCGAGAATGATCAGAACGGCAAGTTGCTGGCGAAGAGCCAGGTTTTCCAAGGCGAGGTCTGAACGCAGCCTGAGGGCGCTTGGGATTAAGGAGAACAGCCGCAAAACGGTCAGAATCATGGCCGGGAGTGTCTGGCTTGGATCGTGGAATGTCAATCGCTTCAATGCGGCCGGGGTTTTGGCGAAATACAGCTGCGCTCTGCGGCCCCTTCGGGGCCGACGAACGCAATTCGCAAACAACGGCTCAACAGTTACCCATGTGCAGCCTGTTTGTTCGGGTTTCACATACCAAAATAGTGGGTGTCCGGGAATTCCGTCCAGGAATTCCCGATGGAGGTGGCGGGTTTCGTTAATACGGGAAAAACTCCGCTCAAATCCCCCTGCGGGCAGTTAGTTAGGTTGGAGTCAAACCAAGGAGGTCGAGATATGAGCGAAGTCATGTTGAATATTCTGGATGGCAGCAGGGAGTGCCACGGCACGGTCCACGGCGGTTTTGCCGACACCGCCGTGGCGGCGCTATCCGCCGAACCGGAAACCATCGAGGAATTGCGGCACGCGATAACGAGGTTTCAAAAGCCGCTCGAAGATTCTTCCACTTTTTCAGGATTTGATGCCGGCACCGACTTTATACCCTGGGATGCCGGGATTGTGATCATTGATCTGGCGGCGCGCGTGGTTGCCATGGAATCTTCCTATAGCCAGCCGGCGGCGGCCGGAAATGTCCGGTACCACAACGGCAGGGAGGCAACCGGAGTAAACCTGGAATATCGGGTTCCGGAGGACTGGCTGTTCGCCGACTCCGTTAACCACTACGAAGGGGTCTGCAAAAAGAGGCGCGCGGAGCGCATGACTGCCCGACCGTTCGATGCCCGGCCGGTCCTTTATAACGAGGTGCTGGAGTTCATTGTCGGGGAGTGTCTGGCGGCACGCGCCGCAAAGGCCGGCGATCCGATTGCGGAGATCCATGCGAGGTGGCTTATGACGCCACGCGCCGATTTACAGGGTCAGTCGCCGCGGGACGTGCTTCTCGGCAAACGGGAATGGATCGACGCCGATCTGGAGTTGCGCGAACGGCAGTGGAGCCTCCTCCGGGAACCCCCGCCGTGCCTGCCGAAGGAATCTTCCGCCTACCGGTTCGCCGGTTTCGGCACGCATGAAATCGTCCTGTATTACGAGCTGATGAGGCATTTGCTCTCGGAGTGCTGGAAACGCGTGAGCGCAAACGGCGAACCGGCGATCGTTGAAGAAGTGGCACGCCTGAAGCAAATCGAGAAGGATTGGCTGGATACCCCTGAGCCGGATTTCCCGGAAACGAGCCCCTCCTGCATCATGGAATGCGAGCGCAGGAGGCAACCCCTGGTTGTGTCGGTCCGGGACATCTTCATCGACGAAGATTGTCCCTGCTGCCGCGCGATGAGCGAGCATTCCGGACCGACATTCTGGCATGTGGACGGCTGCAACATGGATTTCGGTTTCCCGTTTTCTTTCCACCACACACGCGAAGAATGGGAAGAGGAAGAGGGCTCCTGGGCGGGCTGACCCTTTTACCGGCGGATCTCCTGCGCAATCCTCCCGTCGCGCGCCTTGGCGCCATGCCCGTCTGTGCCGCCTCGCTACGAACCTTCATCAATAATCCGGGCCTGGTGGCGGCTCCCCAGGGGTAGTTGGAAAGAATCCGAACTTTCGCGATAAAGAATACGTAACCACAGGTGTATGAACGGTTGCGCGGTAGCAAATAAGATCGTGGTCGCCAAGGAGAACGCACGATGAAGCGGAGAACATGGATCCTCGTCCTGGTGCCGGTCGCGATCGCCCTGAGCCTTGCGGCGGCGAAGATGGTTCAGACAATGCAGCAACGGCAACAGATGCGGCAGATCCGTGATCTGCAAAACGAAGCTTCCACGCTGAGAAAAGAAGAAAAACTGGTCGAGGCCCTGGATAAACTCGAACAACTCCAGGTCCTCTTCACGAACACCGGGAGGTACCAGGATGCCTTGGCCACGTCGTTCACGATGGAAGAATGGGCTCAGGCGGCGTCCGAACGGAAGTCTCCCTGGAACTACGTGAGGATTGCCGAGGCATACCTGGGTCTTGGAAACAGGGAACAATACCTGGATTGGATGGAAAAGGCCGTCAATGAAAGGAGTTTTCTAAAACTGGATTACTTCCAGGATGAACGTCTGCGCGCCATCAAGGACGATCCCAGGTTCAGGAGAATCGTGGCCGCATGTTCCGCGCAGATCGGTGTGGGCCAGATGGCCAGGGATTTCTCTATTTCTCTTTTGGACGGCTCTTCGTTTCAGATGTCGGCACAAAAAGGCAAGGTGATCCTGATCGATTTCTGGGACGTTCGCTGCGGGCCTTGCCGAAAGGAGATGCCGAATCTGAAGGAGATCTATAAGGATTTCAAGGGGAGGGGGCTGGAAATCATCGGCATCAGCCTGGATACGGAAAAGGAGCTGCTGGAAAGTTATCTGAAAGAAACCGCCCTGCCGTGGAAGATCGCCTGTTCCATGAATGGCTGGAGCGACGACACAGCCAAGCTGTACAAGATCAGCGCAACGCCGTCCACATGGCTCATCGACCGGGAAGGGATCGTCCGCTACTATGACCTGCGAGGAGCCGAGTTGCGCCAGGCTGTCGAGCAGCTGATCAACGAGTCATGATTTCGGCGCCGGGATCCGCCGGATCCGCACCGGCAGGGTCGACGCAACGACTTTGCCGTCGACCCCGTCCTGAGCCACGCCGCGGAGGCGATAGGCGCCGGGAGGGGCTTTCAGCATGACCGACATTTCAAGACCGGTCTCCGTCATGCGCATGAACGTGGGCTCCTGCAAGGCGAACTTGACGTTGAGCTCCGTGCCGGTAACAAAGTTGCCGCTTTCATCATACAGGGCTGCGATGAATATCAGGCTTTGCGCACGCACCCCGTTCTTCTCCACAAAGTGAAATCCGCGAGGATCGATCTTCAGGACGACCTCAACCGCCGGCTCTCCATTATCGGCTTTGGAGGATTCCGAAGTGATGACCGCCGCGAGCTCCGTCACCGCTTCCGATCCGGTGATTTCGCGGTCAACTCTCCTTTCCTGAAGGGGCGCTTCTCCCTGCTTCGCCGCCCAGTATCCCGGCCGCGCCTGGATCAGGTAATTGTTGTTGCGGGATTTCAGGCGCACCTTGAGTCCGTGATATTTTCCGTCCGCAGCCTTGTCGTTCGCCAAAATCTCGGCCGACCAGTTTTTGAGTGGGGAGTAGCACCGCAGGATCGCACTGCTCAAGCCCATCGTGGGCTTCGGGCAGGATCTTCCGATTCGCCATCACATGGGCAAGAGTGAAATGAGCATCGAATGGGGGTG
>JAFNAG010000180.1 GCA_017860135.1 Acidobacteriota bacterium
TGCAGCCTGCGGAAGGCTTCGCCGTAATTGACCTGGCTCGGCCCGTAGGCATTCGCGGTGTCGAGATAATTCACACCCAACTGGACCGCGCGCACGATGATATCCGGCGCATCGATACCGGACCGGGTCCACTGCAGCGACGCCTGGCCTCCCAGGGACAGGGGGACCACTTGCCGCCCGGTCCGGCCCAGAAGCCTCTTCGGATAATATGTCGCAGCCGCGGCGTACATCCGGCCGGGCCCCAAAAGGCCTGCCGCGGGTACCGCGCCCAAAACTCTCAGGATTTCGCGTCTTGAAATCATAGCCCCTCCCATTGCAGTAGAGTGTACCAGCATCCGGAACCACGACACAAGAATTGCCGGATCTCCCGCAATCACGATTCTTCCCACCGATACTTGCACCCGGGGACGCTGACCGGCCCCCCTGAATTTGACAGATTGATTCAGCGCCGGCCCGACGCGATTGTGTAGAGCTATACCTCTGCGAAACAGTTCATGGGCTCGGCAGCTGTTGTGCGAAACGGCAGGGTCCTGCTCGACAAAGGTTACGGCGCCGCCAACCTCGAGTGGGGGATTCCCAACACGCCCGCCACGAAGTTCAGGCTGGGATCCGTGACCAAGCAGTTCACGGCTGCTTGCATTGCGCACTTCGATCCGGCGCCTTTCTTTTGCCCTGAATTCCCTGCAAAGACCCAGATCCACGTTGGCCGTGCCCGCGCCGGTGAATACGTTCCGATCCAAACTGCCGATGCGCGCCTCCGCGGGCGTCTTCGGCCTGACGAGCTGGAACACGGTGGGATCGAAGAAAAAACAGCCGGTCATCGACTTGCCGTTGGGGAGCTTGCACGCCTGGATCTGTCCTGGATCGAGATGCCGGAAAGCGCTTCGGATGTTGTTGGGATTGTCGGCGTCGAACAGAATAGGAACATTGTCGACGCGGATTTTGTAATTGACCCCTGAAACATCGCAAATTGTGAAGATCACCGCCGTGGTCTTCGCCCGGTCTGTGAACAGCGCGCTCATGGAGATGCGGTTGGCCGGTGTATCATCGGCGGGCATCCTGAGATTTCACGCGCGGATATTCAAGGATTCTCCCGTCCATCGTGACCAGGGTCAATTCATAGATGCGCGCAGTGGCGACCAGGATTCGATCTGCCGGATCCTTGTGAAAAGGCCCGTGAAGTGAGTATGCCTCAACGGCGATCTCGTGCGACACTTCGATGGTCCCGCATTCCAGGGCTTTCAGGGTCTCCGAAATCCAGGAATGGAGGGATTCGGAAAGTGCGATCGTCCCGTTGCTTGCGAGGCGTGCGATTTCAAGGGTGGAAACCGTTGAGACGTACAGCGCACTCCGACGGTCCGTCAGCAAGCCGATGGTGCGAGCGCCGAGCTTTTCAGGTGCTTCCTGAGACCAGATCCAGACGTGGGTATCCAGGAGCAGGCTCACTTGAGCATCTCCCAATCGGCACTTGCATCGGCGCCCACAATGTCTCCCTGAATCTTGATGCGGCCGCGGAAAGTGCCCAACTGCCTTTTGCCTGCACTGCGGGTAATCGGCTCGATTCTGGCCAGCGGCTGTCCCCGCCAGGTCACGATCAGTCCTTTGCCCGATCGCTGAGCGTCTTTCAGAACAGCGATGCACTTGCTCTTGAACTCCGATATTTTCATCGATTTCATAATGTCATTATGACCAAGTCAGATGACCTGGTCAAGCGGGACGCTTCCCGATCCTGTTGCCTGATCGACCCTGAGGGAACCCTCGGCTTTGTCGCGGCGCCAGGTCGCCGCACTCCACAGCGCCCTTCGGGCGCTCATTCTCTCCGTCCGTACCAAAAACCATGCGGCATTGGGCGGGACTCCCGCGCTCCGCCGCAACCGGTGTCCAATCGTTGAAAAACCTCTCAAAGCCCGGGCTGCCAAAGTGTCGCACGTGAGAAGTTAGCCTCCGGCTTTGCCGGAGTTCCCTGACCTATGGAATGCGCACGCCTGAGGGGGGCGGATTTCCGCCGCGGCCGGTTGCGGGCTGGCCGAGCGGGTATTCCTTCGGGGGGTCGGCGCCCAGGAGCCATTTGACGAAGTAATCCCAGCGCCGGCGCATCATGTAGGAGGAAGCCGTGCCGTAACCATGGTTCTGGTTCGGCAGCATCAGCATGTCAAAATCCTTATTGGCTTTGATCAGGGCATCCGCGATCATGAGCGTCTGGTAGGGGGGCACGTTGGTGTCCATCGTGCCGTGAGCCAACAGCAGGTGGCCTTTCAGGTTCTTCGCGAAATTCTGATTGGCCTCCACTTCGTAATTGTCATTGCCGTCGGCACTGCGCACCAGGAGTCCCTGGTAGCGTTCGCCCCAGTCGTCTTCATTGACGCGCTGGTCATGATTGCCGGATTCGGCGATGCCGACCTTGAAGAAGTCGGGGAAGCGGAACATCGCGGTCGTGGTCGCGAAGCCGCCGCCCGAGTGGCCCCATATGCCCACGCGGTCCAGATCGATGTAGGGATATTTCTGCGCCAGCTGCTTCATGCCGGCAACCTGGTCGGGAATCGTGTTGTCCCGGCCCATGGCGCCGTAATAGGCGTCGTGGAAGGTCTTGGAGCGCCCCGGAGTCCCCAGGCCGTCGATGGTGACCACGATGAAGCCGAGTTCGGCCAACGCCTGACGGTCGCCGCGCGCGGGGGTGAAGGAGCGGCTGCCGGTGCTGCCGGTCTGAGGGCCTGGATAGACATTGTTGACGACCGGATACTTCTTCCTCAGATCGAGATCGGTCGGCTGGAACATGAGGCCGTAGATGTCCGTTTTGCCGTCCCGCGCCGTCATTTTGATCGGGACCGGCGGTTTCCAGCCCGCGGCAACCAGCTTGGAGATGTCAGCCTTTTCGAGCGGCATGACCAATCTGCCGTCGCCGTCGCGCAGCGTGACCGCGGGGGGGACGTCGGGCTGGGAATAAGTATCGACAAGGAATCGCCCGGAAGGGGAGAGCTGGATGCTGTGATCGCCGGTATCCGGCGTCAGCGGCGTGTAGTTCCTGCCGTCAAGGCCGATGCGGTAGAAATGCCTGAAATACGGATCTTCGCCCTTTTCGCGCCCCTGGGCGGCGAACCACATGATCCGGTTTTTTTCGTCCAGGCGGACCAGCTGCATCACCGGCCCCTCGCCGGTGGTGACCTGGTTATTCAGCTTGCCGGTGCTCAGATCATGAAGATAGACATGACCCCAGTCATCGCGCTGGGAGTACCAGAGGAATTCGTTCGTCGCCCAGAGCACCTGGCACTGGATGCGCGATTCGTACTGGGTGGCAACCTTCTCTTCATAGACGGTGCGGACGGTCCCGGTCGCGGCGTCGGCGATCCGCAGCACGGCCTGCTTGTGGTCGCGCGATGTGGAAATGAACGCCAGCCGGCTGCTGTCGGGGCTCCACTGCATGTCGCGAAGGCTGAAATTGTCCCCGAGCGTGGCGCGGTGGTAGTCGGGCTGCATCTGGAAGCGGATAACGCGCCCGGTGTCGGCTTCAATGATGACCCGGTGAAGCATTGCCATCACGGGATCTCCCGGCAGGGGGAACTTGGAAACGCGCAGTGTCGGATGGCCGACGGGATTGACGGGCGTGCTGACCAGGTACATTTCCCCGACCTCGCGCTCGTCCTGCTGGTAGGTCGCGATCTTTCTGGAATCAGGTGACCATAAAACGATTGCCCTGTCGCTGCTGCTCCAGCCGGCGTTGTCGGTGGCATACCCGAAGTATTTCACGCCGTCGGTGGTGAGCTGCTTCTCCTGGCCGCCGGCCGTGTCGCGCAGCCACAGGTTCCAGTCGCGGATATAGGTCGATCGCTTTCCGTCCGGGGATGCCACTGAGCTGCCGGCGGCGCCGCCCCGTCCCGCGCCGCCGCGACCGCCGCGTCCCCCGGAGGCACGCGCTCCGGTGGCTTCTCCGGCGGCAATGCAGCCGGCGCCCTGGACATCGCAAGTCCAGCGGCGTCCGGCGGCTTCGAACGAAATGTTCCTGCCGTCCGTGGAAAACTCGATGGTCTGGAACGGGAGGTTATCGGCGGCGAATTTGCTGCCGGCCGCGGCGGAGAGCGCCGCTGCCAGCCGCACGTGATCGAAAGCCCGAGCGCGTGTCCGCCTGCCCGGATCGACCAGGATGAACTCCGCTCCCGCGGGAGTCGTGTTGCGGTACCAGAAGCGCTCATCCGGAAGCCAGTTGGCGGAAACACTGCCGCCGACCACCAGCGGATTGAGGGCGGGCCCAAGAAACTTCTCGGCGCGCGCATAGTCCGCGGCCGTCAGCGCCCGCGGTTGCTGAGCCGGGAGTGCAGCCGCGATCCCGGCCGCAAGAACGGCCAATAGAATCAAGTGTATCGTGTCGAGGCGTCGTATGCGCATGGCGGGTCTCCTGCTGCGAGTTTGAAAAAGCCCTGATTCCAGGGTGTTCTTAGTCTCGCGATCTTAGCGCCACGGTTTCACCAAGTCAATCCAGTGTACCCCGCGCCCCGCCCGGCGACGGCGAGGTGTTTTCCACTGTCGCCACAGAGCTGCCCTGAGCCTCAACCGGACCCAGAGAGTGAGGTACATCAGCACTTCGGGCGTCTCACAGAAACCAAAACAGCTGTGCCGGCCCCGAATATACGGAGCGAGTTCCGCTATCGTCGCTTCAATACTGACGCCCTTGGCCCGTTGCGTGATCTCCCGGACCCGCCGCTTGAAGCGGTCCAGGGCTTTGGGAGCAATCGTGTCGCCCGGTTAGGGACGCCGCCCGGTTTTGGCGACACTCTCCTGATCATGCACGCCAACGCGGCGCAAGACCGGGCAGCGTCCCTCGTCTTGGCTGGTCTAGTTGACATGTATATATCATACTGTTATTCTGTATATACGAGGCAGGGGATGAAACAATGGCGCATGTCATGACATCCATCAGGCTGGACACACAACTGGCGGACGAAGCTGCTGAGGTTTTGGGCGTCAAGAGCAGAACCGAGGCCGTGCATGCCGCCCTGAGAGAAATCGTCGCGCTGAAGAAGTTTCAGCGCCTTATGACTAAGCATGCCGGCAAGTTGAAATTCGAAGCCCATGGCAACTAATCTGGTCGTCTTGGATACTTCCGTCTTTGTCGATCACCTTCGCACAGGCTGCCATCAGAAGCGCATCGACTCCCTCAGCGGTTTGATCCGCACGTCATCGGTCGTACTGGCTGAATTGCTGAGAGGAGCGACCAGACCGGCAGAACGATCATTTCTGAAACATCTGGAGAAGAACCACCCACTACTGACCCCCACAGAGAGAAACTGGATTGAATCAGGATCCATTCTTGAACGGATAAGGGCGGACGAGTGCCTCTTGCCGGAAAAACTGCGAGATCTTCATTTCGACGTCCTGATTGCGCTGACAGCGAGGAACCATGGCGCCCGCCTGATAACATCGAATCGAGTGGATTTTGAGTTGATTAAGAGATACAGGTCATTCTCTCTGGAGGTATGGTGAACACCGTTAAGTCCTATTGACAAGCGGTCGTCACGCGAGAACCTGTTCTTCTAAGTCGTCATGATCGTGGTGCGCCATGCGGACGACGCCGTGCTGGGTTTCGAGCACAAAGGAGAGGCCGAGCGGTTCCTGCGGGATTTGCGGGAGCGGCTGGGCAAATCTGGCTTGGAACTGCACCCGAAGTGATTGGCCTGCCCACGGGCCCGCCTGGTGGAGCGCGTTTTGCAGTAATCCGAACCTCGGGATCACTCTACGATCGACATACCAGAGAAAGCCATACCAGTCGCGCCCCTTGGCGTAGCCGCGGCACAGCAGAGCATGCGCCTTGGTCGCAAAACCGGAAGGAAGATCCCGGGTCGTCACCGCTGCGGGTCCGAGGAAAGTCAGGAAGCGGGTTTCGAACGCGGAACCTGCAGGCGGATTAGTATCGACCTCCAGTTTGATGCGGAGCTTGGCTCTGCCATGACGCCCATAGGGCAGATCGAGAAGGACAGGTGTGCCGATGGAGTCCGTCTTGGGAATGATTTTCCTGACGGCATGGCCGGCGGCCGGTTTGTCCACTGTTTCGAACCGAATGCCCTCGGCTTCGCAGTCACGCCTGATGTGCTCGACGTAGACAGCCCATGTGAAGGTGGAATCTGGACTTCGAAGCAGGATATCGAGGTCCTCTGAGAACCGGGCGGTCCGGAAGAAAATGCGCAGGCAAGTGCCGCCGTGGAAAAGCGCGTGTTTGAACAAGCCGGATCGGGACAGGCTCATCTGGATATACTGGTGCATGATTTCCTGCAGCACATGCTCCTGCTCCAGGGCGTTGGCCGGTTGATATTGCCGAATTCGATTTTCCAGTACGTCATTCATCATGGTCCTAACTCCCGCCTCATGTGCGTGAGGTAGACGACTGTCCGGCGGCTGCGGAGACCCGACAAAATGTCCACGAGGGTTTTCATGTCGAGCTTGACAAGATCCTCTCTTTCCATGCGCATCGACTCCGTGAGAAATGCCATGCCGTCCTCTTCCCAGCGCACTTTGCGAATGTAGATCAAATCCGCAATGGCACGGATCGGAGTCGCCACGAAAGCCCACTCATTCTTTTCGACCCCGATGGCCTTGACGCCTGCCCGCGCGGTGGAACTGGGGACGCGGCGGTACGTAAACAATCCCATGGGCGTTTGAAACTCCCGGCTGCGCCGCGACGTCACGCTGGCCACCTGGTGCACGGCTTCCGGGATAAGCCCATGATAAGCCAACGCCGTTTCGAGGCTCACATGGGAAGGTCCGTGGATCGCCGCCGCCAGCACAAAAGGGTGCGGCTCCGACCTCCGGAAGGAGCGCGCCAAACAGTAAAGGCCCTCTCGCAGGCGGATGATCTCTCCATGCCTGAGAGATCGGTTCACCATCAGTTTCCGGGCGCCACCGGAAAGGTCGGGGAACAGATTGACAACCACGGTGCTGTCGAACAGCCCGCCAGGCTGTCGATGGCCTGACGTTGCCGCTGGACCGATTGCAGCCCCAGGTAGAGCAGGACCAGGCTCGGCCCTGCTGTGGCAAGCAGGTACACTGCCAGAGGACGCAGGTGGGGACGACACAGCAAGCCTTGCATGGCCATTTCGCTCAGTTGGTCATGATCAAGATTATTACAGTCTGCGCGTGAGGCTGTTCCCCAACAAAGTAAATCAAAATCACTAATTGTCAGGGTTTTTCAAAAATAGGTGCAAGGAATGGAAAATTCAATTACTGGCGGCGGCGCCCGAGCAAATCTCATCTAAAACTGCATCTTCAAGGCCTGACACCAAAGTTCGAGCGTATGCAGCAATTGCTGCTGTCCGTCCCCGATCTCGACAAAAACTGTTATACTCGCCGGCATGCTAAGCGAGGAAACCAAAGGCGTCTTCGTTATCTCGGCCACGCCGTTCACCGACAGCGGCGAGATCGATTACGGCAGCGTCGATTCGCTGATCGAATTCTATCTCGGCAAAGGGGTCCACGGCATCACGATCCTCGGGATGATGGGTGAGGCACAGAAGCTCTCGTTCGAAGAAACGGAAGCGTTCACCAGACATGTGCTCGGCGTGATTCGCGGCCGCGTTCCGGTCATCGTCGGGGTCAGCAACGCGGCCATGGCAAACATAAAGGTGCTGGCCTGGATCGCGATGGACGACGGGGCTGCCGGAGTATTGATCGCGCCGGCGATGGGCCTGCGCGGCGATGATCCGTTGTATGAATATTATGCCGGCGTGTTTGAGGCGCTTGGGCCAGGCGTGCCGGTTGCATTTCAGGATTTCCCTCAAAACACGGGCGTATTCCTGTCCGCCGCTCTTTTCGGCCGCTTGGTGAATGCCTTTCCACAGCTCGTCATGCTGAAGGCTGAGGATTGTCCAGGCCTGCGCAAGCTCTCCAGGATCCGCGCCGACGAGCAGCACGGCCAGAGGCGCGTCAGCATTCTGGCCGGCAACGGAGGGCTCTACCTGCCGCAGGAACTGCGACGGGGCGCTGACGGAGTCATGACGGGATTTGCCTATCCGGAAATGCTGGTTCAGGCGTATGAACGGTTCGTTGCGGGTGATCCCGACGGCGCGGAAGATATCTACGACACGTATCTTCCGCTGGCGACCTATGAGCAGCAACCCGGATATGGGCTGGCGGTTCGGAAAGAAATCCTGCGGCGGCGGGGTGCGATCGCCTCGGCCAAAGTCCGCAACCCGGGCGTCGTCATGGACTCCGTCGACATGCGCGAACTCGATGGCCTGCAGGAGCGCCTCGATCGCGCTTTGAGCCGGCTGGGGCGACCCTGACCGGCCGGGGAATCGAATGACTGACAGGTATGATCTGATCGTACGCAATGGAACCGTCGTCACGGCAGCGGACCGGCTGCGCTGCGACATCGGCGTCCGCGCCGGGCAAGTTGCCGCGCTCGCCGACCATCTGCAGGGGAATGCGCGAGAGACCATCGATGCAACCGGGATGCTGGTACTGCCCGGCGGCATCGACAGCCACTGCCACATCGCCCAGAAATCCTCGACCGGACTGATCACCGCGGATGATTTCTATTCCGGCGGCGTTTCAGCTGCTGCCGGAGGGACCACGACCCTCATCCCTTTTGCCACCCAGCACCGCGGGCAGTCTCTGTCCGAAGTCGTCCGGGACTACCACCGGAAGGCGGAAGGGATGGCCCTCGTCGACTACGGATTCCACCTGAGCATCTCCGATCCGACGCCGGACGTCCTGGCAAGGGAACTGCCCGAACTGATCCAGCAGGGTTATACCTCCCTCAAAATCTACACCACGTACGATGCGCTCAAGCTTGCCGACCGGCAGATCCTGAATGTGCTGGAGGTCGCGAAGCATCGGGGCGCGATGGTAATGGTCCACGCGGAGAACAGTGACGCAATCGCCTGGACGACCGAACGGCTGTTGCGAGCGGGGCAGACGGCGCCTCGCTATCACCCGGTCTCGCGACCGCAGATCGCGGAGCGCGAGGCCACGCACCGCGTTATCGCCCTGGCGGAATTGGTCGACGTCCCCATCCTGATCGTTCACGTCTCCGGCCGGCAGGCGCTCGAACAGATCGCCTGGGCACGAAGCCGGGGTTTGAAAATCTATGCCGAGACCTGCCCTCAATACCTGCTGCTCACCGCTGCCGACCTCGACAAGCCCGGGTTCGAAGGGGCCAAGCTGATCTTCAGCCCACCGGCGCGCGAGCAGGCCGATCAGGAAGCACTGTGGCAGAGCCTGACGAAGGGCCTCGTCCAGGTGTTCTCCTCCGATCACGCGCCGTACCGGTACGATGACCCGCAAGGGAAACAGGCGCACGGACTCGATGCCCCCTTCACCAAGGTCGCAAACGGCATCCCCGGCCTCGAAACCCGGCTGCCTTTGCTGTTTTCCGAAGGAGTCGGCAGGGGGCGCATCGACATCCACACCTTCGTCGCCGTGACAGCCACGAATGCCGCCAGAATCTACGGAGTCTATCCGCGCAAAGGCACCATCGAAATGGGGAGCGACGCGGATCTGGCAATCTGGGATCCGGAAGTCGAGGTAACGATCCACAGAGAGATGCTGCACGACCGGATGGACTACACGGCATTTGAGGGGATGAAAGTGAAGGGCTGGCCCAGAATCACAATTTCACGCGGCGAGGTTCTCTGGTCCAGCGGCGAGGTAAGAGGAAATCCCGGCAGAGGCCGTTTCCTCAGACGTGCAACGCCAATGCCGTGCCAGGCTGACGGAGCGGCCTTATGATGCGGATCTTCGTCATTAATCCAAACACATCCCATAACCTGACCGATCACATCCGTCGCGAGCTGGAACGGATCAAGCGCCCGGAAACGGTTGTGACGGTTGAAAATCCGACGCACGGGCCTGCGTCCATCGAATCCGCTTACGACGAAGTCCTGGCCGGTCCCGAAATCATGGAACTCGTGCGCAAAGCCAACGCCGAACGATACAATGCCATCGTGCTGGCCTGCTTCGCCGATCCTGCACTGGATGCGGCAAGGGAGATCTCCGATATCCCCGTGATCGGCATCGAGGAAGCCACCCTTCACATCGCCGCGATGCTCGGCCACAAATTTTCCATTCTTACTTCGTCAGAGCGCCGGGTTTCCACGCGCGAATTGCACGTGCGCCTGCGCAATGTCGAGGATGCGTTTGCGTCCGCGCCCGTCCTCGCCATGTCGGTGCTTGAAATGGACGCAGATCCGGAAAAGGCGAAAGCCCGCTCAGTCGAGCTGGCAAGGAGAGCAATCGAGGAAGACGGGGCGGAGGTGATCATCCTCGGGTGCGCCGGGCTTGCCGGGTATGCGGAAGAAATCGCACGCCGGACCGGAGCCATTGTCCTCGATCCGACTGCGGTCGCATTCAAGATCGCCGAGGCTCTGGTCGATCTCGGCCTGAGCCACAGCAAGGTCCGCCGCTACGCGGCGCCGTGATCTTTTTCCGAAGACAGCTTGTATCAGTGCCGTCGTCCGCGAAAATCTAAAACAGCTACTGATTCCTGTGGATCCACGCACTTCGAGTAAAATCATTCCGCTTGTTCAAGTATCGCATCGACTCCGGGATTCTCCCATTTCTCCGGGAGAGTCTTTGTCTCCAGTAATCGGGCCATACTCCCCGAGAGGGGTCAGTTATCTGAATTCCTGAGCCCATCGTTCAGCACATTCCTCCGTT
>JAFNAG010000045.1 GCA_017860135.1 Acidobacteriota bacterium
AGAACGGCGTCGAGTGCGGCTCGCAGGTCGCTGCCCGTAACCGGCACGTTATTGCCAGGACGGCTGCCGTCCAGCTGCCCGCGATATGCGAGCCAGCGGTTTTCATCGAACAGGAAAAAGTCGGGAGTGCAGGCCGCCGTGAATGCACGGGCTGTTTCCTGACTCTCGTCATAACAGAAGGGGAAGGTGAATCCTGCTTCCTCAGCCATTTGCATGAGCCGCCCGGGAGCGTCCTCCGGGTATTTCCCGATGTCATTGGACGAAATCGCGACGATCCCGATCCCACGCTCCCCATATTGTCTCCCGATGCGGGCGAGCTCTTCCTTGACATGCTGCACGTAGGGGCAGTGCCTGGAAAGGAACATCACCAGCAGCCCCTTCCGCCCGTTGAATGAGTCGAGCCGGATTGTCTTTCCCGAGACGACATCGGGCAGGCAAAACTCCGGCGCCGGCGTGCCCAGCGCCAGCATTGTCGATTGCGTTGCTACCATGGGATTACCTCCTTTCTCCAAAGGATACCATCGTGCCCGGATGCCGCAAGATCCAGGGAGCGGAGATCATGACGACGATAAGCGCAGACGAAGAGTGACCCACCGGCGATGAGGTTTTTCTGAATCCCGGAGAAGTGTTGCGCCTGGTCGACTTTGCGTTTCAGGCGGGACGGGGATCGCCGCACCAGTCCACTGTCCCGAGTTTCACAAATCGCATGAGTGCACTGGCAATCTGCGATGCATGAAACGGGTGATATTCGCAGCCGTTCCCTGCCGGCACAGGCAGAATGCAGTGCCTCACAATACGCAAGCGCGTGGTCGGTTTAGCAGCCCTACGGTTCACGGCCGAGATCCGACAGCGCTTTCTGGATACGCTCCATCAGGTGTTGATAGCGTTCGAAATACGCGCGGGCGACCACCGTCATTACCTGAAACCCGACCGACGGATGGTTCTTCAGCATTTCCATCAGCGGCTTCGCCTCGATGAAGAGGACCTTGCTCGTTCTCGTGCACACGGCCAGAGTCGTATAGCGGTCAGCGTTCATCAAGGGAGCGATGCCGAAAAATTCACCCCTGCCCACCCTGCTCACATGGAATCCGGGATCGCCGGAACTGCCGGGAAGGCGCAATTCCACCTGACCTTCGAGGAGGACAAAAATGTGTGTCGCCTTTTTGTCGACTCCATATACTGCTTCGCCCTTCTCGATTTTTTTGGCTGAGGATATGTTGCTGATCCTGTCCACCATCTCCGGAAGCAAAGACCGGAAGAATTCGTGTCCTGTCAACATCTTGCTTATCTGCATACGGGTCTCCTTGTGCGGGTCGGTCCGCTTCGAGGCGCCTCTGCTTCAGGCGGCACCGTCGGGCAGCCGGCTTGTCGATTGAAATGGCTTTGTCCTGTGCTTTTTATACCACGGCTGTTCCAGCCTGCGGCTCCGGAATTCGTGGATTTCCGCCCGGAGATTCGCTTGAGATCCCTGGCCTGCAGGAGTATGACGTTATTTGTTCACCTGATTTTCGTCTTTGCTCTGCTGTGTTACCTGCCGTACTCGAAGTCCGGCCATCTCCTGTATCGGTTCTCTGCCATCGTGCATGCCAAGCGCACCGGTGGATACCCGGAATAAAGCGGCAGTCGACCATCGAATGCGATGGCGGTCGCGAGGCAAAAAGGACAAACCGCGGTTCGGCTTTGAGACGGCACGGAGCGAACACCTCACCGTCCAGGCGAGGGTCGTTTAGTGTTTCACTTGGGGCAGTTGCAATCCCTACCCGGTCCCTGCTGATCCATGATAATCCTGGGACGGAAAGGAGCAGGGAATTCATGGCGGTAGTCCGAAATTCCATGACACCGCATACCCGATCCTGGGAGTGGCGTACGAGCCCTTCCTTACATTACTGCCGCCTGCGCGGGAATGGAGCGCGAGAGGCTGGCCCGCGAATTCGGCGCTCGGCTGGTGTTTCACGGCGGCATCGACAACCAGCAAACGCTTCCTTTCGGGGCTCCGGACGAAGTGCCTTCGGAGGTGCGGGACAACATCCGGATTTTCCGCGGGTGCAAAGGGCACGTGGTGGCGCATTGCCACAATCTGCAGCCCGATACTCCCTCCCAAAACGTGCTCGCACTCTATGGAGCGGTCGAGGAATTCGGAGGTTGATGCCGGAGGCCTCCTCCGCAGGGCTGAAATGAAATCCCGCCGATTTTTCTTCATCCTTTCGGCGCCGACCCATGCTATGTTCTCCCGTCATATGGCTGCAACCTATCCCGAGGAGCAAATGCGATGAGAGTCAAAGGCACCGCGCGTCGATTGCTGTGGACTGCGCTGCTCGGAGTGGGAGGGCTGTTGCTGACGGCCCTGCTCACCCCCGCCCAGCAGATGGTTACCGAACTCCGTGATCCCGGCCAGGTCCAGGACGAAGAGTTCGCGAAGCTCTACAAAGAATGGACCGGCAGTCCGCAATACGGCAGCCCCCTGGTGGACCACCTTCCGCTGGTGCAGGGGATTCCTACGCCGAAGGAGGTGCTGGGCTATCACATCGGCGCGCCGCAGAAGCTGACCTACTACGCCGATATCCTAAAGTACTACCGGGCGCTTGCCGCCGCGACTCCGCGCGTGCGCGTGGAGTCGATCGGCAAGTCCGACGAGGGCAGAGACCTGGTCGTCGTATGGGTTTCCTCGGAAGACAACATGAAATCGCTCCAGCAGAACCGCGACAACCTGGCCAGACTCGCCGATCCGCGCGGCCTTACGGAAGAGCAGATACGCCGGCTGATTGCATCCACGAAACCGGACTATCACGTGATGGGCGGGCTGCACAGCGGCGAGACCGGCTCGTCCGAGATGCTCATGGAACTCGTCTACCGCATCGCCACGGAAACATCGCCGCTGATCCGGCAGATCCGCGACAATGTCTACGTGTCGGTCACCCCAGTCGCCGAGGCGGACGGGCGCGACCGGATCGTCGACTGGTTTTATCGCGGGCTGGAAATGACGCAGGCGGAAGCCGCCGAGGCAAAGAGCCAGGAACCGGCAGGGGCGCCCGCGGGCGCGCGGGGCACGGGTGCGGGCGGCCAGGCCGGGGGCCGCGGCGCTGCCGGCGGCAGCGCCCCGTATTGGGGCAAGTACGTGTTTCACGACAACAACCGTGACATCAATGTCTCCTTGGTGCAGATGCGTGCGATCACCGATTGGTACTTCACCGCGCATCCGCCCGTGATGCACGACCTTCATGAGTCCATGGCGCTCATGTACACATACAGCGGCGGCCCGCCGCAGAATCCCAATCTGGATCCGCTGTTGTTCTCGGAATTGCCTTGGTTCTCCTTCTGGGAAGTGTCCCAGATGACCAAGTGGGGCATGCCCGGCGTCTACACACATGCGTTCATGGACGGCTGGTCCCCCGGCTATCTCGGATCGGTCGCCTACAACCACAACGGCGTGATGAGAATGTACGAGACGCAGTCGGGCCGGGATCCGGCGCCCGCTCGCGGCGGAGAGGCCGCTGCCGGCGGCGGGCGCGGTGAATCCGCCGGGCGCGGGGATGCCGGCGGGGCTCGCGCCGGGGCGGGCACTGCGGCCGCAGGCCAAGCAAGAGCCGGGGGCGTCCCCGCCGCCGGCAGAGGTACCAGAGGCGAAGGCGCCGGAACTCCGCCTGCCGCGACGGCCGGCGAGCGCGGTGCGCCAGCGGCCGGGGGACGCGGCGGCGCCGTGCCGACGGGGAGAGGAGGATCGCAGGACCGCGAATGGTATCGCGGCCTGCCGGTGCCTCCCAACGCGGCGGCTTCCTTCAGCCGGCGCGCCAACACGAACTATATGCAGACCGGCGTGCTTTGCGCTCTGCAGCTCACAGCCATGTTCCCCAACCTCATCGTGGAAAACTTTTATGTGAAGACCAGAAACGCCATCGAGGAAGGGAAGTCAAAAGCCCCGCATGGCTATGTCATCCCCGCGCAGCGGGATATGACCCGGGCAGCCCAGCTCGTGAATATTCTCCGCATCCAGGGGATCGAAGTCGGCCAGGCATCGAAAGAAATCAAGATCGGCAACAGCTCGTACCCGGCCGGTTCTTTTGTCATCAAGCGCGACCAGCCCTACGGCCGCCTCGCCAAAAACCTGCTCGAAAAACAAATCTACCCCGATGCCAGGCTCAGCACATACGATGACAGCGGCTGGACGATGGGCCTGCTGATGCACGTGGATGTGAAGGAGATTGCGGACCCGGCGGTTCTCAAACTGGACGTGTCTCCCGTAACCAGAGCATCACCGAGAGGGAAGGTCACCGGCACGGGCACGGCCGGCCTCGCAGTAGCTCATTACGGCTCCAACAACATGATAGCGTTCCGCTACAAGCTCAGAGCCGTTCCCATGAAGGTCGCCGAGCAGGGCTTCCAATCGGAAGGAGTGGAGTTTCCCGCAGGATCCTTCGTCATCGCCGGACCGGCCGGCAGCGAAGTGCGGGCGGCGGTCGAAGAGTTCGGCCTGACGGCCGCGGCGATGACCGCGTTGCCGGCCGTGCCGACCCACGACGCCGATGCGCCGCGCATCGCGATCTATTCGCAGTGGAGCGGCACCCAGGACCTTGGCTGGTACCGGCTCACTTTTGATAATTTCGGCATTCCATACGACCTCATCTACAAGGAACAGGTGAAGCAAGGCAACCTGCGTGAAAAGTATGAGGTGATCCTGATGGCGGCGCAGAATATCAACCGTCAGGCGGTGCTCCAGGCCCCGGCCGCGCGTCCACAGCCCTACCAGAGGAGTGAAAAATACAGGTTCCTGGGCGTCTACGGTGAAACACCCGATATGTCCGGAGGTTTCGGTGCGGAGGGAGTCAAGGAATTCGCCCGCTTCCTGGAAGCCGGCGGTACCCTGATCGCGGCAGCAGGCGCGATCCGATTCCCGATCGAATTCGGGTGGGCGCGCACCGCCGATGTGGAGCAGGTCACGGGAGTCACCGCTCAGCGCCCGGTCCTGCAGGCGGAAATCTCAAGGCCCGATCACCCGGTTTTCTATGGATATACGGCGAAAACCATTCCGATCAAGTATGTCGGCGGCACCGTCCTCCGGGTGGGCGTTGCCGACCAATCCAATATCCTCGGCCGCTATGCCGGCGGCGATGATTCCGTGCTCAGCGGCCTGATGGTGGGCGCCGAAGTGTTGCGCCAGCGCCCGTTTGCCGTGGACGTCCCCAATGCCTGCAACGGGAAGGGGCGCGTAATCCTGTTCGCGAACAATCCGGTGTACCGGTGGCAGAATCACGGCGAGTTCAACATGATCTTCAACTCGGTCCTGAATTGGAACGATGTGCCCCCGGCGCCTCCTTTGACGGCAGTTCCCGGCAGCGGCCGCGGCGCCGGACCGGGCCTGGAGGTGAACCGGTAAGGCGGCAAAGCGTGTCAATGCGCACGGGAGTGAGAACGATGAGCGCGGGCTTCAGCTCGCGCGATTTAAAGCATAGAGTTCCTCCAGAGATAACCTCGCGCATCTTCATCCGCTTGACATCACTCCTGCGATCGGCCGAGCATGCAGGGAGGCCGTTCGCCCAACGCCGCCGTTTGACGCGTGCCGCGTGCCGGTCTGAATTGCCGAGGTGTTCGATCGGGCCTCGCGCTTACCGGCAGCGATGAAGGCATGAAATGACGGTATGGAGGAACGGTCCGGATCAACCCAAAGTCCGCAGACTCAATCGGAGGGAGAACCGACAATGTCCGTAATCACAATCTCACGAGGGACGTTTAGCGGCGGCAAGATGCTGGCAGAAAGCCTGGCCGCAAAACTGAGGTATCGATGCATCGACCGGGATACGATTGTTGCCAAGGCCGTCACCCCCAATGTATCCCAGGAGATGCTCAAGGACGCGCTGGAGAAGCCTCCCTCCTTCCTGCAGAGATACAAACACAATAAATACGTGTACATCGCTCTGATCCAGGCTGCGTTGGCAGAAGAGGTCCGTGCCGGCAAGGTGGTGTATCACGGCAATGCAGGCCATCTGCTGCTGCCGGGGGGCACGCCGGTCCTGAGAATCCGGATTATCGCGCCCTTGGAATTCCGCGTGAAGATGGCTATGGAGCAAGTGAATCTTAACCGGGACGGGGCCATATCCTACATTAAGAAGGTGGATCACGACCGCCAGAAATGGACCCAGTACCTCTACGGAGTGGATTGGAACAGTCCCTCGTTATACGACATGGTCATCAACCTCGAATATCTGGGCATCGACCAGGCGTGCGAGATCCTTGGGCATGTCGTGAAAGAAAGGTGCTTTGAATATGGCGCGAATTGCCAGGCGGCCATGAACGACTTCGCGCTCGCCAGCCGGGTCAAGGCAACGCTGGCCCTTCATCCGAAGACCGAGCCGCTGGAAGCCGAAGTCCAGGCGCGCAGCGGGCAGGTCTCCATCAAGGGAAGACTCACCAATCTGGGGCAATACCAGGAAGTGGAGCGCATTGCAAAGGCTGTGCCGGGAGTCGTGGCGCTTGACCTGGGCGGCCTGGAATAACGCGGGTGCAAACTGAAAGCACAGGCTGCACAAGCGCCTTCCCTGGAATGACCGCTGATGCAACGATCGCTCTTGCGCACGAATGCGGTTGACTGTCTATATTAAATAGACTATATTGTCTAGTATATTTAGACAGGAGGAATCTCATGGCCATACATCCGCAGCTGCTCGAAAAGGCCAGGCTGGCGGGATCCGGGCTTTCCGATGCGGAAAGGCGTGTCCGGGAGGCGCGCACTGAGTATCATGCAATCGTTCGCCGGATGCACCTGGCCGGGGGGTCGTTGAGGGAAATCGCCGAAGCGCTCGGTTTGAGCCACCAGCGCATCCAGCAGATGGTCCAAGGGGCGGGCGGAAGCTGGTGGCAGCGCGTTTGGCGCTCGCGCAACGTCCGGCGCGGCCTGACCTGCACTTTCTGCAATCGCACGCAGGACCAGGTCGCCAGCCTGATCGCTGGGCCAAAGGTGTATATTTGTGAAGCCTGCGCGGCGCATGCCGAGAGAAGCCTGACGAGCCCGCACCCGGCAGCCGCGCCGGGGCTCCCTGCCTTCCGCAGGGAGAACGCAAAGGTGCGCTGCTCTTTCTGCGGCAAGCACGGGGCCGCAGGGAGGACGGTTCTGATCGCGCCCGGGGCGAACATTTGTGCCGAGTGCCTGAGCATCTGCGGGCAGATTCTGACGGACAGGGGAGGCGGGGATGGATAGCCGAATTGCCGGAGCTCTGGGTTTGAAATATAACCCGGTAGCGATCCTGTGGAGCGACGAGAAACCGGGTGACGCCGGGCAGTTCATGCCGGGAAAGTGGGGCTGCGTGATGGCGGCGCTCGGGGCAACCGCTTCCCGTGGGCGCGTGCAGGCATTCGACAGGCAGACCTACGGCTGCTGGGGCGGCGGTGTGGGGTTGGGTTTCGGCAATGCCTATCTCGAATTCCCCGGGGGGCTCGAAGGTTTCTATCGCTTCCTCTCGAATGGGAATGCGCGCTGCGAGACGGGCCGCGCGGTGGCCGAACGCTGTGCCGGATGGATGCGCGGACGGATGCTGGAGGAATTCCTGCACGGGGAGGGCTATCTGAAGAATCCGGAGTTGACAGAAGCTTTCGTGCAGGCTCTGCCTATTACCGATGTCCCGTCCAGGTACGTCGTCTTCAAGCCCCTCTCCGCGCTCTCGGGCGAGGAAGAACCGCGTGTCGTGGTCTTCTTTGTCGATCCCGATCAGCTTTCCGCCATGGTTGTCCTGGCCAGTTACGGTCAGGGCAGGCCGGACGCCACCATCATCCCTTGGGGAGCAGGCTGCCAGACCGTCGGGATTTTCGCCTATCGCGAGGCTGCATCCGAAAGGCCTCGGGCCGTCGTCGGCCTGACGGACCTTTCGGCGCGCAATTATCTGCGCCGCCTCGGCAGGGATCTGATGACGGTGGCGCTCCCGTACAACCTCTTCCGGAAGATGGAGGAGGACGTCCCGGGAAGCTTCCTCGACAGGGAGTCGTGGAAGTCCCTGCGGAACACGGATGAGTGACGTCCCGGATTTTCAATGGGGGCGGGGAATGCCGTGAATGTTTTGTTCCGCTGGAATTGGTTGCTACCCCTGACGATTCTGCTGGCAAACAGCGGGACGCCATGCGCCCCGGCATCCGCCGCAGCCGGGGAGCGCCTTGTTAGCGCCACAGGCCAAAATCCCCAACATCAGGTCCCGCAATCCGGCAAGGGGGATCTCACGATTGCGGTAGCCGTGGATCTCGTCACGATCGATGTTTCCGTCACAGGAAATCCAAAGGGCGACCTGCAAGCCGGTGATTTTCTTGTATACGACGACGGCGTCGTCCAGCGGCTGACTCACTTTTCCCGCGATCAGCTTCCCCTGAGTGTCGCCCTGGTCGTCGATCTCAGCGGCAGCATCCAGCCTTACCTTGGGGATCTGAAAAACAAGGCGCGTTCGGCTCTGGACACCCTGAAGCCGGAAGACCGGGTGACCCTGTTTGGATTTGCCACGTTTGCCTCGCAACTCACCGAACTCACCCGGGATGCATCACGCATAAGCGACCTCCTGGGCGGACTCAGGAGCGGAGGAAGTACGAATATCTGCGATGCCATCTTCATTGCCGCCCGCCACCTCAGGAACAACGCTCGCGGCCAACGGAAGGCGATCATCCTGATATCGGACAATTGCCACAACATCACCTGGGGGCAGACGTGGGGGAGCGCGCGCCAGGAACTCCTGGAAAGCGGAGCAACGCTCTGGGGCATTCAGATTCGCGGCACCGGTTTCTGTGCCCAGGAACTGGCTCACGCCCGCGAGATTGCCGAAGATACGGGGGGAGGGATGTTCGAGGCGGGCGGCCTGCTCGACGGGTTTACCGGCAGGTCACTCACCCGCCTCCTTGCTCAGACCGTCGCCAATCTCCGGACGCAATATACGCTCGGTTTCACTCCTTCCAACGCGAAACCGGACGGATCCTTCCACCGCCTGCGGGTCGCGCTCCGAGATGGCGCACCATGCCCGAAGTGCCGGCTTGCCGCGCGCACGGGCTATTATGCCGGAACGCCGCCTTCCTCCCCCCCGGTGGCGCTCAATCGGCCGGCCGACTCGCGCGTCCAGCGCGTGGATGCCGATGTGTATAACCGCATCACACTCGCCGCGGCAGACCTGACGGAATGGCAGGAGATACCATTCGAGTGCAGGTACGCCAACGAAGAGGAATCCCCCGGTTGGCAGCAACTCAGGATCCAACTGCAGATTGACGTTTCCAGGATCGAATTCCAGACCGTCGATGGCCGGCACGCTGCCAGGTTCTACCTGGGAGTCTTTTTCGGGTGGCCGAACGGGCCCTATTCGACTGCCCACTGGAGGATCGTCGATCTTCAGCTGAAGGAGGAGGCCTATGTCAAAATGATGAGCGACGGCGTGCCGGTTTCCTTCCCTGTCCCTTCGGCGGCGCGCGGCGCGGTTTTCAAAGTCGTCATTTGTGATGCCCAAAACAAACAGGTAGGAAGCAGGCGTTTTGTAATCCAATAGGGATCGACGCAAGCTCCTGCCGATTGCGATCCCCGTACCGATTTCGAGCAACCGTTTAGCCGGCCCGGAACAGTTAAGGGGCCTGCAAATAGAGCCACGAATTTCACGAATTCTCACTAAGAATTATCTCCTTCGATGCGAG
Organism: Acidobacteriota bacterium; assembly: GCA_017860135.1. GTDB lineage: Bacteria > Acidobacteriota > UBA6911 > UBA6911 > UBA6911 > JAFNAG01. The sequence continues at coordinate 9,640 of JAFNAG010000045.1, forward strand.
CCATACGATGCGGCTTTCGTGATGATTCGTGGAATTCGTGGCAATTTTCTTCGTGCTGGCTAAACAATTGCGGTTTCGATACCGAGGGCGGCAGGGAATTGCCCCGCTTGGCGCTGGCTGTTGCCCACACGTGAGGCTGTAGCTATGCGCCGCGTGATTGTTCCCAGTGAACGCCTGATGAGGCGCGGAGGTCTGACAGTCAGCAGCCGGCCCTTTCCCGCCATCCTGATGACCCCCGGCTGCGGTGAGTCGAATTCGCTTGTTCCCCCTCACTTGTCGCGATAGAAATACCCGTCATCCGGCCGCTCGGAAGGGAGAGCCGTGGAATCGATATCCGCACAGGGCATTCGCACCCTGCACATTGACCTGTTGAATACGCTGGTTATCGCCGCTTTGCTCTTGTTCCTCGGATCAAGTCTGGTTGCCCGCATCGGCGTGCTGCGACGCTTCAGCATTCCTGCGCCTGTTGTGGGTGGTCTTGTTTTCGCACTGCTCGCATGGGGACTGCGCGGCCAGGTCAGTCTGGGCACCGACACGACGCTCAGGTCTCCGCTCCAGGTCGCCTTTTTCACGACCATCGGATTCGGCGCCACTCTCAGTCTCTTGCGGTCCGGGGGACGGACACTGCTTCTGTTCTGGGGGATAGCCACGGGTACCGGAATTCTTCAGAATATCGCGGGGTCCGTCACCGCCAAAGCCATGGGTGCCCCCGCGCTGCTCGGCGTAATCTGCGGAGCCGTTACGCTCACTGGGGGCCCCGCCACCGGCCTTGCGTTTACGGAGACCTTTGAAAACCTGGGCGTGCAGGGAGCGGGCAGCCTCATCATTGCTTCCGCTACGTTCGGCATTTTCGTGGCCAGCCTGATCGGCAATCCGGTCGCCTGTGCCCTCATTCGCCGGTTCAAGCTGCCGCTCCCGGACGCTGGCGGCAGGACTGGCCCTTCTCAATCCTCCCGGAGCACCCCCGGACACTCCGCCGGGACTCTCATTCATAACTTGATCCTCCTGCTTCTTGTAATGGGCACCGGTTCGGCGATCGGCATGGCAGTGCAGCGTCTGGGATTCATTTTGCCTGCTTTCATTTTTCCCATGATTCTTGCCGCCGCGATGCGTTTGATAGACGATCGCCGGGGCCTGTTCGGGTTTCATGCCCACGCCATGGATGCCCTCGGCTTTCTCGCGCTGAACTTTTTCCTGGTGATTGCTCTGATGGACCTGAAGCTGTGGCAATTGGCCGGGCTGGCGGTACCGATGCTCGTGATTTTAGGAGTTCAGATAGTGGTAACGGTTGCCTATGCCGCCGGCACCACGTTTCTCCTGCTGGGGCGGGATTATGAAGCCGCCGTCTCCACCAGCGGGCACATCGGCTTCGGCATGGGGATCACTCCCAACGCCGTGGCGAACATGCAGGCCCTGGTTGAGCGCTTCGGCGCGGCGCCCCGCAGCTTTCTCGTCGTGCCCGTAGTGGGGGCATTCTTCATTGATCTGACCAACTCGTTCGTCATCACGCTGTTCATAAATCTGTTGCGCTAGTCCGGCAGCTCGCGGAGCCAAATATTGCGGAACCGGACAGGGTTGCTGTGGTCCTGAAGCATAATGGGGCCTTTGTCCCCGTGGGGCATATATTCCGTGATGGCATGCGCGCTGATCCAGCCGGTGCCGCCCTCCAGCGCGACATGATCGTGAATCAGCACGCCATTGTGAAAGACGGTGAATGTAGCCTTCCGGGTCACTTTGCCCGCAGGGTCGAACAGCGGCCGGTGATAGACGATGTCATAGGTCTGCCATTGCCCGGGCCTGCAGCAGGCGTTGACCAGCGGCAGGGCGCGGCCGTACAGGGCGCCGCACTGGCCGTCCGGGTAGGTCTTGTTCTCGTGCGAGTCGAGAATCTGGACCTCGTAGGTCCCATGCAGGAAAACTCCGCTGTTGCCGCGGCCCTGGCCGCTTCCGGTGACCGTGGAAGGCGTGGCGAACTCGACGTGAAGCTGGCAGGAGCCGAATTCCTGGCGCGTCCGGATGTTCCCGGCGCCCTTGACGGATTCCATGTATCCGTCGCGGATGATCCACTTCGATGGAGCGCCCTTGCCGTCCATCCAGCCCGAAAGGCTGCCGCCGTCAAAGAGCACAATGGCGTCGGACGGGGGCATTGCCGGCAGCCACTGTGCCTCGCAGATTCCCGGGGAGATCACCGGCGGTGCAGGGCGGCTTTCGTCGTGCACCATCCACCGTCCCGATGGGGTCTCGACGTACTGGATCACCTCTTTCTTTTTAGGACTCTGCGCTACCAACCCACTGCCTCCCAAAATGCCGCTCAAACAGGTGGCGACACCTGCCAGCCAAGTCCTTCCCATGGTTTCTCCCTTCGCCTGTGCATCGAGCGCGCTCCGAGTTTCCGCACGCATTCTCCAATGCGGCGGCAACGCATTCAAATCTACCACAAACGCTGCGCCAACTTCACCGCTGAACGTGACGCCGAAAGCATGCTCGCGCTGGCTGATACCCTGGCACCTCGGACACAGGAGGAATTGCGGTCGTCCATGCAGAGTCCGTATCCAGCCTCCCCACCGGCATTCTCTGGCGGGAGGAAGGAAGTATGCTAAAGTAATTCTGTGGTTTGGAATTGCCGTGTATTGTGCTGGAGAAGTGCACATGCCGTCGGCAGACGCCGGGCGCATTGATTCCTGCATCATCGGAGGCGAGTTGGACTTCGTGAGAGTGATCGGGAAGGTCGAGGAGTTTTTCGAACGCGGGAAACTGCGCTTTGCAGTCATTGGCGCGTTTGGCTTGCATGCGTATGGATTGAGCCGGGCAACCTACGATCTGGATTTTGTAGCCGAGCAGCCTGCGCAGGCCGGACTGGTCCCCTTCCTGGAATCCCTGGGTTATGAGACGCTTCACCTCTCCGCCGGTTATTCGAATCACCTGCATCCCGATCTTTCCATGGGTCGGCTCGATTTCGTATATGTCGACGGCGAAACCAGCCGGGAGTTGTTCGGGTCGGCCCGCGTCATGCCGGTCATGGAAGGCATCGCATTGGCGGTTCCGCGTGCGGAGCACCTGGCGGCGATGAAGATACAGGCGATGAAGAATGACCCTGAGCGCACGTTCCAGGAGATGGCGGACATCCTCTTCCTGCTCCGTTTGCCGGAGATTGACGGAGAAGAGATCAGGGGATATTTTGAAAGGCAGGGCATGATCGAAAGATACCATGAACTCCGCAAACTCTTATAAATGGCTCGACCTCGATACAGGGCTTCCTACCCGCCAGGATGACATCATCGCTTTGAGGCGCGTCCGGACTGCCCGGCTGCTGAGTTTCGCAGCCTACCTGGATTTCCTTGGGCGCTTTGCGCCGCAGCCCGCGGGAGTGCTTCGGGCCCGCAGGGGCCCCACCGGCCCCAAGCCTTTTGTTCTATAATGAGATTTGTCGCCTGGTCACACGATCCCCTGCGGAATCTGGAGCCATATCGACAAGATGGAATGCATGTGAGAGAAGGGGCAAATGGAACCCGACGCTCGGAAACGCCGGGATGCGACGCATTGTCCATGGATCCTCATTAACGGCAGGGGAAAAAGCGTTTGACGCTTTTCGCAGGGAGAACAGCGTGGCCGGGAATCGAATGGGAGACCGGGAGGGGATCTGGGTGGAGGAAACCGACATCCGATCCTATGATGTCGATATCTCGAGCCGCCTGACGATAGAGAGTCTTCTCAAGATCTTCCAGGAAGCCGCCTGGAACCACGCCGAACACCTGGGATTGGGATTTTCGCATCTGGGAAAAAGGAACCAGGTCTGGGTGCTGTCGAGGATGATGCTGGCGGTGGAATCCTATCCTGAATGGGGCCAGCCGGTTGTTGCACGCACATGGCCGCGCGGCTGCAAATCACTGCTCGCACTGCGGGATTTCGAGTTGCTGGACATGCAGGGCCGGAAACTGGCGGGAGCCGCAAGCGGATGGATGATCATCGACCTGCAGTCGCGAAAGCCGCAGCGCGCCGAGCCGTTCATTCAACCGATCCGCACGTTTCCGGAGCGCCGGGCGGTCGGCGCCGATCCGGAAAAAATCACGCCGGACGGGGAAGGTTCCCGGCCCGTGATCCTCAAGGTCAAATACAGCGACCTGGATTTGAACAATCACGTAAACAACGCCGCCTATGCCCGCTGGATCCTCGACGGCTATCCGGTCGACTTCCATCGCAGGCACAGAGTGCGCCGCTTCCATCTGAACTTCCTGGCGGAAGTGAATGCAGACGACTCGGTGGCGATCAGCACCCGCGAGGTCGATCCGCTGCATAGGATTCACACCTTGCGCCGGCAGCGCGACGGTGTCGAGTCATGCAGGGCCGAAGTCATTTGGGAGACTGACGCCATGCTGCCCGCCTGATGAACCGTCGGTGACAGGCTACCGTGTCCCCCTGAGACAATGGGGACATAGTAGCCTGTCACCATTGCTTACTTCTCGTCCAGCTTGCGCCCGGCGTTGAGATTGTCGAAGTTCAGGATCGTGTTGAAGACCATCGGGTAGCTGCCGATCGTCTCGCCGCGATAGATCGGGTTGTTCGCGAACAGCACGACGTGGCCCTGGCCCACCGGCACATCCACCACCACGGGGCGCTGCGCGATGTCCGTGCCGCCGTTCAGGAGCCCGGATACCAGCAGCGTGTTTTGCGCGTCGAAGCGCAGCACCACGCGCGGGCGGAACTCCGGAGGGATGAGATTTGCCGGATTGGGATTCCGCCGCAACTGCTCGTCGGTCGGCACCGAGTACTGCCATGGCTGCGTCGGCGTTGGAGTGGGAAGAGGCGGGAGGTTTGTACCCTCCAGGATCGGCCTGCCCTGCACTATGTCCGGATCATCAGGCGTGCCGCGGCCTGTCGGCCGGCCGCCGGCTGCGCCACCCCGTCCGCCGGCCGGCGCTTCGCCTCCGCCTCCGCCGCCTCCGCCCCGGCCGCCGCCGCCGCCCTGCGTGGCGCTGACGCTGAAGCACGAGCCGTTGCTGCTGTACATGGCGAGGTTGTCCGGCACGCCATACACGATGGGACTGGCGGCATCGACGAGCTTCGTGCGCAGCAGCGAGCCCACGACACGAGTCGATGTCCCGGCGCTTACGGAGCTGACGCCGTAGGCGAAGTTATTTGTGATGGCAAACTCCGCGCTGCTGTTTGAGCCGATGTACACGCCCCCCCTGGCAATGAAATCCCGCAGATGCATCAGGCCTTCGAGGCCCATGCCGATCCGGGTATCGTCGGTCTGCGCCCATGTGGCGATATTGGGTGTCTCCGGCGTATTTTTGTAGGGAATCGGGGTTTTCCACATCGGGGTGCCTTCCACCGAGCCCTGCCCCCCGCCCGGGCCGAAAACGATCACATCGTATTTGTCGCGGAGATTCTCCGTTTTGCGGATCGTTTGGGGATCGATGTATTCATAGGGGACACCGTAGAAATCGAAAGCCTGGCGCCACCAGCCTTCCGCCTGCGTGCTGCCCCACTGGTGCAGGATCGCGACGCGCGCCGCGCGCACCGGGTGCACCTTCACCGAGGGTTCCGCCGCCAGGCCGTAGGCCTTCAGGCCGAGCTCGCCGGTGATGGTATCGAGTTCGGCCTGCGGGATGCCCTTGATGATGAACGTCCCGGGATTGAATTTGACACCGTTCGATTCAAATGACTCTTCGGCCGCCTGGATGTCGGCGCTCCTGAGCCGGTACCGGAGCGTGATGAGGTTGTTGTCGGCATTGTGATTGATGGCGAACACCGTTCCGGCGCCGCTGACACCGTTTGGTGCCTTGACTTCCCCCTTCACCGGTTCCATGGGCGCATCGAGAACGGCAGTATCCGTGATGCGCACCGCCTGGACGCCGAATCCCTCGGGGAAGGTCCAGCCTGTGTCGTCGTAGGGCCGCGCCTGTGCGTCGTTGGGCGACCAGTATTGATAGTCGAGAAGGGTGTCGGCGATGCGCGAGTACGGTTGATCCATGCGCACGATGTAGCTGCCGGCCGGGAACTCGCGGCTCTGCGGCTGCGGAGGCTGTGCCGGTTGGGCCGGCTGTTGAGGGGCTTCGGCGCCTCCGGCTGCGGCGGCCGCGCCGCTCCGCCCGCCGCCCCCTCGCCCGCCGCGCCCTGCGGCCGCCTGCGGCCGGGCCGGCAGTTTGACGGTAAACGCGGCAGTCGCGCGGGAGATCTCCACGCGTTGCTTCTGCAGAACGCGCAGCAACTCGGCCTGCGCGCCCGCCCGCGGGTCACTCGCCGGCAGCACATATGCCGCGGGCCCTTCCGCTTTCGGCTTCAGGACCGACCGCTTGCTCTTGTCATAGAAGTTGCGCAGGAAATAGAGGCGATTGCTCGCGAAGAAGTTGAGGGAGACGATGATCCCCGTCTGCTCGTAGTTGTTGTTGTTGCGCAGCGACCAGCGCACGCGGCCGATCGGTGGGTTCTGCCGGAACCAGGTGCGCGCCGTATCGTTAGCGGAAAGCGTGCGCTCCTCCGTATCCGCGCTGCCGCCGTTGCCGAAGGTTTCGTACAGGCGGCTGATGCCATTGTGGGTCGCGGCGATGAAGAACAGGTATCCCGGCGACCAGGTGTCGAATGTGCCCCATGCGAATACTCCCGGCATTCCCATGCGCGTCATCTCGTTGACGTTGTTCCATCCGATCAGGTGCCATTCGTTGGTGAGAATCGGGTCGAGCCAGGCGTTGTAAGGGCCGTTTCCGACTGTATTGTCATAGAGAAACGAACCCGATTCGTGCAGGTCGTGAAGCACCTGCGCCTTCCAATCCACGAATGTATTGAGGACGTTCTGCGTGAGCTTGAGCGTGAGTCCCATCGCGTCCCGGTTGTTGTCGTGGCCGACGTAGTGGCCGGGGTACACGACGCTCATTGGCGTTTCGTTCGGGTGCTTCTTTCGCCACTCATAGACGTCCACCATGCGGTCGCGCCCGTCGGGTTCGACTACCGGCGTTATCAGAGTGACGACGTGCTCCCGGATGTTGCGGATGTACAGGCTATCGTCCACGGCGAGACGGTAAGCCAGTTCCATCAGCGCCGTCGGGGCGCCGGCTTCCGAGGCATGAATCGCGCCGGTGATGTAATAGATCGGCGCGACCCTCCTTGCGATCGCATCTGCGAGTGTGTCGTCCATCCGGATCGTCCTCGGGTCTGCGAGCTGCGCGAGGTCCGCCTTGATCTGATCGAGTTTCGCCATCAGTGCTTCGGACGCCACCGCGACCGCGATCATCTCGCGCCCTTCCTCGGTCGTGCCGATCGTATAGACCTTGACCCTCGGCGTCGACTTTTCCAGCAGGCGCATGTAATCATGCACCTCTTTGCTGCGCGGAAACTTGCCCTCGGCGCCGGCGATGTTGCCGAGAATCGCCTTGGGAGTGGGGACCGTCGGCGATGCCGGCAGATAATCGACTACCGGGGACAGGAAGAAGGTCTCGGTGGTGTATTCCTTGATCTTCCTGGTGTATTCCTCGTCGATGGGCTGATTCGGATCGCGGCCCGGCTTGGCGGTTGCGAGATCCGTCTCGGTGACAGGGACGGGCTTGGCCTTGGCCTGTTTTGCCTGCCCGGGCTCTCCGGCGGGCAGCAGATAGGATGCGGCCCCCAGGACCAGGACCAGGAGCAGAAACCGTTTTGAGATGACATGGCTATTCATGGTGAACCTCGCGATGAGAGGTCGGGAATCGATGCGCTGCGGCAGAAGGCCGTGCCCGGAGATGTACCAGCACTTTCCCCTCCGGGAGGTCCTGATTCTGCATGACCAGAACATCATCTGGCTTGTCTTTCCTCCCGGCGCTCAGGGCTTGTGTCTGCTGTGCTGTGACGCCAGTCGGCGATCCGACCTGTGGAGCATGCATTTCTATCTCGAATGTGTTCCGAGAGCAAGCGAATTTAGCGGTGGAGGGAGAGCCCGCTTCCGGCCGGGGATCGGGCGTCAGGGAACTATTATGCCTTGAAGGCGCGGCTTCGGCCTGCCCAGGTCTCCCGGGCTTGCGCCCTGGGCTGTCCTGCCGGACCCCTGCGGGGCCCCTTTCCGTTTCCGGACCCGGCGCGCTTCCTGACATCCTGCGAGACCATCTACCCACAGTCTCAAGTGTGTCCAGCAGCCAGCGCAGGGCGGGGCGAAGCGAATCCGCCGTGTTAGTCGGTATCGCTATCGACTCGGCGTTGATCTCACTCACCAGATCCTTCAGTTTATCGTGATTTCAGGTGCCGATACCGACTCCGATTCCGACCCTGACCCTGAGGGCTCGCCGCTCCTGATCGCAAAACCTGAAGTTATCCGCGGCTCGCCTGCGTCTGAATCGCGGGCCCGACTCAAACCATGCTTGACCGTCCTCCCGGATAAGGCATAATTAAATGTTTTGAGAATTTTCGATCAGAGGGGGATTTGCATGTTCAAACGCCTTTCCGTCGCAATGTGTACGATCTGTCTCATGCAGCTCGGCCTGTGGGCGCAGTCTCATCAGATGGCCGGCGAGACAAAGAGTGAAGTTCCCGAATTGACAGCGTTTCATGAAGTCATCTTCGAGATCTGGCACACCGCCTATCCGGCCAAGGACGCTGCGGCCCTCCGCAAACTCGTCCCCCAGATCAACGAACTGGCTGCCAAAGTGTATGCCGCCAAACTTCCGGGCATTCTCCGTGAGAAGGAAGCCAAATGGAATGACGGCGTGGCGCAGTTCAAGACATCTGTCGAGACGTACAATACCGCCGCTTCCGGAAAAGACGACAAAGCCCTGCTGAGCGCTGCCGAAGCTCTCCATATGAAATATGAGTCGCTGGTACGCACAATCCGGCCGGTGCTGCCGGAAATGGACGCGTTTCACCAGAGCATGTACGTCGTCTATCATTCCTACCTCGTCGACAAGGCGTATGACAAGATCCGGGGAGCGAGCGCCGATCTCGTGACCAGAGCGGAAGCCATTACTCACGCCACGCTGCCCAAACAGTTCGCAGCCAAGGCGGACGCATTCAGGACAGCCGCCGCCGAACTATTGGACGCAGCCAAAGCGCTCGATGCCGCCGGCAAGGCTCATGACCATGCTGGCATGGAGACGGGCGTCGAAAAAGTGCACGCGAAGTACGAGGCGCTGCAGTCGCTGTTTGAGTAGTCTCCGCCCCACTTCGTCCGGTAACCTCTGGACCGCATGTGAGCGCACGCTTCCGAGAGTGTCCTACGGATGAACACTCGGAGCGAGGGCGTCTTGCCTGCATCGTCATCCGGGTACGCGGTAAGTCTCGGCATTCTCCAGCATTTGGCGGGCGAATCGCCCGTGCGCCCCGTTGGCTGCAGGAGTTTCCTATGGAGGTGAGAGGAATCCGGCCGCGCCGGATTCCTCTCGGCGTCAGGAGGGAAATCTAGAAGTTGAATCGGAGAACGAACTGGATCATCCTTCCTCCGGGATCGACTTGCCCGTTGCGGTCCGTGTACGCCGTGGTCACGCGGCCGCAGGTCTGGCTGCTGCTCGCGCACGTCGTGCCGTAGAAGTTGGCATAGTTGAAGGCATTCAAAAACTCGGCGCGCACCTCGAAGTTCTTCGTCTCGGTGAAACGGATCCGCTTCACGAGGCTCAAATCAAAGCGCGTGAATACCGGTCCCCTGGCGTAGTTCGTGTACGGGGCGCAATCACCGCTTACGATCTGGATGCAGTCCGCCGTGTTCGCGGGCGCGACGTAGCGTCCGGTCGGCACTCCAAAAGACGTGCTGTAGCCGGTCAATGTGGTCGCGCTCGTGTTGTAGGCTGCGATCGTGTTCTGGCGGATGTCCTCCGGCACGTAAAAGATCTGCCGGGTCGGATCGTCGAAGTACAGGCCCGCCGCTTCCGCGAGTTCGTCCTGCGTCATGCCGACCAGCCGGACATTGCCGAAGTTGAGAAGGGCTCCCTCCTGAATCCGGCCGGTTCCCTGGAACTCCCAGCCCCCGATGATCCGGTCGAGCACGCCGCCGGTGTTGTTGAACAGCAGGCGGCCGCTGCCGAACGGAAGTTCATAGACCCAGTTCACCTTGAACGCGTGCGGCAGCGTGCCGCCGAGCGTCTTGACCCAGCTTTGACGGAAGGAAGGGGAACCCGTACCCAGGCTCTTCGCGAAGGTGTAATTGGCTTGCACCAGCAGCCCCTTCGACATCCGGCGGCGGATTTCCACCGTCATGCCGTCATACAGGTTTTGACCGCCGTTGCCGGTAATCTGGGCGCTGCTGACGTAGGGATTGACCAGGAAAATGTTGGCCGGCAGGCCCGCATTCAATGCGTTGTTCCGCTGCGTCGCGCTGCCGTACAGGCTTCCCGCGTAGCTGCCCGGATTCGGGTTGGTCCGTGCCAGGGTGTTCACATACGTCGTGCTGCTGAAATTGCTGGAGGTGTACTTCGCCGGATTGCCCGCGTCTGCCGCGGTGTAGCCGCTGAAGTAGGCCAGGGTGATCGGCAGGGGGGAGGTCCCGGTGTTCGGACCGTAATACTTGAAGTTATTCCCCCGCTTCGCCAGGATGTTCTCCTGCAGGTTTGCCATTGCCAGCTTGAACTCGTCGAGGAATCCGTTCTCGACGATGTTGCGCTCGTTCAGGTTGTAGGTGCTGTAGCTCTGCAGGCTGCGAGTAGCCATGTAGCGCACCTCGAGCGCCATATCCTTGGTCAGCTCGCGCTGGATCCCGAACGACCAGGAGAGGGTATACGGGGTTTTGAGATCCGGATCGAACGCGCGCACCGAATTGCTGATCGTCGGGGTGAGCGGGTACACCGGCTCCTCCGGGAACGGCGGCGGCCCGAGACGGCTCTTGTCGCGGAACAGGACCGGCAG
>JAFNAG010000181.1 GCA_017860135.1 Acidobacteriota bacterium
TTTGACGACGGCCTCGCCGCTCCGCGAACAGCGCACGCGCCAGTTCCCCAGGAGACGCCCTGAAGGGATCACAAATTCCCCTGCCGCGCTGCCGAAGCGGTTGGTCGTCACAGTGCGGGCATCGACCTTCTGGCCGTTGGGATCGATGAGCGACATCTCCACCGGCGTCGACGGCTGCGTGCTGTAACGTGCCTGGTCGGCCCGGCCCCCATAGGCCACTACCTTCCACAGGATCTTTTGCAGCGGGCGGTAGACACTGCGGTCGGTGTAGACCAGAGACGCCCGGATGTCTGTGGGCTCCAAATTCCGGAAGGAATAATAGAAATCGGAATTGAGTGCGAGGTTGGATCCCTGCTTGGCAAACAGGAAATATCTGGTGTTCTGGCGATCCTGGGGATATGGAAGATACGCTCTGCCCTCCGCATCGCCGAGGCGTTCCTCCACTCTTCTGTGGCCCTGCTGCCAGTCATATTGGTACAGATCGACCGGCACGCCGGGGATGGGGCTGCCGGTGCGTCCCGACAGGACCTGGACCTGCAGGCCGAAATCGTCAGGTTGCGAGAGGATCACCAGATCGCTGACGATCATGATAAACCCGGAGATCTGATTGCCGGCGCCTTTCGAAAAATCCTTCCGCGCCGAAGCGGCGATCAGGTAAGCGCCGGGATTCTGCATCGCTGGCGTAACGAAGGTGCGGTGGGATTCATAATCGGGGGTCGCCGGCAATGCGGCGCTCCACTCGGCGGCCAGTGGCAGCGTCGCGAGCAACGCCTCCTGTTCCCGCGCATCCGGCAGGAGGTTGTAGTCTCTCGCAGTCACGAGCCGGTTTTCGAGGTCGTACCTGTAAGCGCGGAAGTAGAGCGCGGGAAGGTTGGCGTGCGTCACTTCGATCGAGCGCCTTTGCGCACCGTCTGAGGACATGGACGCGACCTGGAACTGGGGCGCTTCGATCGATCGCAGGATGGAAAAGCAGCGCCTGCCGCCAAGAGAGTCCGGAAATGCCTTGTACCCCTCCTGGGCAATGGAGTGCGCCCGCACGCGGCTTCCCGTCCGGCTGCTCGAGCGCACAAATTCGGCCTGCGTCGCCTTTCCTTTCGCCCACCAGGGCAGGGCGCGGTAGCCGCTCAGAAGCTCCTCGAGGCCGGCAACGACGGCAGCCCGGTCGCTTTCCATGGAAAATGGGGAGTGCAGATTCTCGAGTCGCACAAGACGTGCCTCCAGCGCCGCCTCGCGCCTGCGGTTCTGGACGTGCCACTGTTCCAGGTCCGACAGCAGATAGCACATCTTGACAATGGGATGGACGGACGCATCGGTCAGAGGAACTTCCTTCTGCGGGCCGGAAAGGAGTGTCTTGAGGTCGAGGCGGTAGATTTCATTGGATTCCTGCGGCGTCCACAGGGATGTGTCGGAAAGGAGTTCGACGTAGAGATAGGAGACCGCGTTGCGCAGCGTCGAACGAATGCCGTCGGGATAATTGTTGCGTTCGACGAAATCGGCGAATCGCGAAAGCGGAAGAGCGCCGAGTTCCGCCCGCTGCCGCCAGACCTCTTCGAAGGCTTTCTGGGCCTCCGCATAGATCTGGTCTTTCGTCCAGGCCTTCAGGTCCACCACACCCCGGGTGTCCACTTTTTCGCGCTGGCTGATCTCCCAGGAATAGCCGCGGAAGTAGTTCACCAGCGAACGCGCGTAAAAGAGGTTGAGCGCGGCCCGATTGAGCAGGCCTTCCGGCCAGGGCTGCTCCTTGAGATACCGCACGGCAGTCTCATATCCATGGAGGCCGGTGCGAAGCTGGACTTCCTTGATGAGGGCGCGTGCCCACTCTTCCATATTCCCAACTTTCTGGGCCGCCTGGCGGATCTTCTCGGCCGTCTGCGAGGCCTCTTCAAACCTTTGGACCGAAATCAGACGTTCCACCTCTGTCCAGTCTGCGGACTGCTGGGTTGCGGCGCCGGAAGATACATCATCAGGATCGAGCGTATATCTCCGGTTCGGGACAGCGGGAAGCGAAAACACCAGCGCAATCACCGCGATGATCCCCAATCCGTATTTCACCGGCAAACCCTGAATCCTGCCCCTCATATGCACCTCCGCGGCCATCTGTCTCTGCTTTGGACGTTCCCCCGCGTCCAAAGGTTCCGCAGCTGCGCTGCCTCTTATCTTACTCTTATCCGGCTGGCAGCGCTTCCTGCTAAATAGGAGACGATTCCGCGATACCGGCTTGCATAGATTTTCCCGGCAGCCCATGGATCGGGGGCGGGCTGTCCAAGACCGCATCCTGGAGCAGTCCCACCGCCGATACACTATTCATCCGGTACTGCGGCTATCCGCCCGCAACATTCGTGCAACCCGCCCTGGCCGAGGTTTCGCTATAATGTTCTCGTGAAATTCACTCGGTATTTCGAGGCCTTGCGACAGCGGCCGGATCGCTCATCCATCAAGCTGGAGCGGATAGAACGGGCTGTAAGAAATCCTGAAAAGGAAGCCGTCCAACAGGATAGGCGAATCCGACGTTGGGCCAGGATCCAGGAAGCTGACGGCAAGTACCTTTGCGTGATTTTGCTGCCGGATCGCGAAACAGTGCATAACGCATTTTTTGACCGGTCACTTCTGCCATGAAAATCAGATATTTCGAAGACACTGACACTCTTTACATTGAATTTCGTCAGGCGGAGGTTCTGGAATCGAAGGATCTCGATGAGAACACGACCATGGATTCGGATCGTGACGGCGACATTTGCGCCATTACAATCGAGCATGCACGCGAGCGAACAGAGATCCCCTCCTTCTCCTATGAGCAAGTACCCGCATAGCTGACAAGGCGCCATTGCGAACTTTGAGATCCGTTGGATCCGGCCTGGTGTAGGATCCTGATCAGGTCTGCTGATTTCCCTCGCGGATTCCGTCCGGTTTCGAGGTTTGGTCCGGGTGCCTGCGAAGATCTCTGTCTCGCTTCAATGTACCTACGAAAAGGTTTTTGCGTTGATTGATGCTTGGTGCTCATGAACGTAAGTACGCTAACGTGAGCTCATGTGCGCGCGGGCATCAGCCCGGCGCGGGCAAAAGACCGCCCTCACATCGGAGGTCTTGGTCCGGAATTTGAAACCGGGCTTCTTTTATCCTCGCTGCACGCGGTCTCAAGCCGCGCACACTGGCCATTTCGAGACGGCCTGGATCACCTCTCAGCCCCTGCCATCCGCATCCATCTATGCTCAGCGAGCATGTTGCTGCGATCCTTTCAGCCGTTTTATGCCGGGAGTTTATGCTGCCAAATCGGATCGTGTAATCATCCGCTCGACCGCGAGGGTCCGTATCTGGCTCATCTTGGCCCACGATCTCTCTGGAAGATCCCTGGCCCCCAGCTCCAACGCGAGCGGGACCCCACATTTTGTGGCTGGCTCGTCAGCGCCACGGCAACATGATGCTTCCCATGTGCGCACCTGCGGCTCAGGCAGGCAGCTCAACGGAACGCGTATCCGATACGGAGCCCCAAGGCGTGACACTGGCCACAGCTGTAGTCCATGATGTCACGGAATTCGACGCGGATTCCCTGTTTGGGTTTGAACCAATACTGTACACCGCCTCCATAGTTTATGGCACCGGCGTAACCCGAGCGGAAACCCAGCGTATACCCTCCCGTAACAAACGGAACCCATTTGCCGTGTCTGGCGAAATGATAGGAACCATCAAGCGAGAGAACACCGACACCCACAGCCCAATCCTGGTGCGGCGCGAGGTAGCCGAGTTCCCCCCCGAGACCGAATCCGCGGTAGGCGAACAGCTCTCCTCCCCCTCCCACATGCATGGTCGCGACAGAATCACCGTCGCAGGTAAGCGCCCCAATGGAATAAAAAGCGTATCCCTGGGCTTGAGAAACAGCTTTAGTGCTTTCCTGGGTCACATCAGAAGCGGATTGTGCGCGAGCCCCGTTCACAAAGCCGATCAGCAGCGACAGTACGAAGGCTGGTGCGATCCGTCTCGCAATGATGTTCATGGCAGAATCCTCCCTGAGCAATTGTGTGAGCCTGGGGGTCTGCCCGGACCGGGCGAGCGTCACTCCAGGCCTTGCACCTGGTAATGCGAAATCGGGCTCGATACGGGATCAGAGCTTCGGGGAAGGAAAGTGAGGACGGGATTTTGCATGTTCCTTCGGGCTTTTTATTGCCTGGATGTGAAGCGCGCTCGCTGTAGCCAGCGCCCACTTGGAATTCGACACTGAGCACGGGCTTCAGCCCGTGCGCTTTAAGACGAGTGGGCATATGAGAATGGAGAGGTAAGGAGATCCGGAGCGCGGGGGCTGAAGCCCGCGCTCACGGTTTTAGGGTTGCGCTCACGATGCGGCCGGTCGCTTCCACTTCATAACCGCCCATGGCGACGACCTGATCGATAAACCGGGCAGAGCGGATGATCTCGAGCAGCAGGCGGATGCGCTCGTCCTCGATCAGCCGGGCGGGAATTACCAGGTCGTAGCGCTCGCGTGTGACAGGGAGAAACTCGAGGTCCAGGGCTCTGGCAGCGGCCAGCACTCCCAGCCCCGCGTCGGCACGGCCGGAAGCGACTGCCATGGCAACACTCATGTGCGTGTACTCTTCATTCCGGTATCCCATGATCGACCCGGAGTTGATCCCGCATTTCTGCAGCTCATAATCGAGCAGAATCCTCGTGCCCGAACCGGCCTGCCGGTTGACGAAAGTAACCTCCGAACGCCCCAGGTCCGCAATGCTTCGAATGCCACGCGGGTTTCCCCGGGCGACCATCAATCCCTGCCAGCGATGCACGAGGGCTACCAGCGTCACTGGCGTCTTCGGGAGGTAGCGCTGCACGAAGGAAAAATTGTAATCGCCTGTCTGAACATCCAGCAGGTGCGAACCCGCGAAGTGGGCGGTGCCCTTTTCGATCGCCAGCAATCCTCCAAGGCTCCCGACATTGCTCGAGGAAATGGTGATGCGGCCTTCCGACAGCTCCTTGATCATGCTTGCCAGCAGATCGATCGTGAGATCATGCGATCCGATGGCGAGCAGGCGGTTGCCCAGCGCGTGCGCCGGGGTGAGGAGTTCCACTTCAACCTTTTCACCCTCGGAATAGCCGGTGACTTCGGGAGGGACGCGAAGGATGCCGTCTGCGCGCACGAGGGTGCTCATAGTTCCCGCGCCGCCGGCCAGGGGGAGGCAGACGACGCGCCCCGCCACTTCCCCGAGGATCATTCTGACGTGCTCTTCCAGCCCCGGCTTGGAAGGAAGCTTGCGGCCGATGAAGGCCGCGATGTGTTCAGTCTCCGGCGCAATCACGCCCTGCATGCGGTACAGCATCGGGCGCACGAACTCCCGGAACGAGACCACGGCGGAGACGGGGTAGCCGGGCACGCCGACGACCGGCCGGTCCTGGATTGCCGCCAGAAGTGTGGGCTTTCCCGGCATGACGGTGACGCCGTGCACCAGCAGTTCTCCCATTTCTCCCAGCAGCGACGGGGTATAGTCCTCCGACCCGGCAGAAGAGCCGGCGATGACAAGAATCAGGTCGTATCCGGCTGAAAGGCCTGCGTCGACGGCTTCGCGGATCATTCGCGGATCATCGGGAATCACTTTGCCGATTGCGGCGTCGGCACCACATTCCGAGATCATGGAAGAGAGCACCTGGCCGTTGACTTCCAGGATCGCTCCCGCGGGCAGCGGGTCCTGCGCTTCTTCCGGCTGCACGATTTCGTCGCCGGTCGGGAGGATGAGGGCCCGCGGCCGGCGGAAGACATCCACCGCCAACACGCCGGCCGCGAGCAGTATCCCTTGATCATACGGCCGGATCCGGTGATGCGCGGGAAGGATGATCTCGCCCCGCACGACGTCCTCACCTGCTTTACGGATGTTCTGCCACGGGTAGGCGGCTTCTCGGATTTCAAATACTCCGTCGGCTTCCTCCACCTTCTCGATCATGACCACTGCATCAGCCTGCTCCGGAAGGGGATCCCCGGTATTGACGAGAAACGCTTCCGTATCTGCGCGAAGGAAAGCGGGATTCTCCGGAAGCGCCCTGAAGGTCGCGGCGGCGCGAACGGCGACGCCGTCCATCGCGGCGGAGTGGTACGCGGGCACCGAACGCGCCGCCTTGACGGGACCCACCAGAATGCGGCCGAGCGATTCGCGAACCGCCACTCTTTCCGGTTGCGTGAGTATCCCTTTGAAACGCGAAAAGAAAATCTCTTTGGCCTCAGCCAGCGGCTTCAGATTGCGGTAGATCTGTCGCTTCCTCTCCATAAAAGCAATCCTTTCCCGGCGCAACCCTGCAGGGATTCCCTAAAACCTGATGACGTCCACAATGTCTCCCCGGGCGAATCCTTCGAGGTTCATCGGCACCGCCAGCACGCCGTCGGCTTTGACCATCGTCGAGAGCATTCCGGACTTTCCGAACACCGGCTGCGCACAGTAGGTGCCGTCGGAACCCTCGTCCAGCCGGATGCGAATGAACTCCTCCAATCCGATGGTGGAATGGACGGAGGTAGACAGTCGTGCTTTCACTCGCTGTCCCATTGGCCCTCTCCTGAGAGACCCACCCTGCAGGTAACCCAGGAAAGGGTCCAGAAATACCTGGGCTACAATCAAGGCAGAAACCGGGTGACCGGGCAATCCAAGAACTGCTTTGTCTCCCTGGCGGGCCAAGAGTGTGGGCTTGCCGGGCCGGATTGCGACGCCATGCGCCAGCAGTTCGACACCGCGCAGGGAGGTAACCGTCTCCACCATCAGGTCACGGGTACCCACCGAACTTCCTCCGGAAAGCACGGTCACGTCGGCTTGCACAATTCCGTGTTGCAGCACCTCCCGCAACCGCCCGGCATCATCGGGAACAATCGGAAACGCGATGGGCTCGGCCCCGGCGGCTCGAACCAGCGCGGACACCGTGTGCGCATTGGCATCCCGGATCTGCCCGGGCTTCGGAGTGCTTTCGATCGGCACAACTTCATCGCCAGTGGAAATGACCGCCACGCGCGGCCGCCGGTAAACCCGGACTTCTGTGAATCCCAGGGCCGCGAGAAGGCCGATTTCCTGGGAGCGCACCTGCCGGCCCCGGGGGACAACTATCGCACCCGATTTGACATCCTCTCCTGCCTCCTGAACATTGACACCGGACGTTACGGGGCGAGTCACCTCAATACTGCTCTCTCCTGCCCTGTTGGTGTATTCCACCATGACCACGGCGTCCGCCCCCAAGGGAAGGAATCCGCCCGTGGGTATCTGCGCTGCCTGACCTGGTCCGACCGCGCCATCGGGGAGAATCCCCATGCCGATTTCGGCTACGACCTCAAGGAGTGCAGGGAACGAGTCCGAAGCGCCGAAGGTGTCCTCCGCCCGCACAGCGTAGCCATCGACTGCCGACCGTGCGCTGACCGGGAGATCCTCGAGGGCCAGCACGTCCTCGGCAACAGTCCGGTAAAGCGCCGCATCCAGCGGAACGCATTCCGACGGAAGCCTGGCAAATCGGCCCAGCCGTTCGACAAACTCGTCGGTGGTGATCACCTTCAGGAACTCCGGCACATCATCCTCCTGCTTCAAAGAGTACCACGGTGAGCTCGAGCTGAAGCCCGTCCCCACTTGTGAGCGTGGGCTTTAGCCAAGTGAGCGTGGGCTTTAGCCCGCGCGCTTTCGCCGCGGTATTAAACACCCCGCTAAGTTCACGGCAACGGCTGGGACCGCACGCAAGATGCATGCGGTCCCAGCCCGATTATCGCGGGTTCTTTCCATTCACGCGCTGGTCAGCCTCTTACTTTACGCCTGCCTGCCGGTCTCCACGGAGGAGACCTTCCCTTTCTCCATCCGGATGATCCGATGAGCGAGAGCGGACACGAGGCTGGAATCGTGCGTGGCCAACAGGATCGTGACGCCTCTTGATCGATTGGCGGCACGCAGAAAATCGAACAGCATCGGCCGGAAGTCGTCATCGAGAAAGCTGGTCGGCTCATCGAGCAGCAGGACGGGTGTTTCCAGTACGAGCCCGCGGGCAAGCACCACGCGTTGCGCCTCTCCACCCGAGAGCCGGCGCGCCTGCCTGTCCGCGAGTTCAGCGATCCCGAATTCCACCAGCGCCCGGTCGACCCGGGCTTTTACATCCCGGGCAGCCACGCCGGTCGCCCGCAGCCCATACGAAATATTCCTGCGCACGGTTGTCGAAAACAGCACGGGTTTCTGGTGGATGAGGGTCACCTGACGGCGCAGCCGCTGCCTCTCGCCCTCCGGCACACCCGCTGTCTCGACGCCGCGCAGCAGGACGCTCCCGCAGCGCGGTTTCAGCAGCACGGCCAGTATGGAAAGCAGCGTGGTTTTTCCAGATCCATTGGGCCCGACCAAGGCGCAGATTTCCCCTGCAGGGACTTCCAGGTGCGGAACGTCCAGGACCGTGGTCCCGTCGTAGGCATGAGCAAGGGATGACACTCGAAATGCGGGAGTGGTGTTCATGACGGCCGTCTCCCGATCACTCGCACCACGATATTCACGAGAAAAGCCACAACAAGGAGGATTATCCCGAGCGCCAGACCGAGGGCAAACTCGCCCTTGCTGGTCTGAAGCGCGATGGCGGTGGTGATCGTGCGCGTATAGCCGAGGATGTTCCCTCCCAGCAGAAGCGAGATCCCGACTTCCCCGATCACGCGGCCGAATGCGATCAGGCACGCCACGAGCAGCGCGGCCCGCGCTTCCGCTGCCATGGTCGCGGTGGTTCTCAGTTGTCCTGCGCCGAGAGTCCGCGCGGTTTCGCGCACGATCGGGTCAACCATGGAAACGGCGCTGCAGACAAGGGCCGCCACCAGCGGAAGGATCAGGACGGTCTGGCCCAGAATGATGGCGGCCGGGGAAAAGAGCAGGCGAAATTGGCCGAAGGGTCCCTGGCTGTATATCAGGGTGAACACGAAAAGGCCGACAGCCACCGTGGGCACCGCCAGCAGAGTGTTGAGGA
>JAFNAG010000537.1 GCA_017860135.1 Acidobacteriota bacterium
CTTCAGGTGCTATTGGATGAGTCGGAGTTGCGCGAGATCCAGCGGGTAGCGCGCGCCCAGAAAATGACGGTTGCCGAATGGGTCCGCCAAATCCTGAGGGCGGCGCGCAGCCGCGAGTCCACGGGAGATGTCAGGAAGAAGCTCGAGGTGGTGCGGGCGGCTGCCCGGAACGCCTATCCAACAGCAGATATTGATCAGATGATCGCGGAGATTGAGGGTGGCTATGGCGCTGGAGATAAAGCATGATTTTTATCGACTCGAATATCCCCATGTACCTGGTGGGTGCTCCGCATCCACATAAAGCCGACGCCCGAAGGCTGATCGAACAGTGCATAACTGAGCGGGAACGCCTGATTACGGATGCAGAGGTGCTCCAGGAAATACTCCACCGCTACGCGGCCATCGACCGGCGGGATGCGATCCAGGCCGCGTTCGACGCGATTCTGGGAATTGTCGATGAAATTCTTGCCATCGACAAGCCGGCGGCCGAGCGAGCCAAGGAGATTGTTCTTGGCCACAGCAAGTTGTCGCCGCGCGACGCCATCCACATTGCGGTCATGGAGCGCCGCGGTGTGCGCCGGATACTGAGTTTTGACGCAGGCTTCGACGGCTTGCCGGGGATCGAACGCCTGAAGCCCTGATTGGGTTTCAGGGACAGGCGCCATGACCTCGAAACTCGACCGTCATGCATATTGCAGTGCGACCAATGTGAATCCAACCATTACAACCCGGTCTTCCAGGCCTCTGTCATAAAGCGGGTGCGAAAATGCATGAAGCCAAATTGTCAAGCAAGAATCAGATTGTGATCCCGCGAGGTGTCAGAATTCCGCTTGGTCTCAAGCCGGCCGACAGACTCCTCCTCGTGGTTCGAGGGGACGTGCTCATTCTGGACGAGCTTCTTTGATCTTAAGGCGGATTTGCATCCTCGCGGCAAATGCCGCACCGCGCCGTTGCACAGGCGCCAAGCCTCTTCAGGGACGGGGGTGCAGAACATGGGGATCTTCAGGTTGGCCAAATGTCTGAGTACGGGTGCCGTGCCGATCCTCCGGCGGTATGGCGTTGCGGTTGAGAGGTGACCATGAAAGCAAAGCAGGCACGTAGCCGGCAAGGCGGGAAGCTTCGCATCGGAGATGACTGGAATGCGATCACCATTATCGCGCTGTCGCAGCAGAGCCCGCTCAAGGCGGTTGCCGAGCTGGTCGAGAACAGCATCGACGCGCGCGCCGGCAGCATCGTGATCACGCGAGGCAAGGAAAGAGGCCAGCACTACCTGCGCATCCGCGACGACGGCGCCGGCATTCCGCGTGACGACGCGGGCCTCCCCGACTTTCAATATGTCGCCACGCACATCTGCGACTCGCTCAAGCGGCGTTTGAAGCAGGAGGACCGGGCGGGGATCCAGGGGGAATTCGGCATCGGGCTGCTGAGCTTCTGGACGCTGGGGGAAGGACTGGTGCTGACGTCGGCGGGCGCCGATAACCGCACCTACGAAATGCGCATGGGCAAGGGGGACCCGCGCTACACAATCACCGAGCGGCGGCGCCTGTTTCCCGAAAAGGGGACCGAAGTAGTAGTACAGCCGCTGCTGGCCGGCATCCGGAATCTCAGCGGCGAGAAGATTCAGTGGTACCTGGCATCGGAACTGCGCGACCGCATCAAGCGGACCGGGGTGCGCATCGAGGTGATCGACCGGCAGGCGCGCACGCAGCACGTGGTGGTGCCGCGCGAGTTCTCCGGCCGGCTGATGCATCAAATCCCGCCGGTAAACACCGAATGGGGCGAGGTGTACCTCGAGCTTTACTTGAACGATCCGCAGCCGGAGAACCATGCGGACCTGTACCGCCACGGAACGCGGGTGCTCGAAGAC
Organism: Acidobacteriota bacterium; assembly: GCA_017860135.1. Classification (GTDB taxonomy): domain Bacteria; phylum Acidobacteriota; class UBA6911; order UBA6911; family UBA6911; genus JAFNAG01. The sequence continues at coordinate 1,868 of JAFNAG010000537.1, forward strand.
ATCGCGTCGATGGATGCGTTCCAGCGCGCTCCCTGGAATTCCGGCTGCTTCCAGGGGATCGTCGACGCACCGTTCCTCACCCTCACCCCCGGCACGCGGTCGGGGATTCTCCGGGACGAGCAGTTCGACGCCTTGTGCCGGGCTCTGGAGCCTGCAGAGGCGCTGTTGAACGAGGCGATTGATGAGCAGAAGAGAGCCGCGGAAGAGCAGGCCAGCAAGGAGATTCTGCGTTCCATCCACCGCGCATTCCGCGAGGCGCTGCTAGCTCTGCCTGCGGAGGAATACGACTGGTTCCAGATCGCCGACGGCAGAGACGACGGCCGGCATGCCCGGCAGAGGGCTGGATTCCCGCTGGCCGGGCACGAAGAACCCGAGAGCGAAACCGGGGACGATGAGGTCGTGCACCAGAGGGAGTTTTTTGACTTTCCCGGCCCGCTTTTCAGCGCCGTCATTTCCCCTGCGTCATGCACGGTGCCGGTCGGGGAAACGAAGAATCTGAGGGCCGTTCCACGGGACCGGAAGCGCAGGTTGGTGGAGGAGGACCTCGAGTATGCCTGGGAGATCCTGGAGGGTGGGGGCGAACTCTCGGACAGCGGCTCGGAGATTGCGGCGTTTCGGGCCCCGGAAGAGCCGGGGCTGACGCGGCTGGGGCTTCTAGTCCGGCAGCGGGAGATCGAGTGCCGGGCAGAAGCGCTGGTCACGGTGACGGATGCGCTGATGCCGGACCTGCCGAAATCCTCCCGGGGGCGGCAGGGGCTGCCGGCCTATACGTTCGAGCGCGCTCCCGGCGAACTGTGGCGCTCGCGATATGAAGAGGCCAGGAACCTGATCGTCATCAACAACGCCCACCGGGACTTCGTCTATGCATCCCGCAGCCGCGCGCTCAAGCTCCGCTACATCTGCCGCCTGTACGTGAAGGAACTGGTGCACAGCAACTTCCCCGGACTCCCCGCGGAACGGCTGCTCGAGCGCATGGTGGAGCTTTCCCTCTACACCGAGGAACATCTCAAATAGCGCCGCCAACAGCCGGCAAAAGTGGACGCCCATTGAAGGGATGCCACTATTTCGAAACGATCCTGCCCAAAATAAGTGGGTGTCCCCAATCGGGTCGCCCTCTCAGTTGATACCGGCACGCTGCGTCCTGCCGTTGTGCCTGAGACGGACGATTACCCGGTCCCCGGTTCAAAACAGCCAGGGCGGGGGTACAAATCCGAGGTTGAAGCCCTTGATCTCCGGCAGCAGTGCCTCGTCCGGCCGCACTCCCGTGTCGAGCCAGCTGTTCATGGCTCCCAGCACAGACAGGTATTGATCCGCGCTGAATGAGCCGTGGCCGATGCCGTTCACATACGCCTGCACGAGTTGATCGCTGCAACCGGCACCCTGCACGAGCGCAGCGTAGTAACTCTCGGAGGATACAAAATTCTGACCATCGAATATGTTGTGCATCGTCAGCACGGGCCTGCGCAGGCGTCCGGTG
>JAFNAG010000538.1 GCA_017860135.1 Acidobacteriota bacterium
ATGAACGAAGAGCATGAAGAGATGGCGCATCGCGGCATTGTAGCAAGAACCGCAAACGCAAGGAAATGCGGCCGAATTTGGAATTCGCCAGGGACAGGCACCGATCGCCGGGCAGCAGAGGCTTCAGCGCCGCAACGTTGCCTGCCAATTGATCACGACATGGAGCGGCTCCCTGGCCTCCAGAGGATCCATGGTCTGTTCGCTTTCGACCAGGAGAAACTTCTGGCCGTTGGCGCCAACCGCATACTGGGTTCTAACGCATTCCACCGGGACATTCGACGGAAACAGCATCTCGGGAGTTGCCGCTTGCAGCGTAGCGCCCATCACCAGCGGCACCGACATCACCTTGCCATCGAGCGCAATGTAAAACAACTCCTTGCCATCCTTTCGCCAGATCGGCTGACACCCACCGGCGCTCGACACCGGCTTCGGATCGCTCATGGATGGAAACCGGGCAACATACACCTCCCAGGAGCCGGATTCATCGGAGTTGTACGCCACCCACTCGCCGTCCGGTGAGAACTGGAACTGGTCCAGTCGGTGCATCGTCTCGAGGAGCACCTTCGGCGGGGCACTCCCATCGGCTGCCCACTGGATCACTGAAGATTTCATGACCACCCACCGGCGGCCCAGGATCCACTTGCCGTCCGGCGACCAGTCGTCCGGAAAGTTTGCGAGGCCATCGTCCAGAAGCACCTTCGGAGAACGCTCCCCCAAAGTGAGCATCATCACTCTGGTTTTATTCTGACGATAGATCTGGTATACGAGTCTGCGCGAGTCCGGCGACCAGATTGGGTCCAGTACGGCGTCGGTCTCAAAGGTGAGTTGCGACGGAATATTCGTGTCGAAGGGCCATAACCAGAGGTTAATCAGACCGTCCCGGCGCTGTATCACCGATGCTTGCGTTTCATTCGGCGCCAGGTAAACATAGTCGTAAATACCGGGTATGCCTGGGACGCCCAGCTGACGGCCGTCCCGCCCGCGCCACCTCAGCCGCGTTGTGTCGGCCGAAGCGCCGGAGCCGTAAACCAACACCCCATTTCCAGAGACCGAGAATTTGGCCTCGTAAGGCACAGACCTCTGCATATCCACTTGGCCGGCGACAGGAACAGCCTCGGCGAGAGGCCGGGCGCGGGCGAAATCGAATCGTTGGGCCATGAGGCTGCCAGCCCGGACGAACAGCAGGTAATCGGGAGGGGCAAAATCCGGCGCCGAGGCGTCAGGAAGCAAAACCCGGGCGTCCGCAGAATCGAGCGAGCCGATGTAGATACCGGGCGTATTATCGGTCCGATTCCTGGAGTGAAAGAGAAAGTTTCGACCGTCTGGTAGAAACCGCGGCCACAGGTGCCCCCACCGGTCCTCCTGCCCCATTCGCGAGACTGCCGGGCTCGATCCTCCCTGTACCGGTACCCGATGCAGGATACCGATGTAGTCCGGGCAAAAGAGAATTGTACCCTCTGTGTTCCAGGTCCCCCCAGCTGGTGCCCTCGCGTTGGTCAGCGGGTGTGAGGGACCTCCCAGGGCGGAGATGGTCTTCAGAGTTCCTCTGGCAAAAAAGCCGATGGATTGCGAGTCCGCCGACCAGAAAGGCATTCCGGCCCCGTCCGTATCAGGAAGGATTTTATTGTCGGTCGGGGAGGAAAGCGAGCGTACCCACAGCCTGCTTGTGCGGGATGCATCGAAAACGACGGCCGCAAGCTTACTGCCGTCGGGCGATACGGCTATGCGACCGCCAAAGGCATACCCCGCAGGCGGAGGGAGCAAAAAGTGAACTGCGGCGGGCTGCGGAACAGCCTGGTAAAAGACTCGCCATACCAAGGTGAGAACGAGTCCGGCGACAGCCAGAGCGGCCAGCGCGTACCCCCCCCATACCAGCAGCCGATTGGATCCCTTCGGGACCGCAGCGGGTCCCGCACTGGCCAGCCCCTGCAACTCCAACGCCACGTCATGCAGGCTCTGCACCCGGTCGTCGGGATCTTTCTCCAGGCAATGCCTGACCAGCCGGTCCAGGGCGGGCGGCGTCATCGGCAGCCGGGATGATACGGGGGGCGGCTCGGACGACATGATCGCGGCGATGACGCTGGCCTGGCTGGTTCCCTCAAAAGCCTGATTACCCGTCAGCATCTCATACAGCACCGCCATGCACTGGAACGTTCCTAATACTGTCCCTTCCGCCGTGACAAAAACTTCTGACGAGGGCGAAATCGAAGCCGCGGCCCCGTCAGTCGCCGGGAACGTCTTGGCAAGCCCGAAATCGAGGAGCTTGGCCCCTGTTTTGGTCAGCATGACATTGCCCGGCTTGAGATCACGATGGACGATGCCGTGCCGGTGTGCGGTGTCCAGCGCTTCCGCGATTTCGATCGCGTGTCGGAGCGCGCGGTCGAGCGGCAGCGGCCCGCGTTTCAGGCGCTTGGCCAGCGTTTCCCCCTTCAGGTATTGCATGACGAGGAAGTGGACGCCTTCGTGTTTGCCCACGTCGTGCAGCGCGCAGATGTTCGGATGGTCGAGCCTGGAGATGACCTTGGCTTCGCGGTCGAAACGCTCCCGGAATTTGCGGTCGCCGGCCATGTCCGGCGCAAGCATTTTGAGGGCAACTTCGCGGTCGAGCCGCGTGTCGAGGGCGCGGTACACGACGCCCATGCCCCCCTCGCCGATCTTCTCCTCGATGCGATAGTGAAGCAGCGACCGGCCCACGAATTCCGGTTCAGGTTCTTGCGCCAGATCCCCGGCCAGCCCCCGGGCAGCCACCTCCATTGCCGGAGATTCGATAAAGCCGTCCGCTGCACTTTGTTGCGCAAGAAGTGATTCGACTTCTTTCCGCAGCGGCAGGTCGCCGGCACAGGCCTCCTCGAGAAATCCCCCCCGCCCGGCGGCATCGCGCTCCAGCGCTTCGGAACAAATCCGCTTGATCTGGTCCCATCGCTCTGCCTTCACGGCTCCCCTCCGTGCTTCATTTCCCGCAACAGCCACAGCTTGGCCACTGCCCATTCCCGCTTTACCGTCCTGGGTGAGATTCCCAGCACCTCCGCGGTTTCCTCCACTCCGAGGCCCGCAAAAAAGCGCAGTTCGACGATTTTCGCCTGCCGCGGGTCGATGGTTGCCAGGCTGTTCAGGGCGCTGTCGAGCGCAATCAGGTCATTGCCGCGTTCCGGCAAGGCAACGCGCGACTCATCGAGTTCCACCTTGCGGACATCTCCTCCCCGTTTCCGGCTGCCTCGAGCCCGGGAAAAGTCAACCAGGATGCGGCGCATCAGGCCGGCCGACATGGCAAAGAAGTGCGCCCGGTCCTGCCACCGGACCCTGGCCGAGTCGACGAGCTTGAGGTAGGTTTCGTTGACCAGGGCTGTGGTCTGCAGAGTGTGCCCGGCGCGCTCGCGCAGCATGAAACGATGGGCCAGACTGTGCAGTTCGCAATAAACCAGGGGCACGAGCTCGTCGAGGGCTCGCTGGTCACCGCTGCACCATGCCTGGAGCAGTTGCGTAACTTCTCTCGGGGACCGCCCTGCCACAGAACACCCCCTTACTGTGAGAAGTAAGTTGTGGATTTGCAACCCATTATACACCCATTCCCCATAACCGCTCATTCTGCCTGGCACAAATCCGTGACGAGGGAAATCGCAGAAGGCCCTCTGGAACCACGACGCCTGCCCAGTCTCTCAAATGAAAAACAGGAGGTTTGGCCCCTTTCCACGCCAAATTCCGCCTCTAGTGGGGCAGGCCAACAACCGTGAATCGCCAACGATTGAACCGCACCTGCAAAGATTCAGGTGCTTTGAAACAGGAGGATACCCATGAAAATGCGAGCTTTTGCCATTGGCGCACGCTATCTGCTTGGAGGATCAGCTCTAGTGCTGTTCGCCGTCATTCTCTTTGCCGCTCAAGACAGCGGACCAAACTTTTCACCGTGGGATCAGGCGGTCGCGGTCGGCCCGCCGATCAGAACGGACGATAATTATGAAGGCTGCCCGTTCATTTCAAAGAGCGGATTAGACCTCTACTTTAGAATGTATAGCCAAAATCCGGATACATTGAAGTGGAGCTGGAACATATTCGTATCCCACCGCGACAGCATCGAAGATGACTGGGAAGACCCGATCAACCTGGGAACCAACATCAACTCGGACAAGAGTGAGCTGTGCTCCTTCGTTACGATCGACGGGCACTGGATCTACTTCGTGAGCAACCGCACCGGCGCAATCGGTGGCAGCGATCTCTGGGTTTCGCACCGGCAGGACAAACGCAACGATCAGGGTTGGGAGCCCCCGATCAACCTGGGGCCTAATGTCAATGGTACGTCCGGCGAAGCTGGCCCATGTATTTTCGAGGACGAGACTACGGGGCAAATTACCCTCTACTTCAACCGGAGTGTGTCGGGCCTGAACAAAATCTTTTCCTGCCCAATGCTGGATAAGGTAACCACTGGTGTAGCCGCACCCGTTGACGAGCTAAATAAGGCGGGTGCCTCAGATTGGCATGCGTTCGTTCGTAGGAAGGACGGCCTGGAAGTCATCTTTTGCTCGGATCGAGACACGCCAGGTATGTCCGACCTGTTTGTATCAACCCGCCCCACCACCATGGACTCATGGTCAACGCCTGTGAACTTGGGACCCAACGTGAACTCAGACCGTGTCGAAGGTCGACCGTCGATTTCATGGGACGGGACTACCCTTTACTTCTGGACCGATCGAGAACCGGATCTGTTATATCCTGGGTATTGGCAGATGAAGATCTACCAGGCCACTCGTACCAAGATTACCGGCAAAGACAAATAGGATGCTCCTCTGGCATCGCCGTTCTCAGGGGCCGCCTGAGCACAAAACAACAAGGCGTTTGACTGTGAGGAAAAGTGCATAGGAAGTTCAAGCTGCCTGCTGGGCCGAGATTAACTCCAGTCCAGGGGTGCCCGGCCCTCCGTTCAGCTTCCGATAAGAAGAATTCTGTCAACTTGGCTCTCGTGCTGGGCCTGAACCGAATCCTAAATGAAAACGCTGCCGCAGCATAGAGGATTTTGGGTACACCTCAGCAGCGTCTCGATCAGAAGAAGTCGGAGTCGGCCGCCGACATGGCTCTGGCGATCGGCGGGGGCCTGGTTGGCAGGCCCAGGCAATCAAAGATCTTATGGATGGCTTCGGGCGGATTGATCGCCGCGAGAATTCGCATGCGCCCGCCACAGCGGGGGACACTTTAAGACGTCAAACTCGAAAACTCTGTGCAAAAGCTGAGACCACGAGTAGTTTCGGGGCCGGAAATCCCGTTTCTTTTTTGCGTTTTCTATGTCCCATCCCGTTCCCGGATCCCGTCTGCCTCATGCAACTGTTCCGCCATAAGCTCGTCAAGGCCCTCCTCTCACGGCAAAAGATCTCGCCGCGCCTGGTTGAAATCATGCA
>JAFNAG010000182.1 GCA_017860135.1 Acidobacteriota bacterium
CCTCAGGATTTGGCGGACCCATTCGGCAACCGTCATTTTCTGGGCGCGCGCTACCCGCTGGATCTCGCGCAACTCCGACTCATCCAATAGCACCTGAAGTCTTTTACTCATAGATGAAGTATATATGACTCATCACGATAAGTAGACTAAAAATCGAACTGACTCCCGACCGGGCAGTGACGATTGCCCGATCCTCGGTTTCAGGAAGAACATCTCTCCGTCCTGTCGATCGTTTTGACCGGTTTCGAAGTTCTGACGCTTGTCAGCGAAATCTTCAGAGGACCGTGATTTTGCCCCAACTGCGGATGCGCTCATCGGCCGTCATGAGGGGAAGGCCGTGGAGACGTGCCGTGGCCACGATCAGCTGATCGGCCGGATCGTTGTGAAAACCGGGGCCGAGACGCACGCTCTCCGCTGCAATGCGGGCCGACAGAGGCAGCACTTCGATCAAGGCGTGTCTCTCGATCTCCTCGAGCCAAACCTCCAGCGGCTCTGCAATCTCGATCCGGCCGCGGGCCGACAGCATGGCGATTTCCCACAGCGTGACAGCACTTATGGCTACCGGCTGCTGCCGATTCTCCAGATCCTGCAGCCTCAGGACCTGGCTGCGGCTCAGCCGTTTCGAATCAAGCCGCCACCAGATAAGGATGTGAGTATCGAGCAGGATCGCGGACATCTATCGGTTGCTCTCCCAATCCTGGCCGGTATCGAAATGAACGATGTCGCCTCTGATTTTGAGCATACCCTTCCAGGTCCCCCGCAGAGTGCGCTTGGGCGGCGATACCGGCACTACCTTGGCAACCGGGCGCCCCCGCTTGGTGATGACCAGGATCGCCCCTTCTTGGACGTCATCGAGCAGACGCAGGCATCTTGCCTTGAAATCGCTGGCGGCTACGGTCGTGCTTTTCATGTTGTTATTGTAATATGACCTTAACGACCAGTCAACTGGTCATAATCTGCCGGAATTGCCTGGGGGCGGTCAACCGGACAGGGCGGCGAAGAGGAACTGGATTTCCTCCTCGACCTGGCTTTCGGTGGCGACGGTGCGGGCGATTTCGTCCTTCAACAAGGCGCGATAACGCTTGCGCAGGCGGTACACTGCGGCCTTGACGGCCGCCTCGCTCATGTTCAGTTGTGCCGCCGTCTCGCGGTAGGGCGCGTCATCGCCGGCGGGCGCGAAGTAACGGATCAGCCGTTCGAAGACCTCCGGTCTGCAGGATCCGGCTGATTCGTCTTCCAGCCTGTGCATCGCCCTGTGCAGCAGCGTCAATGCCCACGACCTGTCGTACAGCTGTTCGGGCGACAACCCGGTGCTTGATTCCAGATTGAACTGGTTTTCGCCATAGGAAGCATCGAGCGAAACGACGGTGCAGCCGCCGCCCCGTTTCAGGGCGCGGGTATGGTCCTGTGCATCGGCCAGATAATGCTGGAGCGCGCCAAGAAGGTATGAGCGGAATCTGCCCTGTTCGGGATCGACCTGGCGCAAGCCCTGTTTCTCGATCAAAGCCGCGAAGAATCCCTGGGTGTGATCTTCCGCGTCGTCGATCGGGTATCCGTGCCGCCGCAGGTAAGCGTAGATCGGATACCAGTAGGCTTCGCAAAGGGTGCTCAGCGCATCCCTGTAATCCGGGGAAGAAGACCTCCGGGCTGCCAGCACCACGCTCCAGTGCGTCGTGGTGAAACGCGCATCTCTGGATGGTGCAAAAGAGGCGCTTTTCATATCCGCCATTCCCACAGTGTACGGCCATTCGGTTGTGCAGGCAGCCGCTTTGTCGTGCTTAGAGTGTAATCGGAAGTGAGACTCAATCCTCGCAAAATTCAGGTCGCGCAACGATTAACAACAAAAGAATTTATCAATGGTCATTTGTCATCTGGCCGCTGCAGACCTTTGGCCTGTGCGGTCCTGATCGCGTTCGGAGCGGGTGAAGTACCCAAGCGCAGAGCCCACCTGCCGAGCCCTCAAATGACAAATGATCATTGACAGATTCTATTTTGTTGAGTCTCACTTCCGATTGCAACCTCGCGCTTATTTGGTTGCCGGGGGCTGGGGGCCGGATTGCCAGAGCGTAATGTTGTTCGGGTCGCCGGGACCCGGGCCGCCGGCACAGGCGATTGCTTTTCCGTCCGGACTGAAGGCGAGGCTCAGGGCCCCATGCCGGGCCGAGATCGTCATCAATTCGGCCCCCGTGTCGGCATCCCACAGCTTGACTTCGGCAAAGCTGCCGGAAACGATCCGTCTGCCGTCCGGGCTGATGGCGAGCGATTCGATGTTTGTCTGCTTGTGCCCCCGAAGCGTCAGGAGCTGCTCGCCGGTGGCGCTGTTCCAGATCCTGACAGTGCCGTCATACGCCCCCGAAACAATATGCTTGCCGTCCGGAGTGAATAGCACCGTAACGACCGCCCCCTCATGCCCTGAGATTGACTTTATCTCTTTTCCGGTTGAGGCATCCCAAACCCGGATCGCCTTGGCGCCATCGGCTGCCGCGAGGCGCTTGCCATCGGGGCTGAAGGCCACATAGTGGACATTCTCCTGTGCCGGGAGGACCAACAGCTCTCCTCCCGTCGATGCGTCCCATACCTTGACTTCCTTTACACTGCCCGAGGCGATGCGTGTGCCGTCCGGACTCAAGGCCACAGAATATACGGCGCCCTCATGCCCCGGGATCTTATTGACCTCACGACCGCTCTCTGCATCCCAAATCCGGATCGTCCCGTCACCGCTGCAGGACACGATGTGTCTTCCGTCCGGACTGACCACTACTTTCCAGACCGGGCGCTCGTGGCCGCGGAGGGTTCTGACTTCCCTGGCCGACGATACGTCCCATACCTTGATAGTATTGTCCATGCCGGCAGAGACGATCTGCCGCCCGTCGGGGCTGAAGGCAACATGTCGAACCCGGTTCTCGTGCCCGCTGAGTATGGTACCCTTCCTGTCTATGCCGGCATCCCATATTTTTATGGTCGCGTCCGGAGCGAGTGCGGAGGACAGGATTCGCATTCCGTCGGGGGAGAAGGCGACCGACCAAACCTCACTGGAATGCCCGACAAGGGTCGTCAATTCTCTGCCGGTTGCGGCATCCCAGATCCGCACCATCTGATCATACGCTCCCGACGCGAGTCGCTTGCCGTCCGGGCTGAAAGCCAGAGAGGTGATCAAACTCTGGTTCCATCCACTGCCGGGGGTGACTGTGATCCCCTGCCCGGTATCTGCATCCAGGATTTTGATCTTTCCCTCGCTGCCGCCCACGGCAAGGCGCCTGCCATCCGGACTGTAGGCCACTGCGATGATCTTCTGATCGTCCACGCGGAAGATCTTCAACGGCTCGCCCGTTTCGCTGTCCCAGATCCGGACCGTCTGATCGTGGCTTCCTGACGCGATACGTCTGCCGTCCAGGCTGAAGGCTACAGACATGACCAGGTCCGAGTGTCCGGCGAGAGTCCTCAACTCCCGGCCGGTCGCGGCGTCCCAAACCTTGATCGTCTTGTCGAAGCTCCCCGAAGCAATCCGATTTCCGTCAGGGCTGAGGGCGACAGACATGACTCTCCCCTGGTGACCAGCAAGCATCATGATTTCGTTGCCGCTCGTTGCATCCCAGGCCTTGACCATTCCGTCGAATCCCCCGGAAACGATCCGCCTGCCGTCCGGGCTGTACGCCAGCGATGTAAGCGACGGCTTGTCATCCCCCTTCAGTGCAAGTACTTCGGCTCCCGATTCCGCGTCCCAGATCTTGATGTTCGGCGCCGCTGCGGCAAGCCGCCTGCCGTCGGGGCTCAGAGCAAAAGGAACCAATACCTTGAATGGGCCAAGAGTCATGAGCGACTCGTCCATGACGTAATTGAGCCGGCGCCACTCCCAATTTCTCAGGTCTTCGGGACAGTCCTTCAACAACTCTCCGGCGCTGCGCAGGTTGTTTTCGCGATACTTTGCATCAGCGAGAGCGACCTTATAGATATAGAGCAGGCGCCGGTACTCCTCGCTTTGCTCCTCGGCCACGCGGCGCTCCTTCAGAGCCGTTGTCCGCATGGTGTCCGCCCGGAGATACATGGCCGTCGTGCCGATCAGGCCGGACACAAGGCTCACAGCCACCAGGGCGCCCATGGCCACCAGGGCCGCGTGTCTGCGCACGAACTTGCGAGTCCTGTACACTCTGCTTTGCGGGCCGGCTATCAGAGCCTCACCTTTGAGATAGTTTGCGACATCATCGCTGAGCTCCGAGACCGATTGATAGCGCTCTTGCGGTTCCTTGCGCATGGCCTTGAGCGGGATCCATTCCAGTTCCTTTTTCAGCCGCCGGATCAATGTCAGGACGGGAGTGCCTCGCATGATTGATACCTCCTCTGCCTCGTTGCCCAGGCTTGCCAGGTAAGCGCTGGGGTTTTTGGGTTCGTTATCGCGGATCGTCCGGCGCAGGTGATCGATGCCGCCCGCGCGAAGGTCTTTCCCGTCGAAGGGCGGTGCGCCGGCGATCAGCTCGTACAGCACCACGCCAAGGGAGTAGACATCCGATCGGACATCGACATCCCGGCAGGCCAGGTCGGCCTGCTCGGGACTCATGTACTCCGGTGTGCCCAGGAGCTGGCCTGCTTCTGTGACTGCCGTCTCGACGGTCATGGACGGCCGCATAGCCTTGGCGATGCCGAAATCGATGATCTTCGGAAGCGGCGCGGGATCACTGCCGGATACGAGGATATTGGAAGGCTTGATATCGCGGTGAAGGACTCCTTTTTGATGGGCGTGCTGGATGGCCCGGCACACCTGAAGAAAGAGCTCCAGCCGTTCGTCGAGGCTGAGCCTCTTCGCATCGCAGTAAGCGGTAATGGGCACGCCCTCGACGTACTCCATCACGAAATACGGCCGGCCGGATTCGGTGGTGCCGGCGTCGAAGACGTGGGCGATATTGGGATGAGCCAACATCGCCAGTGTCTGCTGTTCGGCTCTGAACCTGGAGACCACCTGCATCGTGTCCATGCCGAGCTTGACGATCTTGAGCGCCACTCTGCGCTGCACAGGTTCCTGCTGCTCGGCCAGATAGACTTGCCCCATGCCGCCCTCGCCGAGCAGCTCCAGGAGCCGGTAGCGGCCGATCACGGCGCCGGGACCCTCGGCGGCCGGCACACGGCCGGAATCGTCGGCCGGCTCGTTTTCGAGCGCCACGCCCATCAGGCATTTGGGGCAAAGACCGTACGGGATTCCTTTCGAAAGCAGAGAGCCGCATTTTCCGCAACGGATTTGTTCGGCCATGGGAGGTCATCCTTTCCGCGATGGACTGCCTTCACCTTTGATTGAGGAAAAACGGCCGGAAGGTGACGCGCTCGAGGAGGGTTTTTTCCTCGCTCCTGGTGTCAGGTCTGGAAATTCGGTGTTTCCATACTAGCTTGTTCGCACCCGCTGCTCCAGTCAAAAACCAAATTTCCCGGACCTGGCGCCAGCGCCTTGCTCAGCCCAAAGAAGCAAAAGCGCAAGGACGCCGGCCAGAATCATGTCCTGATTGCGTCCTGGCGTCCTTGCGTTTTTAAGTTTGTGCGCCCAAACCGAATCCTCACACAAGCTTCACCGTCCCCTCGACTTTCGGTAGTACACTGGCCTTAAAGAGAGGGCCCACGATGACGATGCGCGCGTGGCTGAGCCCGCCGCGCCGCCTTCTGGCATTGTTCTTTGCCGTGACTCTGGCGCCGGCGGCGGGTCTCGTATGGCTGGGTTGGAACCTGCTCGAGCAGGACCGGCAGCTCGAGGCGCAACGTGCGATGGAGCGCCGCGAGTCCGCCGCCGAAAGGATCGTCGGCCTCCTGCAGCAGGAGCTTTCGGCCTTCCGGCAGCTCCTGGCCAATCCGGGCCGCATTGACGAATTGACTACGGAAGGTTCCGTTGTCGTCCTGTTGGATCCCGCCGGTCTCACCGTGCAACCTGCATCCGGTGTGCTTTATCACCCGATAGTGCCTCCCGAGCCAGAGGTGCCAAGCGAACCCTTCCTCGAAGCGGATAAGCTCGAGTTTCAGGAAAGAGACTACGTTCGCGTCATCGAATTGCTCCGCAAACTCGCTCGGTCCGATGACGCCGCCGTCCAGGCCGGTGCCTGTCTGCGCCTCGCGCGCAATTACCGAAAAGCAGGCGATATCGAAAGCGCGCTCGCGGCCTATGAGGGCCTCGCCCGAATCGACGAAGTCCGGATCGCGGGCGTCCCGGCCGATCTGAGGGCTCGTAGCGCGCGATGCTTCCTGCTTGCTGAACTCGGCCGTACGGAAGACCTGCGGAGCGAGGCGGCCTCTCTTTCCAGGGATCTGTTCAACGGCCGGTGGAGGATCACGGGACCCGTGTTCCAGCTCCACGCCGGTCAGGTTCGCAAATGGCTCGATTCTCCGGAAGATGCGGAAGATGATCGAGTCGCGTTGTCTGCTGCGGTCGATTGGCTCTGGGTACGGTGGCGCGCCGCACAGGGCGGCGGCCCCGCGCTTCCTGAGTCTCTGACCCACATCGCCAACGGTCGTGTCTTTACGATGCTGGCAAACAATGCGGGGAACCGGTCTGCCGTCCTTGTCGCCGGTCCCGAGTTTGCCCGCAGGCACTGGCTTGCGGCAGTCGCTCCCACCCTGGCAAACCAGGGAGTGAATATCGGGCTGCGTGACAGCAGCGGAAATATCTTGCTGGGAACGCCGCCGCCCGAGCCGAATCCGCTGAGCCTCCGCCTTCCGGCCGACACCGGTCTGCCCTGGACCGTGGCGGTGAGCAGCCGGGATGCAGCGGGTGACACGGCGCAATTCAGTTCCCGGCGCCGGCTGCTCCTTTCCGGCCTGGGTCTCGTCATGGTGCTGGTTCTGGCCTCGAGCTACTACCTTGCCCGCGGGATTTCCCGGGAACTCGCGGCGGCCCGTCTCAAGTCGGATTTCGTCTCGGCAGTCTCGCACGAATTCCGCACTCCGCTCGCAACCTTGCGGCATCTCACCGAGATTCTCGCCGACGGCCGGGTCGAGAGCGAAGAGCGCCGCATCTCCTATTACGATTCTCAACTGCGAGCGACGGGGCGGCTGAGCCGCCTGGTCGAGCGGCTCCTGGACTTCGGCCGCATGGAAGCGGGTGTCTTTCGCTACCGACTTACAACGGTGCACCTCGGCGACTTCCTCCGCTCCGTGGTCGACGAGTTCGAGCAGGATGCCGCCGCCTCCGGGCACCGCATCGACCTGACGGTCGATCCCGCTCTGCCGCCCGTCAGTGCGGACCGGGAGGCGCTGGCGCAGGCGGTTTGGAACCTGCTCGACAATGCCGTCAAGTATTCGCAGGGCCGCCCGGCAGTCTGGATCGAGGCGGCGGCTCAGGATGGCCAGGCAGCCATCCGGATTCGAGATGAAGGCCCGGGTTTGCCGGCGGAGGAACGCAAGGACCTGTTCCGGAAGTTCGTGCGCGGCTCGGCAGCCCGGGAGACAGGAGTCAAGGGGACCGGAATCGGTCTCGCCATGGTCGACTATATCGTCCGCGCCCACCGGGGCCGGATTCTTGTCGACAGCACGCCGGGCCGGGGAAGCACCTTTACGATTCTCCTTAAGACGGAGGGACCATGAGCCGCATACTGATTGTAGAGGACGAGAAGGACCTGGCCGTCGGCCTTGCCGACGACCTGCGGGTCGAGGGCTACGAGGTGGAAGTTGCATTCGATGGCGAAACCGCCGCACGCCGGGCCCGGGAAGACAGCTGGAACCTGATCCTGCTCGACATCATGCTGCCGCACAAGGATGGTCTGGAGGTCTGCCGTGAGCTGCGCCGGTCGGGGATACGCACCCCGATCATCATGGTGACGGCGAAAACCCAGGAAGCCGAACGGGTCCTGGGGCTCGAAATCGGCGCCGACGATTACATCACCAAGCCGTTCAGCGCCCGGGAGCTGCGCGCCCGCGTGAAGGCGGTGCTGCGCCGCACCGAAACCGAAACGCCGAGAACGTACCGCTTCGGCGATGTCGAGGTGGACTTCTCCCGGGGCGTGCTGCGGCGCGCCGGGAAGCCGGTCGAAGTGACCGCGCTCGAGCTGAAAATGCTGGAGGCCTTCATCGGGGCCCGCGGCCGGATCCTGAGCCGCCAGCAGCTGCTCGACGCCGCCTGGGCCGGAGACGTCTTTGTCACCGACCGCGCCGTCGATTTTCACGTGGTCAACCTTCGGCGGAAGATCGAACCGGAGCCGAAAAAGCCGCGCCACCTGGTGAGTGTCCGCGGCCTGGGATATCGCTTTGACGGCTGATTTCCTCGCCGAATCTTAACACGGCTCTCGTACCGGTCTTACACGCCTGCTGCATGATGAACGCAAGGAGGTGACACATGAAACCACGAATCAAAACGAACCTGATTCTGACGGCTGTTTCGTTGATCCTTGCGTTGTCGCTCATTGCAGCCCAGCAGGTCGGCGAGCCGCCGGCGGTCCTGCTCGAGCGCGCCATTCAGCTCGAAACCGTGGACGGCGATCTTCGCGCCGCCATCGAACTCTATCAGCGCATCATTTCACAAAACGGCAACAACCGTGCTGTTGCCGCCAAGGCCTTTCTGCACCTCGGCCTGTGCCACTTGAAACTGGGTAACAAAGAAGCGCAAAGCGCATTCCAGAAGGTGATTGACGATTATTCCGACCAGTCCGAAACGGCCAAGCAGGCCAGAGAGCAGCTCTCAATGCTCCTGCGCACTCAAACGCAGCTTGCCAAGGGCCGTGAGATGAACATCCGCCGCATTTATGACGGCACGGGGCCCGAGTGGGGCAACGCCCTCTCCTCGGCCGGCCGGCACCTCGTTTATACCGACTGGGAGACCGGTGACATGGCCGTCGTCGACCTCACGACCCGCGAACACCGGCGCCTGACGAGTACGGGGGGCTTGAGAAGTCCATCGGGCGATATGGGAGAGACGAGCATATTCTCTCCCGACGACAAAAATTGCGCGCCGTCAATTTCGATGGGACCGACCCGAAACTCCTCCTCCGGGACGAGACCGCGATCTGGATCCGGCCGCACGATTGGTCGAGCGATGGGAAGAACATCCTGATTGCGCTCATGCGGAAAGACAATTCGTCGGACATCGCCTTGTTTTCGCTCCCCGAGAACAAGGCGAACATCATCCGGCATGTCTCGGCCAAGGACCCTGAGATGCGCTTTTCTCCGGACGGCCGGATGATCGCCTATTCCATGCCTCAGGAGCCGGAGTCCTCGAAACGCGACGTATTCGTCATGAGGACTGACGGGACCGGGCACGAACCCGTGGTGGCGCATCCTGCGGATGACTACCTCCTCGGCTGGGCGCCCGACGGCAACCGGTTGATTTTTGCCAGCGACCGAACGGGCACCTTCGGGATTTGGGGAATCGGGATTAGGGAGGGCCGCATGGACGGGGCGCCGCAAAGAATCAAAGGGGATGTAGCGCCTTCCCCCGTGAGGCTGACCCCGGACGGGACCCTTTATTACATCCTGA
>JAFNAG010000539.1 GCA_017860135.1 Acidobacteriota bacterium
TTATCCTACGGATGGATCGTTCGCCTCCTGCTGCTCTCCACCCCGCCTCTCGACGACGCAGTTGCAGTCGGCTACAGGCCGGAGAACGTATGCCTGGAGAGGACTTACACCCCTCTGTTCAGTGTTACAGACAACGTGCGCTCGTAGGCGCACTGAGCGCGGGCTTCAGCCCGCGCGCTTTACACCCCGGACAGCCACAAGGATAAAACGGGACGGGCTTCAACTGGCTGCGGGAGATTACGGGGCGGGCACGGGCTAAAGCCCGCCCGCACTATTATACATAAGGTCGTGAGCGCGGGCTTCAGCCCGCGCATTTTACACCCCGGACTGCCACAAGGATAAAACGGGACGGGCCTCTCACGGTTGCGGGAGATTACCGGGGCGGGCACGGGCTAAAGCCCGCCCGCACTATTATACATAAGCTCGGAGCGCGGGCTTCAGCCCGCGCGCTTTACACCCTTTGGCGCTACCCACCGGATCCAAATCGCACGCACCTCGGAGGGGCCCGGGGAGCAGTGGAACGGTTTTGACAGTCCTTGCGTTCGCCGGATGGACAGTGTTTAATACATAGGAGTTTTAGTCTCTTTTTTGCTCACTCCTGACAGGAGGATCGCCAATGGCCGGTATCATCGGCTACGGAGCCTATATCCCGCGTAACCGCATCAAAGTGGAAGAGATTGCCAAGATCTGGGGGGCGGACGCCCCCAGCTACAAGCGCGGTCTCGGACTGGAGGAGAAATCCGTGCCGAGCCCGGACCAGGACACGATCACCATGTCCGTGGAGGCCGCCAGAAAAGCCGTGAAGCGCGCGGGAATTGATCCTCGTGAAATCGGCGCCGTCTACGTCGGATCCGAGTCACACCCGTATGCGGTCAAACCTTCGGGCACGATTGTCGCCGAAGCACTCGGAGCTACGCCGGAAGTGCACTCCGCGAGTTTCGAATTCGCCTGCAAAGCCGGAACGGAGGCGATGTTTGTCTGCCTCTGCCAGGTCGAGTCAGGCCGGATCAAGTACGGCCTGGCCATCGGCGCGGACACTTCCCAGGGGGCGCCGGGAGACGCCCTCGAGTACTCCACGGCCGCCGGCGCGGCTGCCTTCCTCTTCGGCACGGAGAATCTCATCGCAGAAGTGGAGGAGACATACGCTTTCATGACCGACACGCCGGATTTCTGGCGCCGCGAGTACCAGCACTACCCGAGACACGCCGGCCGTTTCACGGGCGAACCCGCCTACTTCAAGCACGTGCTCAGTGCTGCGCGCGGCATCATGGAAAAGTCGAAGACGACGCCGAAGGACTTCACCTACGTGGTCTTTCATCAGCCGAACGGGAAATTCCCGCTGAATGCAGGCAAGCAGCTGGGATTCACCGGCCAGCAGATCGAGACCGGGCGGCTCGTTCCAACGCTTGGGAACACCTATTCCGGATCCTCCCCCATGGGGCTCACGGCCATTCTGGACATCGCACAGCCCGGGGATCGGATCCTGATGGTGTCCTACGGCTCGGGCGCCGGCAGTGACGCGTTCATCTACAGGGTGACCGGCCGCATCCTCGAGGTTCAGGACAAAGCGACCAGGACGCGGCAGATGCTGGATAACAACAAGAACTACATTGACTACGGAACCTACGCCAAATACCGCGGCAAGATCCGGAAGGCTGAGTGAGGAGAGACACAGGATGAGAGACGTAGCGATTCTTGGAATCGGCCTGAACAAGAAGTGGGGCGAGCTGTGGGGCATGTCCCTGCGGGATATCTTCGTGGAAGCCGCACTGAATGCGCTGGACGACGCGGGCGTGGACCATTTCGATTCCATGTACGTGGGATGCATGACCAGCGGCCTGTTCGTGGGGCAGGAGCATCTCGGAAGCCTGATGACCGATTACCTGGGGATGAACCCGGTGCCGGCGACCCGCGTGGAGTCCGCATGCTCCTCGGGCGGCACGGCGTTCCGCCTGGCGTTCATCGAAGTCGCATCGGGAATCAGCGACCTGGTCCTGGCAGCGGGCGTCGAAAAAATGACCGACGTCAGCGGCGACGAAGCGACCTATGCGCTGTCCGCGGCCTCAGACATGGAGTACGAGGCGTACCAGGGGATCACGTTTCCGGGCCTGTACGCGCTGATTGCCCGCGCCCACATGGCCCAATACGGAACTACGAGAAAGCAGCTGGCGCACGTGGCTGTCAAGAACCACAGGCACGGGGCCATGAATCCCGTCGCGCAGTATCCTTTCGAAATCACGGTGGAGGAAGTCCTCAATTCAGTGCTGGTCGCCGATCCTCTGCACATCCTGGATTGCTCGCCCATTACCGACGGAGCGGCGGCGGCGCTCCTCTGCCCACTGGAAATGGCCCGCAAGATCTCCAAAAAACCGCTGGTCAAGGTGCTGGCCTCCGCGCAGGCGTCCGGCACCATCGCACTGCACTCGCGAAAGGACCTGACCAGGCTGGACTCCACCGCGCGCGCCGCCGAGGTCGCCTACAAAATGGCCGGCAAGACCCCTGCCGACCTGCATGTGGTCGAGGTGCACGACTGCTTCACGATCGCGGAAATCGTGGTGCTCGAAGCGCTGGGATTGGTGGAACCGGGCAAGGGAGGCCAGGCCGCGGAAAGCGGCTTGACCGCGCTGGGCGGCAGGATTCCCGTGAATACCAGCGGCGGATTGAAAGCCAAAGGTCATCCGGTTGGCGCCACCGGTGTCGCACAGGTTGTCGAAATCACCCGGCAGCTTCGCGGCGAGGCGGCTGCCCGGCAGGTGAAGAATGCCAGGGTCGGAATGACCCAGAACATGGGAGGAACCGGCGGCAGCACTGTGGTGCACATCTTCGAGGCCGTTTAGTGGAGCGATGCGCGGCTGGCAGTGCATCAGAGCCGCGATCGTCAGGGGGCGGATGACGCCGGCCCTGATTCCCTGAAGAGTGAATGAGGAGAATCGTAGACCATGCCTAATCCTGCAAGATACTGGAGAGAGATCCCCCAGCGCTACCGCCTGGAGGCAGGCAAGTGCAGCTCGTGCGGCGAGGCTTATTTCCCTCCCCGCCTGATCTGCCCCAAGTGCAGATCGCGCAGCTTCCGGAAAGTATCGCTGAGCGATGAAGGCAGCCTGATCACCTATACCGTCATCCGGGTCGGCCCATCGCAGTTCGCGGATCAGACCCCCTATGCAGTGGGAATCGTGGAGCTGGACGGCGGCGTGCGGATCACCGCACAGGTAGTCGACTGCGACTTCGACAAGCTGGCGATCGGGCAGCGCCTCCGTATCGAGTTCCGCAGGATTCAGAAGCAGGGGGACGCGGGCATTCTCTGCTACGGTTACAAGTGCGTGCCTGCCTGACAATCTCCGCCGTCCGCCGTTCACAACCCATCACCCGAGGCGCCTGTTCCCGACATGTTCCGGATAGAGTCGAAAGTCAACCCCAAGTCCAGAGAATATCAGGAAAACGTCGCCGCGCTCAGAGATCAGGTTGAGGAATTCAAGCGCCGGCTGGCCGGAGTGAAAAAAGGCGGGCCGCCCGCCGCCATGGAGCGGCACAAGGCCCGCGGCAAGCTCAGCGCGAGGGAA
>JAFNAG010000540.1 GCA_017860135.1 Acidobacteriota bacterium
AACAAAAAAGCGGCAGCAGAAAAAGAGCCTGTTCGAACGCAATCCCCGGAAGACATTGTTTCTCACGGCGGCGTTTCTCATCCTCCTGGTGGACGCGCTTGCCGGAGTTCTACTCAACCCAGGCGAAGCCCATTCCTTCCGGTGCTCCAGTCCGCACTTCCACCACGATTTCCTGCCCATGCAGAACGTAAAGACGAGATGGGGCGACCGGGAATACAGGGTTTTCACGAATTCCCTCGGCTTCAGGGACGGGGCCACGCGGGATGTTCCGCTCGTCTCAAAACAGAAGCGAATCCTGATGATCGGCGATTCATACATCGAGGGGATGGGGGTGCCGTTTCAGGACAGCGTTGCCGGAATCCTCAGCGAGTCGCTGAAGGCGGAAGGGACCGAGGTCCTGAACGCCGCCGCCGTCAGCTACAGCCCCAAGCTGTACTACCTCAAGATCCGGCACCTGATCGAGCAGAGGCATCTCGCCTTCAACGAGCTCTACGTGTTCATCGACATCTCGGATCCCCACGATGAAATCATCTACAAATACTGGGAACCCGGGGACGGCGCGTTTGCGTCGGGCCTGCGCGCCCTGGACAGATTCTTCCAGGGCCATTCCTTCCTCTACAGCTATGGTGCGGCCCGCCTGCGCTTGAACCGCGAAAAGGCGATCAACAACGCCTTCCCGGCGGGGAGTTCCGCGGATGCCCGGTTCTGGGTCCAGGATTTGAAGGAGTACCTGCGGCGCGCCGATCCGGAGAAGGACCGCTTCCTCTGGCCCAACAAGCAGTCGGCATTGGAGGAGTGGGGCCGCGAAGGGCTGTCGCTGTGCGGCCAATACATGGCGGAACTCCACAAGCTTTGCGAGCGGCACGGAATCCGGATGACCATCGCGGTTTACCCGTCGCCCTACCAGCTCACCAGCAGCAACCTGTCCGGCATCCCTGTCACGTTCTGGCGTACATTTGCCGAAGAGCGCGGCGTCGGCTTTATCAATCTCTTCCCGGTATTCATCAGCGGCGACCCGCCCGAGATTGTATACGCCAGGTATTTCATTCAGGGGGACGGCCACTGGAACGAGGCCGGGAACCGCCTGGTCGCCGACGCGGTGCTCAAGCACATCCGGGAGACCTCCCGCTGATGATTATTGTTTTACCTTTGAGCCTTGGAGGCTTTGAGGCGTGCCTCAAAGCCCCCAAGACTCGAGGCGCTCCGCGTCTCTAAATCACTTGCGGGCCTTTGAGTAAGTTGGTTAGGATGAAGTCTGTTCACATGGCCAAAACACCGCGCACGCAAAAGTCCGCAAGATTCAATCGGGAGACTCTGGCCTTCTTCTCTGTGTGGCTGCTCGCGTTCCTGGTGCGGATGGTCTACCTGGGACAGTTCAGGCACGAACCTGCTTTCGATCTGCTTGTCGGCGACGCGGTGACCTACGACGCGTGGGCCAGCCGGATTGCCGGCGGCGACTGGCTTGGCAATAGCGTTTTTTACCAGGCGCCCCTTTATCCCTATTTTCTGGGTTTGCTTTACACCTTTCTCGGAAGGGAATTTCTGGCCGTGCGGCTGGTCCAGATCATTCTCGGAGCCGGCTCGTGCGTGCTGCTGGCGAGCGCGGGGCGCAGCTTTTTCAACCGGACGGCAGCGGGTCTCGCGGCGGGTGTTCTTCTCGCCTTGTACCCGACGGCGATATTTTTCGACTCCTCAATTCAAAAATCGGTGCTGGACTTGTTTTTTGTCTGCGCGCTCCTGGCGGTGCTGGGAAAATTATCGGGGCATGCCGGGAGCCGTTGGTGGGTATGGGCGGGCGTCATTCTGGGTCTGCTGTCCTTGACACGCGAAAATGCCCTTCTTTTCCTGCCAATTATCCTGGTCTGGCCGTTGACCGCCTGGCGGGCCGAACCCTGGGGAACGCGGCTGCGGTGGGCTGGGCTGGTTCTGCTCGGGCTGGCCGCCATACTCTTGCCGGTCGGCTTCCGGAACCTGGCGGTGGGGGGGGAGTTTCACCTCACGACGGCGCAATTCGGGCCGAATTTCTATATCGGCAACAGCAGGGCGGCGACAGGTTTCTATGAACCCCTTCGGGCGGGGCGCGGCCACGCGATGTTCGAGCGCGATGACGCCACAACCCTGGCGGAGCAAGCGACGGGACAGAAACTCACCCCTTCGGAAGTGTCAAATTACTGGGCAGCCAAGGCATATGAGGACATCCGCGCCGATATTTCCCGCTGGCTGCGGCTGGTTTTGAAGAAGTGGCTGCTGGTCTGGAACACCAGTGAGGTGGCTGACAGTGACGATCAATACACGTATGCCGATTGGTCGCCGTTGCTGCAGGTGTTGAACCGCATCCTGCATTTTGGAGTACTCTGCCCGCTGGCGGCGTTGGGGATCTGCCTGACGTGGAACCGCCGCAGCCATGTATGGCTGCTTTATGCAATGATCCTCGGGTACGCGGGGAGTGTGGCGCTGTTTTATGTGTTCTCAAGATACCGGTTTCCGCTCGTGCCGATGCTCATCCTGTTCGCGGCCGCCGGGCTGGCATCCTTGCGCAATGCCGTCCGGGAAGCGCGGTGGCGGGCGCTCCGGGCGGGCGCTGCGGCAGCGGCCGTGGCCGCGCTTGTCTGCAATCACGCCATGGTGGCCGAGACCCAGATCCGCGCGGGAACGCATATCAACCTGGGGAATGCTTTCATAACAGAAGGCAGGATTCAGGACGCGATCGCAGAGTACGAACAGGCGCTGCAGCTCAAGCCGGACGATCCCGATGCGCCCTTCAACCTGGCGACTGCCTTGCTGCGCACGGGCCGCTTCAAGGACGCGATCGAGTATTACGAGCAGGCGCTCCGCATCCATCCCAATGACGCGCCCGCACACTGCAACCTCGGGGTCGCGCTGGTAAAACTGGGGCAGCCAGGCCAGGCAATCGGGCACTTCGAGCAGGCGCTGAGAATCGATCCCGGCTATGCGGAGGCGCACGTCATACTCGGGAGCGTGCTGTTCGATCAGGGCAGGGCGCCGGAAGCGATCGGGCACTGGGAGCGGGCGCTTCAGATCAATCCCTCGTTTGCCGAGGCGCGTTACAACCTGGCCAACGCTCTCCTGCGGACGGGACGGTTCGAGGAAGCGATCAGGAATTACGAACAGACGCTTCAAACCAGGCCGGACTATGCGGAGGCGCACTGCAACCTGGGCATTGCGCTGGAACAGGTGGGCCGGGTGCGCGAAGCCATTGAGCACTATGAGCAGGCCGTGCGGCTCAGGCCCGACCTCGCCGAGGTGCAGAAGAGGCTGGCCCAGCTTCGGGGACGGACCGGCGCATCTACCGGGGAATAGACCGCTCCGA
>JAFNAG010000183.1 GCA_017860135.1 Acidobacteriota bacterium
ACCTCCCGCTCATCGGTAAAGACGCAAATTCCAGCCGATTGTTCTCATAAAAAATTTTCAGCTGGGGCCGATCATGGTGTTGACGCAGGCCTGGCTCATGACGAGGCTGAGATCCAATCCCCTCCCCGCCTTCCACAAATCCACGCAACCGGGACGCGACAGATCCTGCGATCAGAAAAAAACCTCTTGGTGTTTGACAAGAAAGCACAACATATAGTATCGTCTGCTTTCTCACTGCCCCAGATATGGGATTCAGCCAAACGTAATTATTCTCAGGTTTTGTCAGGTTTTGGTGTGGACTTTGCGTACTTCCTGCGCTCCAACAGAGGGCGTCGGGATCGGCGAAAAAGGAGGTGTCCATGGCAATCGGAATCGCCAGGATCAAAAAGAGGGATGGTTCTATTGCGGATTTCATACAGGACAAGATTACAAACGCAATCTTCAAGGCCATGCAGTCTCAGGGAATGACCGACGGAGCCGCTGCCAGGACCACGTCCGACATCGTGACTTTCATGATCGAGGAGAAATTTGGAAGCTATATGATTCCCTCCGTCGAGCAGATCCAGGATGTCGTGGAAATGGTGCTCATGAAGCAGGGGTACCATGACGTAGCCAAGGCTTACATCCTGTATCGTGAAAAGCACAAAGGCATCCGGGAAGCCAGAAAAACCGGGATAAACCTGGAACGGCTGATCAGGGATTACATCAGCAACGCCGACTGGAAAGTCCGCGAGAACTCCAACGAAGGCGTAATGAGTTTCTCCGGTCTCAACGCACGCGTTGCGGGCGAGGTTCTCTCGAACTTCGCTCTGAATCAGATTTATTCGGAGCGCGTCAAAAAGGCCCACGAGGAGGGCGACTTCCACATTCATGATCTCAGTTATCCGATCGTAGGATACTGTGCCGGCTGGTCTCTGGAGAACCTGATCCGGAGGGGCTTTGGCCACGTGCCGAACCAGGTCCACTCTGAGCCGGCCAGGCATCTGGACACACTGACGCTGCACATGGTCAACTTCATCGGCACCATGCAGGCCGAGTTCGCCGGCGCCCAGGCCTTTTCAAGTGTCGACACACTGCTGGCACCCTTCATACGAAAAGACAGGCTGACCTACGAGGATGTCAAGCAGGACCTGCAGAAGCTGATCTTCGGCCTCAATGTTCCGAGCCGCTGGGGTTGGCAGACCCCGTTCTCCAACCTGACGTTTGACTGGACTGTCCCGGACGACATGAAGAACAAGAAGGCTGTCGTCGGCGGCGAGGAGCTTGATACCTGCTACGGCGATTACCAGGATGAGGTCGATTGGATCAACCGGGCCTTTCTCGAACTCATGATCCAGGGTGACATGAAGGGCCGTGTCTTCACGTTTCCGATCCCGACCTACAATCTCAGCAGGGAATTCGACTGGAATTCGCCGAAGGCCAGGCTCCTGTTCGAAGCTACCGCCAAATACGGGATCCCGTACTTCCAGAATTACATCGGCACCAACCTGAATCCGGGCGATATCCGGGCAATGTGTTGCCGCCTGAACCTGGATCAGCGGGAGCTCATGAGGCGGCCGGGCAACATCTGGGGCCCTGGTGATTCCACCGGATCCATTGGTGTCGTTACCATCAACCTCAACCGGATCGGATTTGAAGCAACCTCCAGGGAGGATTTTTTCTCGCGCCTTAAAGAAATTATGACCCTGGCCAAAGAAAGCCTCGAAACCAAGCGTGAGATAGTAAATAACATGCTGGAGAAGGGCATGATGCCGTACACCAAGGTCTACCTCGGCCATTTCGACAACCATTTCTCCACAATCGGCATTTGCGGAATGCACGAGGCCGGGATGAACTTCCTCAACAAAGGCATAGGGACGCCTGCGGGCCGCGAATTCGCCGTCGACACCTTGATGTTCATGAGACAGGTCCTGCGCCAGTTTCAGGAGGAAACCGGCAATCTCTATAATCTTGAGGCGACTCCCGCCGAGTCCACATCTTACCGATTGGCGCGGCTCGACAGACAGAAATATCCCCGTGTCCAGACCTCAGGCACAGTCAAGTACCCCTACCTGACCAACTCGACACAGCTTAATGTTGACGCAACCCGGGATATCTTCGAGGCCATCCAGCACCAGGCCGGTATCCAATCCCTCTACACCGGTGGCACGATCTTCCACGGTTTCCTGCCCGAAGCGATCGATGGCGAGACCTGCATGAAGCTCACCCGGCGGATCTCCGATACCCAGCTCCCGTATTTCTCGATTACGCCGACATTCAGCGTCTGCATGAGCCACGGCTACATCCGCGGCCAGCACTCCGCCTGCCCGGACTGCGGGCAGGAGACCGAGGTTTACAGCCGGGTTGTCGGGTACATGCGACCGGTTCGAACCTGGAACGATGGCAAACAGCAGGAGTTCACCGACCGGACACCCTACACCAAGATTGCCTGAAGATCGCCTGCCATGGACAATATCCTGTTCACCTACCCGAACTGCCTCAAATGTGAGAGCCTCAAGAAATCCATGGAGCAAAAAGGTATCGGATACAGCGAGTACAGCCTGGTCCAGCCAAAGGGCAAAGCAAAGATCCGCGAGTTCATCCAGCATGTGCGGCGGGACCAGGCAGGCGCAATCATTCTGCCCACACTGATTGTGAGCGGCCAGGGCGATGCCAGGACCGTAATCACATCATCAGAGGAACTGGATCAGTGGTTGAAATCAAAGGCATAGAGAAGTTCGCGAGCCGGGACTTCCCCGGCCACATCTCTTCGACGGTATTTCTCGGCGGGTGCCCGTTTCGGTGCCCATATTGTCACAATGTCGATCTCGTCCTGCACCAGGACGAGATGGAAACGATCCCGATCGATATTTTCCTCTCTTTCCTGGACGGGCGGAAAGGCTGGCTCGAGGCAATATGCATCTCAGGGGGAGAGCCCCTGCTCCACGTCGACATCGAAGACCTGATTCGCGGCATTCGCGACAGGGGGCTCCTGGTCAAGCTGGATACCAACGGCGCCTTCCCGGCGCGGCTGGAGAGGCTTCTGCGGGACGGTTTGCTTGATGTCGTTGCCATGGATGTCAAGGCTCCCCTCGAACGTTACTGCGAAGTGACCGGCGCGAGCGTGGATATCAAGGCGATCGAAAAAAGTGCGGATCTCCTTGGGAACTCGGGTATCCCCGCTGTATTCCGAACGACCATGGTGCCGGATCTCGTAGGAATCGATGATGTGGTCAAGATCGGTCAATGGCTCAGAGGCGCCGGGAGCTACGTCGTCCAGCAGTTCCATCCCCGGAACACCATCGATCCGGCTTTCTCGGAAAAGAAGCCTTACAGCCGCGGGCAGCTTGAGACAATGGTTGAGGCGGCAAAACCCTATTTTCAGAGCGTCCGGCTCGAGAACCCCTGATACGATCCAGCCGAGGCGGCTGCAATGGAATTGAAAGTAAGATGCATTCATCCGGACGCCAGGATCCCGGCCTATGGCCATCCGGGTGACGCGGGCCTGGATCTCTTTTCGGTCGCTGATCATGAACTCGGCCCTGCCGCCGCCTTCGCTGTTCCGACAGGCATTCAGGTGGCGATTCCGGCGGGCTTCGTGGGGCTCATTTGGGACAAGAGCGGGATCGCCCTCAACGGTGTACATCGCCTTGCGGGCGTGATTGACGCCGGCTACCGCGGCGAGATCCTGGTGGTTATGATAAACCTCGGGAAGCAGCCCTTCATAATCCACAAAGGGATGAAGGTTGCCCAAATGCTTGTCCAGCCTGTCGCATCCGTAACGGTTCTCCAGTCCGAAACCCTGGACGACACTTCGCGAGGCACACGCGGCTTCGGCTCCACCGGGCTGTATTAATAGCCCGGGACTCCCATCTCAATACATTGACTGCATCCAGTAGGTGCGGTCGAGGGTGCGGTACTGGATGGCTTCCGACACGTGGCGCGCCTGTATCTTCTCGGAATCTTCCAGGTCCGCGATGGTGCGCGAGACGCGCAGGATGCGGTCGTAGGCGCGGGCCGAGAGGCCGAGCTTCGTGATTGCATTTTCCATCTGCTTTTCGGAGTCGTTGTCGAGTTTGCAGAAGCGGCGCAGGGTGCGTGGCGTCATCTGGGAGTTGCAGAGCTGGCGGAAGGGCTCCAGGCGCCGGCACTGGCGCATGCGCGCTGCCGTGATGCGCTCGCGGATGACGGCGGATTCCTCGGAAATCTCATCCTCGGCGAGCTCCTTGTACTTGACGGCAGGCACCTGGATGTGGAGGTCGATGCGGTCGAGCAGCGGCCCGGAAATCCTGGTGAGGTAGCGCTGGATCATCGGCGGCGTGCACGAGCACTGGTGCATGGCATCGCCGAACCAGCCGCACTGGCAGGGATTCATGGCCGCCGCGAGCATGAACCGTGCCGGGAAAGTCAGGGACATGGAAGCCCTGCTGATGGTGACCTCGCCGTCTTCGAGCGGCTGGCGCAGCACGTCGAGCACGTGCCGCTGGAATTCGGGCAGCTCATCCAGGAACAGGACGCCGTTATGCGCCAGGCTGACTTCCCCGGGCCTCGGCACAGTTCCACCGCCGATCAGGCCGGCGTTCGATATCGTGTGATGCGGAGCGCGGAACGGACGCGTGCCGATCAGCCCGTCCCTCTCGGAGAGCAACCCCGCAACCGAGTGGATCTTCGTGGTTTCGATCGCCTCGTCGAAGCTGATCGGCGGCAGGATGGTCGGCAGCCGCCTGGCCAGCATGGTCTTGCCGGAGCCAGGCGGACCGATGAGAATAATATTGTGCCCCCCGGCGGTTGCCACTTCCATGGCGCGTTTCGCCTGGTATTGCCCTTTCACGTCCTTGCAGTCGACGCCATAGCTGCTGTTTCGCGCCAGAAGCTGCTTGCGGTCGACCATCAGCGGTATCCAGGGTTCCCTGCCGTTGAGCAGTTCGACCACATGGGCCAGGGACCGTGCCGCGTAAGCCCGCACGCCGTCCACCACCGCAGCCTCGCGCGCATTCGCCTCCGGAACGATCAGGTGGCCGATTCCCCTCTCCCGCGCCATCACCGCCATCGAAAGGATGCCTTTTACGGGCCGAACCGTGCCGTCGAGCGAAAGCTCCCCCAGGAAAAGGTACTCCGAGAGGTTCTGCGCCCGGACACAACCGGAAGCTCCCAGGATCCCGACTGCCATCGGCAGGTCGAAGGCCGAGCCCTCTTTCTTGACGTCGGCCGGTGCAAGGTTGATCGTGATGTGCTGTGGCGGCAACATATAGCCGCAGTTCCGCAGGGCGGATTTCACCCGCTCGCTGCTCTCGCGGACAGCGGTGTCGGGGAGGCCCACCGTCATCAGGTTCAGCTTCTGCCCGCCGCTGAGATCCACCTCGACTGATATCGGATAGGCGGTGATACCGAAAACAGCCGCCGATTGCACCCGGAACAGCATGATCGTCCGCGCCCCCTGTCTGTCTATTCAACTGCCCCCATCCGGTTTTGAGCGAAAATATTCCGGGAAATCAGGAACGGAGTTTGCCCGGATCGCAGAATTACTCCGGCGGGACTTGACGCGGGGGATGTGCGATTCAATAATGAATGCTACGGGAGACAGGGAATGACTTCCCGTTCCTCTGACTCCGGCGCTGACCCGGCTTCTTGAAATGGCTGATATCGTCCAGTTCCTGCTTCATTATGGCTACCTGGTCCTTTTTGTCGCGGTGCTACTGGAGCAGTTCGGAGTCCCGGTCCCTTCGGCGCCGATCCTGCTCGCTGCCGGCGCCCTTTCGGCCCACGACAGCCTTGCCTATCCCATAGTTTTTTTTCTCAGTGTCGCTGCGGCTCTGCTGGCGGATCTGCTCTGGTATGAGCTGGGCCGCCGCCGCGGCCGCAGGGTTCTGCGCTTTATATGCCGCGTTGCCCTGGAGCCGGACTCCTGCGTTCGCAATACGGAAGACATCTTCGCGCGTTACGGCGGCCGGGTACTGCTGCTGGCGAAATTCATCCCTGCCCTGGGCATCGCCGCTCCTCCGATGGCGGGGCTTCTCAGCATGAGCCCGACCCGGTTTCTGCTCTACGACATCGCGGGTTCCGCTCTCTGGGTGGTCACGTACACCGGCCTCGGATACCTCTTCAGTGAGCAGATTGGGGGGCTCGCGCTGCTGCTGGCCGGCTTGGGGATTTGGGCCCTGGTTCTCACTCTGGGTCCCCTGGCCGGCTATCTCGTCTGGAAGTACCTGCAGCGGCGCCGATTCCTCAGCCAACTGAGCATAGCCCGCATCACGCCCGAAAAAGTCATGCAGAAACTCGCGGCCGGCGAAAACATGTTCATTGTGGACCTCCGCCACAAACTCGAACTGCAGGCCGACACAACCGGACTGCCGGGCGCGGTCCAAATCGAACCCGATGAGATTGAGCAGCGGCACCGCGAGATACCCAGGGATCGGGACGTCGTGCTCTACTGCACGTGACCGAACGAGGCCAGCAGCGCCCGGGCGGCGCAGACACTCCATCGCCAGGGAATCACCCGTGCCCGCCCCCTCGCCGGCGGGCTCGAGGGGTGGCGCGGCCGCGGCTATCCCCTCGAAGGGGCAAAAACCCAATTCCGGCCTGCCGTCGTCTGAACCTTAAAAAGCGCCACAGATTTCACAGATTTCACCGAGAAGGGACGCAGTGTCGCAGGTGCCTGAAAAGCTTCGAGAACTATTGCGCACCTTTCGCCATCAGGGCCGATCACAACTTCATCACAGAGACCATGGAGGGGCAATGCCGCGATTCATGCCCGGGATGCCTCCGTGGTCCCAACGGTTCGTTCTTGCATGTGTCCTGAATGCATCTCGGTCCGAATACGTGTCGTGACGCAGTTCAAGGTGTCCAGCCTCCGTGAAATCTGTACTACTCACCTGAAAATCCTTGCCAAAAAGGAAAGGATTTTTCAGCACTATGGAGAAACGGGGTCGGTATCGGCAGCGAAATCGCAGTCGCAACCGCTATCGAAAATTGTGCATAATCGCACGCCTCTGTATTGATGCAGGCAGCGCGATGATGCCGAAGCCGATTCCGATTGCGATAGCGATTCCGATACCGATACCGATTGTGCCGTTTCCAGGGGTCGTCGCTTTGCCTGGTTGCGGCCATCGGCCGCGCTATGAAATCTGTGGCCGCCTTTCACTCCCGGGGTGGGCATCACGCCCCATGGATCCGGGGTTTGCTTCGGACGCCGTTGGAGATTCGGGTGGCTGATGATAAGGTATGAGTCGGTAGGAAGTCGTGTTCATGCAATTCAGCGAAGGGAGCCATTATATGGGTGAAAAGCAGGCAGCAGGTTTGGGTGCTGAGGTCTTCCGTGAGCGGCGCAACAAGATACGCGAGGCGGTCGGCGGCGGTGTGATCCTGTGGCTGGGGCATATGCTTCAGCCGCGCAATTACACCGACAACACCTTCCCGTTCCGCCAGAATTCGCATTTCCTCTACTACACGGGGCTGGCCGAGCCCGATCTCGCGGTTCTGTCCTATCCGGAGCGGGATAACGACATCCTCTTTTCCAAACCGACAACGATGGATGACGTCATCTGGAGCGGCGCCGGCCAGGAACGCCTGCACATGTCAAGGCAAGCGGGCATCGAGACGATCGAGGACATCGCGCGGCTCGGCGTATACCTCACCCGGGCGCAGAGCCAGAAGCTCCAGGTTCATTACCTCCCGCCCTATCAGGCCTCCAGCCTTTTCCGGATCGCCGAACTTCTGGTGATTGAGCCGAGCGAAGTCACTGCCGGCGTGTCCGTGCGACTGAAAGAGGAAGTGGCGCGGCAACGGATGATCAAATCGGACCTCGAGATCGGGGAAATCGAGCACGCCCTTCGCGTCACGGATCATATGCACCGCCGGGCCATGGCGATGGCGCGGCCGGGCATATTTGAGTACGAAATCGCAGGGGAAATTCAGGGAATCGCCCTCCGCTCCGATTGCCAGCTTGCGTTCCAGCCCATCGTGACCGTCCGGGGGCAGGTGCTGCACAACCACTCCTACAACAACGAACTCCGGGATGGTCAGCTTGTCATCAACGACTCGGGCGCCGAATCGCCCAACGGCTACGCCGGTGACATCACGCGCACGTTCCCTGTCAGCGGCCGCTTCAGCCCCATACAGAACGACATCTATGAAACGGTGTTGCGCATGCAGCTGGATGCGATCGAGAAGATCAAGCCGGGCATGCGGTATCGGGATGTGCATCTGCACGCCTGCCGGATCCTCGCGGAACGGCTCAAGGCGCTCGGTCTCATGAAGGGCGACCCTGCATCCGCCGTGGAGGCGGGGGCGCACGCCCTTTTCTTCCCGCACGGGCTCGGCCATATGATGGGCTTGGATGTGCACGACATGGAGGATCTCGGGGACATCGTCGGCTATCCCAAAGGGGAAGCCCGCAGCAAGCAGTTCGGTCTGAATTTCCTCCGCCTGAGCCGGCCCCTGGAAGAAGGGTTTGTCCTGACCGTAGAGCCGGGGATCTACTTCATTCCCGCCCTGATCGACAAGTGGGGCGCAGAAAAACTCCACATGGATTTCATCGCCTACGACAAGCTCGACGCCTTCCGCAATTTCGGCGGCTGCCGGATTGAGGACAACGTTCTGGTCACCCGTGACGGTGCGCGCGTGCTCGGCCCGGGAATTCCCAAGACCGTCGCGGAGGTCGAAGCAGCCATGGGCAGGAAGTAAGATGTCACGCCTGCAAGGCGTGGCCTGCCCCGCAAAGCGCTGGCTGCGGGACACACTTGACACTGTGGGTGGATGGTTTTGTCGGCTGTCAGGAAACACACCGGGTCCGCGAACTGAAAGGGACCCCGCAGGGGTCCGGCAGGACAGCCCAGGGCGCAAGCCCTGGGAACCGTGGCAGGTCCGGATGTCCGCCCTGACAGGGCGGTGCA
>JAFNAG010000541.1 GCA_017860135.1 Acidobacteriota bacterium
GCTCCACTCATACTCTGCTTCATGACGATCGGCTGATAGCGCATTCGCAAATCGGGCGTCTACCTACGGATAGCTGTCCAAATGGTAACGCCGCGCCTCGTCCGGAGTAGGCTGTCGAGAAACACGCTCGCTCGCGAGCCGCAGGAGAGCATCTGGTGTCGTGCAAAGCTCGCAGCTGAGCACAATAAGCTTCCCCGAGCGAGCTAATATGACGACTCTGTCGTTGTCCGGCAGGAAGGTGGTGGCCAGAAGTCCCTCTGTTGAGCTCCAGAACTTGGCGAGCTCTTGGTTAGTTGCCGCATCCCATATCCGCACGCTCTGATCATCACTCAGCGTCGCAATCCATCGTCCGTCTGCACTGAAGCCCGCATAGTTCAGCGGCCGGGAGTGGCCGGCAAGGACAGCCTGGGGCAGCCCGCTCGCGACATCCCACACGCGGGCCGTATAGTCCCAACTCGCTGTAACTACGCGCCGACCGTCGGGGCTGTATCCCGTGAACGATACTGTGTCACCGTGGCCCGCCAGCGTGTGCAGGTTCTTGCCGGTCTCGGTGTCCCAGATGCGGGCGGTGCCATCCTTGCTGGCGGTTACGGTCTGTTTTCCATCAGGGCTGAAGACCGCGTGCATGACCGCGTTGGTATGCCCCTTCAGTTCGAGGACACTCGCCCCATTTTCCACGCGCCAGATCCGCGCGCTCGTTGCGCTGCCTGCAATGATCCGCGAGCCGTCGGGGTTGAACTGAGGAAAATTGATTGCATCAACGATGACCTCCGGACGCAGCGTGACAAGAGCGTCACCGCTCGTGAAGTCCCACAGCTGGGCATAGGGCGTCGTCTGGGCCACGATGCGCTTCGTGTCGGTACTGAAGGCAACCGTCTGAAACATCCGCGTCCCCGAGCGTAAAACCCGTAACTGCTTGGGATTGTCCACCTGCCAGACCCGCACGCCGTTTTCCCGCGTGGCCGCTGCCAGCCATCGGCCATCGGAGCTGAAGACGGCGTGCTCCAAGGGGCCACTCACCTCTCCAAGCTGGGCAACTGTGCGTGCCTCGCCTGCCTGCCAGATACGCGCCGTTCCATCGAAACTGGAGGAGATTACGCGCAGGCCGTCCGGGCTGAACGCGGCGGATTGCACGGACCTCGTATGTCCTCGGAACAGAGCGATCCGGGTCCGGGATGCGACGTCCCAAACCCGGATGGTCGTTCCGACCTGTGTCAGCACTTGGCTACCATCCGGGCTGAAGGCCACAAGCGTGAGACCGGGATTACCTGCGTCGATCGGATCGAGATCCGCGGTGGCTTCCGACCATTCGGCGACTGGCTGCCCTGTCTGGGCGTCAAATATCCGGGCCGCTGGCCGCACACCTGCGATAGCGATGAGCTTGCCATCGGCACTGAAGGACGCGCGGTTGCCACCGAGGGGAAAATGGCCGAGGGATGTCGCGACCGGTTTGGGCCCTGTAATGTCCCACAGCATCGGCGATTCATCGAGCCCTGCGGTGACGACCTTCGATCCATCGGGAGAAAAGATGGCGAAGTTCGAGAAGCGATGCCGAAGCGTGGCCAGCAAGGCCCCGTTGCCGGAATCCCACACTCGTGCCGTTTCGTCGAAACCGGCGGATAGGATCTTGAGCCCATCGCTGCTGAACGAAACCTGGGCGGCGCCCTGAGGCTGGGGGAGTTCTGCCGATCTGGAACAGGACATGATGTTCCAGACGACAACCATATTGACCAGCCCGGCCGTCACGACTCGGCTTTCATCGGGGCTGAAGTCGGCGTCGCGTACGCCCCTCGTATGTTTCAGCGCACAGACCAGATCTCCCGACGGAGACCTCCATATTCGGGCCGAGCCGTCTTCGCTCGACGTCAAGATATAGGTACCCTTCGGGCTGAAGCTTGCACGATTCACTGAGGCAGAATGGCCCGAAAGGATCTTCAGGAGCTTGCCGGTGCTGGCGTCCCACAGACGTGCCGTGCCGTCGATGCTTGCGGTTAGCGCCCAGCGTCCGTCGGGGCTAAAGGTGGCGTCCGTCAGGCCCTCGGAGTGCCCGGATAGTATCGTCCGTAGGGGCGAGCCCAGAAGTGCGCTCCGCAACGCGACCAAGGCCTCCGAGGTAGGCGAAGTTCGAAAAGCGTTTGCAGCGAGAAAGATACCCAGATCGGTGTTCCTGCTTTCCAGTCTCGACGCTGCTGCGAGCTCACGCGACCTCGCGATTTGCGCCTGACGCACGGCCTCGTCGCGCTGCTGCGTCGCCACGATTGCCTGCCAGACGGCTGCCATGGCGAAAATCGCGATAGCCGTGACACCTGCCCGGACAAGCCGCCGGTTTCGGCGCAAATGGCGAACGTCGGCTCCGTCCAACTGATCCTTCGGAACCTCACGGATCGTCGCCGACAGATTAAGCACCGCATCGCGAAAGGCGAGATTGCGAAGGGTGAGTCCATCCTGGCCGCGGGCCCAGCGCAGGTCGACGTAAAGCGGCTCCTCGCGGAAGCGCCCACTCAGCTCCTTGTCCAGCGCGGTCGTAAGCGACCAGTCGAAATCGTTGCGCGTGCGATCCCACACCAGTTCGCCGCCGACTAACACGATCAGCATTCGATCGGCAGAATGGTTGTCGAGCCACCACGTCGCCTCGCGGCGGCACCAGTAGGAATTCGCCCATTCCGGACAAGCAAGCAAGATCAGCCATTTCGTGCCGGTCAGATGGTCGACGATTCCGTTCCAGAGGTCGGGGTTGGCTGCAAGCCCGGTCTCGTCCCGGAAGACATCGATTGCGCGCAAGGAGAGAAGCGGCTTGGCAAGCTTCTCCATACCTTCTTCCAGCGCGCTGGCCAGCGCGTGGGCGACGCCATGGCTGTATGAAATGAAGGCGTCATGCTTTATCTGCACGGGGAGACCCACAAAGGGAACGCAGCGTTTCGCGCGCTGCCGAGTCTGTCAACCATCCGAGAGCTTCAAGCTGCTTAACGGTCCGCGAGGCGGTCTTGGGCATACGAAGAACAAACACCCTTTTGGATTCAGGCAAGCATTGTAATGACTTGAGTTTATACCCAGACTTGAGCATTTTCTTCGGCCATCCGATGACGAACCCATGCCCATTCAGATTCGTCAGTAAAAACTGTGGGCTAATGCCGGCTCAGGTAGCTTTCCAAGTACATGATATCGAGGCAGTTCCGTTCCCTTGAAGGTGCGAAAGCCTTAGGCTTTTCTCATGGTGACTTTGGCCTTGTTGTTCAGGCCTTCGATCACGCCGCTGGAGAACTGCTTGCGAGCCCGGAAATAGTTGAGCAGCAGCTCCCGGTGATTGCGCACGGTGCGGGCGAACTTCATCAGCGGGTCGATGCACCAGGCGATTTCGATTCTCACCCGCAGGCTCTCGCTCGAAGATCGCGCCGGCGCGGACCCGCTCATCGCACCGAACCTGCCCGAGCATCACAACATGTCGGCCGCCACGCTCACGGCGCTGGTCGATGCGGGCGAGCGCAGTGCGCTGGAGGCGATGCCCAGGCTGCACGCCCTTTTCGCCCGGCCAGGGACATAGCGCCGCGCCGGCGGCTGTGTTTCGCCTGATTGCCAGTCTGGTCGCGGCGCGCATCGCGCCGCATCCAGCGACTTGAATCGACCATCGGAGGACGGTCCACATTGTAGAGACCGGACACACGGAATCACCAACAGCGGTCACCTGAAGCGATACGAAACATCGCTATCGCGAGCGGATTGACGATGCCGCACTCGCCAGCCACGCGCGCAGCCAACAATAAGCAGACCCACTAGCCCATCGCCGGCATGGCGACACAGACGATGACATCAGCCTCGGCATCGACCGCCGCTTCACTTGGCGCCGTCAGCGCACGCAGATCGATCGTCGGGTCAAGTCGTGGTGTCGGCGCGGCGCGCCAATAGCCCGAACCCGATCAGCAGTAGCGTGATCGCTCCGATCACCGCCAGTGTGACATTG
This sequence comes from Acidobacteriota bacterium, assembly GCA_017860135.1. Classification (GTDB taxonomy): domain Bacteria; phylum Acidobacteriota; class UBA6911; order UBA6911; family UBA6911; genus JAFNAG01. The sequence continues at coordinate 3,959 of JAFNAG010000541.1, forward strand.
GGCACGTAGAAGGTTGTGAAAACTTCCCAGCCAAGCGGGCGCAGGGCACTCGAGACCTCAGTGTAGATGCCCGCCAGGTGCCCGCCAAGCGTGCCGGTGACGCCGAGGAGGAAGCTGCCGAGGAGCGCCAGGCCAGCCATGATCCAGCGCAATGCCCCTTTCCACACGGCCTCGCCGCGGAGCCACCGAATTGCCAGTAGCAAGGCCCAGTACGCCACTGTCCACGACGCGAGCAATACATGGTTGCGCCCGACCGGTGTCGACGAGATCGTTTCCCACGGCCACACCAAATGACCGATCGCGAAGGCCGCCACGCCGGAGATGAGGCCGATCGTCAGAAGCGGGAC
>JAFNAG010000184.1 GCA_017860135.1 Acidobacteriota bacterium
ACCAGCCGATCCAGCCCCACCCCCATCGCGGATCTGCCGTCAACCATTGCTTGAAGAGTGCGTCGCCCCGGTTTCGATCGCCGCTGTCGAAACAGCTCGAGGCCAAAGCCCGACGCATGTGTTCGACCAGGAGGGAATCGCCTGCGGCAAAGCGATGCAAAAACTGCTCGCACAGATCAATCCGGCGCTGATGAAAGCCCGGATCTTCCCGTCCAGCATTGTGCAGTTCCATCTCCGCATCTTGAATCCATTGAAAATGGATTGTGTTCCTCCAAAAGCCTCATCGAAGTCTTCCAGGGAGCGGAAGGAGCCTATTTCTGCGCCTGAACATCACCCCAGGCCTCGAGCCAGCGGTTGCAGGCCGCAGCAGGATCCCGGCCGAGAAGTCGATATCCCTCCTGAATGAGGTCGTCAAGGCGCTCGAAGTTCGGCAGGTCGGGGCACCACCGCTCCCATAGCACCGTGAGACCCAGCCACAGCCAGTCCTGATCAACTACTCGCCTGGGCTCCCGAAGCTGGCTGGAGCTTTCGAGAAGTCGGGCCAGATCCTCCGCCGACAGAGCATTACTGCTCGCTCCGTTTGCTTTCCGCGATCGGCGCCTCCCGCGCGACACAGTTCCTTTTCAGATGTGGGGCCAGAAGTGATCCCCCTCAAAGAGTTTTTCCCTGAGTCTTTCCTTCTTACTCTCGCTCACGGTTGTAACGTGTCTCACGGCGTTGTATCGCTCCATCTTGTCCAGCAATTCACCCTTCGTTCTCAGAATCGTTTCTGCGAAAAGATCGAATTCCGCACCGTCCACGATCCGCCGGCTTGCCAGAAAACCGTAGTAGGCCTGCAGGGCTTCAAAGACATCCTCCATCATCTCGCGATCCACGTCGCCGAATTTGAAGATAAACTTGTGCATGATCGGCTTGAATTTCCTGTGCACGAAGCCGATGTCCTCATTCAGGAAGATCCCGCTGGAGTCAAGCTGGGATACAAAACGGAAGAACGTGCGAAGCGTGGCCAGCAGATCCGGCAGGCGCGATCGCTCCTTCCCTCCCTTCAAAAAAGTCGATTGGGCGAATGCCTCGATGCGATTCTCGTTGAAAAGATCACAGAGGCTCGTTGCTTGATCCCACTTTTCCTGATCGGCCCACCGCTCGATCTGCTTTCGCTCCAAGGGACGCTCCAAATAGTCCCGATATGTGCCTCCGTGCTTGCGGAGGTATTCGTGGATCTTCAGGTTGGCGGCGGCCACCGGATCCTTGGGCTTTAGCCGCAGTGCCTTGGCCAGGGCGGCGCCTGCTTCTTCCAACTCTCCCCCCATCAGGTGATACCAACCTTTGTTCGACCAGAAGTCCTTACTACTCGGCTCAAGGCGCAGAGCTTCCTCTGCGTGGCGCTGGGCTGCATCGAGGTCTCCAAGCCGCGCGGCGGCGTGCGCGAGAGAATCGTGCAATGCCGCACTCAGGCGATGGTGCTCGCCCAGCACCTCCAGCAGGCGTCTGCTGACGTCGAACCGCCAGAGCCTTTCCAGATTTTCTACGACACCGTCGATCTCCTCGGCCGAATGCTTGGGATCCGTCAGCTCAATCATCAGGCAAAACCCCTTTTCCACCGTGCGCGCCGATGCCGGATCCCCCTTCCGGGACAGCTGGCGAAGCCCAAGATCGAGGACCGCGGGATAAAACTTTGGGCATCGACGGGCCATGCCTCGTAGCCGATTGACGATTTCTTCCTGGGACAGCGCACCCGAGACTGAAGCCATTTGCAGATCTGCCTGTAGCGCGCAGTACTCCCATTCCGCCGCCTTCCATGCTTTCGTCTCTTTCACTTCCATCTTTGGATCTCCTTCCTTGATCGGGCGCCCACAACGTGAGGCCGCTCCGGTCCGATCTGTCCGGTACGGGATGACCAGGTTCCGGGCGAACCGCAGGCGGTCTCACTCCTTTCTGGCACCTCTCTTCCCCTTGCCTCTTGCTTTTTTCGTGCGCGGCTTTCTCACGTCCCTGCGGGATGCCGCTTTCCCGGGTTTAGTGGACTCCGATTCGGTCTCGCCGGCGAGGTCCAGGCCAAAAATGCCGGAAAGATCCGTCGTGTCGAGCACCTTGCCGGCAGCGGGTTTCTTCCCGGATATGGGAAGCCCCGTAGCCGCGCCGGCCAGCAGATCCTTCTCGTCTACCTTGCGGAGCCGGAAGAGGAGTTCGGGCTTGTCGTCGAGCCGGGAGCCAATTCCATACAGAACCGCCGCGACGTGCTTGCACATGGATGCCCAGTCGGGGCAACTGCACGAAAAACGGATCTCCTCCGGCGCAGGGAACAGTCCGCTCCGTTGCCGGCAGATCCGCTCCATCACCCCCTTCGAGAAGCGTCCCTGCAGCAATTCCACGAGCGAGTCGATTCCGCCCGCGCAATCCCTGCATATTGATTTCCAGCGGGGCTTCGGCACCGGTACGATATCCACCTTTACCTTATAGAGGTCCGAGCCGCTGACCCTCGCGCTGACTTCCCCCCGAGCAATCTGCAGATCAACGACGGAACCGTTGCGGACATAAGTCCGGCCGCGCGGAAGCCGGTTGTCGTAATCGCTGTACCCTTCCAGGTTGTCGCACCAGGCCTTACCCCAGAACGTGGAGGCGATCGTCCGTCCTTGCAGTATGACCGGTGCGACCGGGTGTCCTTTCTTCTTCAGCTTCGCCATTTCGACGGCGGCCCGACGCCTTCTTGCCGCCTGCGACACATAAGGCCGCCACTCGTTCCAATAAGCCATATCATCCCTCCTTCAACGCCGCATTGATGTCGAGCGATACGAGTTTGAGCAGCTCGTCATCTTTCATTTCGGTGAGCAGCAGCTCGCCCCCGCCTTCGATCAGGGCCTTCGAGAGCTGCTTTTTCGACTCGATAAGTTCGTCGATCTTCTCCTCGACGGTGCCGCGGCAGACGAACTTGTGCACGAGCACGTTCCTGGTCTGACCGATGCGGAACGCGCGATCCGTCGCCTGGTTCTCCACCGCCGGGTTCCACCACCGGTCGAAATGGATGACGTGCGATGCGGCCGTGAGATTCAGGCCGGTCCCTCCGGCTTTGACCGACAGCACGAAAAAGGGAACCGCTTCGTCATCTTGAAACTTCCCGACCAGATCTTTCCGCTTCTTCACCTCGGTCTCGCCGTGCAGCACCAGTCCCGGCCGGCCGAAGATGCCGCCGAGGAATGCCGCGAGCGGTCCCGTCATCTCGCGGAACTGAGTAAAGATCAGGGCCTTCTCCTGCCTGGCCGCAAGCACCTCGGCGATTTCACGAAGCCGGGCTAATTTCCCGCTGTCCGCCTCATGCCAGGCTCCATCCCCGAGCCACTGCGACGGGTGATTGCAGATCTGCTTGAAGCGCAGCAGAAAGGCAAGAACCATCCCCCGGCGGCGCATGCCGTCGGCGTCAGCCAGTCCTTCGGCCAGTTCCCGCACGGCCTGCTGATAGAGTGCAGCCTGCTTCCGGCTGAGATGGCAGTAGGCTTTGATCTCTGTCTTGTCCGGCAGGTCGGCGATGACCGACTTGTCGGTTTTCAGCCGGCGCAGGATATACGGCCGGATCAAGTCGCGCAGCGGCCCGTAGGCATTGTGCCGGCGCTCGGCCAAACGCTTGGCATAGGAGGAGAATTCGCGGGCTGATCCGAGCAGACCCGGGTTGATGAAGTCAAAGATCGACCAGAGGTCGGCGAGCCGGTTTTCAACGGGGGTGCCCGTGAGGGCAATCCGGGCCCGCGCCCGAAGGTTGCGGGCCGCCCGCGTCTGTTTCGCATTCGGATTCTTGATCGCCTGCGCCTCGTCCAGGATCGCCAGATTCCAGTCGGTCTCAGCGAGCCACGGAAATCGCACAAGCGAGCCGTAGCTTGTGATGACCAGGTCGGCGTCCTTGATAGATTTCGGACCCAGCGCTTTGAGATGGTCCGGCGGCATTGCGGAAGGATGCGCTACAACCGCCTTCAAGGCGGGCGCGAACCGCTCGATCTCCGCGGACCAGTTCGACAGCAGCGAAGCCGGCGCGACGACCAGGCTCGGCGCTCGCCTGGCCTGCGTTTCCCGCCGATGTATCAGCAACAAGGCGAGCACCTGAATGGTTTTCCCCAGTCCCATGTCGTCGGCGAGGCAGGCGCCGAGTCCGAGTTGCGACAGGAAGTGCAGCCACCGGACCCCGACATGTTGATATGGCCGCAGGGCGCCCTTCAGATCCCGCCCCGGGTCGATCCGATCCAGCGCTTCCGGCGCGCGCAGGGTCCGCAGGGTTTCTGCCAGCCACGGGCCGGCAACAGCTCCGGCCCACTCAGGATCCGCCGCGGCTGGGACGTCCGCCGCGACGTCGGCGCCCGCCATCATGCGCATGGCCTCGGCAAAGGTGATTCCTCTCCCGGCCGCGACCTGCTCGAGCTTGCGGAACTGTTCCACGGTCCGGGCGAGCTTCTCGCGGTCGACTTCGACCCAGCGGCCCCGGATCAACGCCAGGCCGTCGGTCCGCTTTAGAAGTTCGTCGATTTCAGCCTGCGTCAGCCTCTCGCCGTCCAGGATCACCTCGACGGCAAAATCGAGCAGCGCATCCGTGCCGAGGCCCGACGGAGGGCTGGCGCCGACTGTTGCCGTCACGCGCGGTCGCGGCGGCTTGCCGGAACGCCAGGCTGCCGGCATTCTCACCACGACCCCCGCGGCTTCGAGTTCGTGGACATCCTGCAAGAAACGAAACGCTTCGGAAGGGGTCCAGCGGATCGGGTGAAAGATCTCGTGCGCATCCACCATGGACCGAAGCCAAGCGCAGCGCTCTGCAGCCCGCTGGACGGGCAACAGAAGTGAGAGCAGCCTTTCCTTGTGCGCGGCCCCGGCGTACTCCTTCAGGGCCTGGCCGAGCGGCAGATGCTGCGCCTTGGCCTGCGCTGACAGGCGCGTCGTATAGGTGGCGAGGAATGCAAATGGCGCCTCCTCGTCCCTGCGGTTTTCGGCCAGGTTGAAATGGACCCGCCCTACGAGGTTCCAGGCTGGATTCAGCTCCTTAAGAAACTGCTCGAGAGGAACGCCGGCCGCTGACATCTCGCTCGCAAACGCGATCCCCAGTTCCTGCCACAGTGAGCGCAGCACATCCGTAGTGATGTATTCCGCCCCCATCATTTCAGGCGGAGACAGGGAGAGCTCCGCCAACTCTGCAGGCGGCGGATCCGGGGTTGCCATCGACCGATCGTCTGCTCCCGTCCGGGTGCAGAGCGCAGTCACGAAGCGTGATGCGAATTCGCGCCAGTAGGCAAAAGCCGCGGGCAGGGCTTCGCCGACTTCGCGGGCGCCCAGCTGGAGAAGTCCGGATCCCATGCCTCGAGAAAAAGCTTCCTCCAGGCGCCGCGCCAACTCCGGCGCAAGTTCAGGCGCGTCGTCGGACTCAGTAATAGTGAGGCGGCCGTGCGGTGTCAGTCTAAAAGTGAAGCCAGATCCGGCCATCGGGAAGTTAGCCTATACAGCCGGGCAAGCGGAAGTCAAAAACAAACTTGCTGTAAGCAGGAGTGGATCCGACATCGAAGTAATCGACCACGCCTAGAAGGCGTGTTTCTGGCCTGCCCCACACAGCGGGCCAATCGTTGCTACTGTCGGGGTCTGAATCGGGCTCGGCATCACTATCGACCGGGAGTTAACCTCAATCCCCAGATCCGCCGGCCAATGCATAGGGTTCGAACGCCAATAGCGATTGCGACCCCTATTCAATGTAGACCTGAGGAATTCACACGCCGGTGGCGCGGATAGCCGCGAAGCGCCGCTGCCACATCTGTTTGCGCGGTCACTTCTTGTCTTTCAACAGGACATCAAGGCCCGCGAATGGTTGTAGGTCGAAGCCTGTTCTTGCGTGCCGCTTTGGGTCAGACTCCATCCCGGGCCGCGTGGATAGATCGCTGCAGCCAGACGCACCGGTACGCTCCAACGGCCCAAATGCAGCATCTCTGCAATTGCGGTCCGGTCCGCCCCGCCAAGGGAGGCCGCCGCGCTTCGCGAAAGCGCGCCCAGTTCCCCCTCTCGCCAGCTCCTGCCCATAGCTGATGCCATGGGTGTGTTCAGGCTTCTGGGTTGACATGCACGTGCATGTGCATTAGCATGCCTTTTATGCGAACTACGGTTGAGTTGACCGATGACCAGAGAGCAGAACTCCTGAGACTTGCTGCCAGAAGAGGCATCAAAGGCTTTTCGCAGATCGTCCAGGAGGCAGTGGACGAGTACCTCCAGCACGAGGGAGGGAAGGAGCAGGCCATCGCTGCTGCACTGTCTCTCCAAGGAAGTCTGGTGGGCGAGTCAGCGGACAGATTCGAGGAGCGGGTGCGCTCACTCCGGGAGTTGTGGCGGTGTTCATAGCGGATACGGATGTGCTGGTCGATTTCCTGAAAGGTGTCGGTGAGGCGGAGCGCATCCGAATCGAACTCCAGACGGGCAGGCTCTGTACAACCACCATCGCCGCCTTCGAGCTATGGGCTGGGGCCGGGAGTCACCAGCAAATTGCTGCCGTCGAGACGCTCCTCGGGGCGCTATCCATTCTTCCGCTCGACCTCTCCTCTGCCAGGCGTGCGGGAGAGATCCAGAGAGACCTTGCCCGCAGGGGGGCAGGCATCGGGATGGCAGACTCCCTCATCAGCGGCATTTGCCTCGAGCACGACGCGATTCTCCTCACGCGGAATCGCGGGCACTACGAACGCGTCCCCGGTCTTAGACTCGGTTTTCGATTCAAGTAGAGCCAAGAGGAACCGTTCGCTGCCAGGACTCTGGTTGAGTCGACGGTGCTAAGATGAAGCGCGGCGCCAGACAGCTTCTCCGTGTCCACACCGGCCGGGCACTCATCGCGCTCTTTGCGATCACAATGTTCCTGCCGGGCGCCCTGCTCGCCGTTTTGGGCGTCCGCGCCTTCCACCAGGAGAGGCGGCTGGCCGATCAGCAGATCCGCGAAAGGCTGGAGTGGGCGGTGGATCTGGCTTTTCGTGAGCTCGAACTGGAGTTGTCCCGCTGGCAGCAGGCCGTGGATCAGGCCGGTGAAACTTCAACGCTCGGCCGACTCCCCTTGTCGCAGGAAGCTGCGCGCGACCTCACAGAAACCCCAGGAGCCGGCGTGCTTGTGATTCGCGAGGCCGACGGGCTTCGCGCGCTCCCGCCCGGGCAGTTGCTCTACCAACTTGTCCCCTCTCCGGCCCCTTCCTCTGCACATGCGCCGCATCCGCGGCTTCTCGAAGCCGAGACTTATGAAATCCGCGACAAGGACTACCGGCGTGCCGCTGCCATGTATCGCCAGTTGCTGGTGACCGCGCGACCTGACGATCAGGCGCTGCTGCTGCATAGGCTGGCGCGCACCAATCGCAAAGCCGGCTTGACCGACGCCGCGCTCGAGTTGTTCCAGAAGCTGGAGCGCTCCACGGCCCGCATCGGAGAACTGCCTGCCGGACTGCTGGCGAACTACGAAATCTGCCTGATCAGGGAAGAACGGCGGTCAACAGCCGCCCTGGCCACCGAGGCCCTGGAGCTTTACCGGGGACTGGTAGCGGGGCGCTGGCGCCTCGAGAAGTCGCGCTACTTCTTCTATTCCGAGGCCGCCCGCAACTGGTTGGAAGCCGCGCCTGCAGGACCGTCCGAGTACCAGCGCTTGCGCGCGACCGAACAGCACAAGCTCGCTTTGACTCGCGCGGTCGAGCAGGTGGTGCAAGCACCACGCCGGTCGATCCCAACCGAAGCAGGTTGGCACCTGGCCTTCTGGAAACCGAATCCTTTCACCGCTCTGGTGCTCTCAGAGCACTTCCTCAACGCGCATTCCTGGCCCCGTGTCTTCGCGTCGGCATCGACCGAAGATCTGGAGGTAACGCTCGCAGCACCGGCCCGCCACCCCGTCGCCGGCTCAGCCACACCTAATCGGCCACAGTTGGTGACTACTCGCAGCTTAGGGGAACTGGACCTGCCGTGGCTGCTTGAGGCCCGGCCCCGGCACCCCGAATCGCTCTATGCCGATCTGGCCCGCCGCCAGAACCTTTACCTGACCATGCTGCTGCTGGTTATGGCTCTGCTCGGATTTGGAGGCTACCTCACTGTCCGCACAGTGAGGAAAGAAATGGAGATTGCACGGCTGAAGTCAGAGTTCGTTTCCACCGTTTCACACGAGTTTCGCTCACCCGTCACAGGGATCCGCCAGCTGGCCGAGATCCTGATGCGCGGCCAGCCGAGCGAAGACCGCCGCCGACAGTACTATGAGATGATCGGGCACGAGAGCGACCGCCTGGCTCGCCTGGTCGAGAACGTTCTGGATTTTGCGCAGATGGAAGAAGGCCGCAAGGAATACAGGTTCGAACCGTTGGAGACGGACGCGTGGCTGCGGGCGCTGGTTGAAGAGTTTCAGACCCAATCGACGCAGCAAGGCGTCTCTCTGGCGGCAACGATCCCGGAGCGTCTGCCCATGGTGCTGGCCGATCGCGAAGCCCTCACCTGCGCGGTGCACAATCTGCTGGACAACGCGGTCAAGTACTCACCCGAATGTAAGACCGTCTGGTTGGAGGCGGAGGCAACCGGTGCCTGGCTGACGATCCTCGTGCGCGATTGCGGTCTGGGAATCACCGAAGAGGATCAGAAACACATATTCGAGAAGTTCTATCGTGGCTCGGGAGAGGCTGCCCGGCACGTCAAGGGGGCGGGGCTCGGGCTGAGTCTGGTGAAGCACATCGTCACTGCACACAGCGGATCGGTCGAGTGTCAGAGCCGCCCGGGTGAAGGCAGCACCTTTTCCATCCATCTGCCGGTGCTCACCGGCTCTCCAAAGGACAACGGAGCATGACTCGCATTCTGGTGGTCGAGGACGAACAGACGATCGCCGTGGGATTGCACGACGGCC
>JAFNAG010000542.1 GCA_017860135.1 Acidobacteriota bacterium
GCAGCCGCGGCCGGCGCCGGTTTGGCCGGCTGGAACCGAGTGTAGCCGGCCGGTATCGAAGCAACCGCAAGTCCGGCGGAGGGATCGACGGTCAGCTGGGCAGCCGCGGTCTTTCTCACAGGAAGGAGGCATTGCTTGTCGTCGCAGGCCTGATACCGTACCTGCACACTCACACTTGATTGGCCCGCGGGGGCCTCCCTGCCCAACTCCAGCACAAGAAGGAGAACCACCTCCTTTTCGAATGTCTCGGAGTTCGCATTGAAATTGGGGTCAAAAGCAACATGCGGCTGCGGCTGATAGATCTCGTGCCCCGCAAGCGCCGGATTTTCCTGAACGACCACGGTCGTGGGAATCGGCCCCGGGGGTGTAGTCAGAGAATACAGGTGATATCCGGAATCGATCTTCGCCGTGAGTTTCGCAAGAATTCTCGATTCGGGCGCCGCAGAGGCGGGTTCGAGAATCAGAGACCAGTTGACCGGGTCGGCACGCTGGGCATAAAGGGGACACGTCAGAAAGAGAACCAGGACAATAACTCTACCCGGGTATCGGGACACAAGGTCGGAAAAATCAGCGTTGCGTTTGACGCGCATTATGTTGCCTCCCTGGCGGCCAGGGGGTTGTCGCCGTAGAACTTCCAATCCACCGGCATGTCCCGAGTCAATCGTTGCTTCGACATGGCGAGGCGGAGCATCGCTATGGGCATGCTGCCCTGCCGCATGATCTCGTCGTGGAACTGCTTTTCGGGCATCTGCCCGGAATCGACCAGCTCCTCGCGCAGGCTGCGCAGCTGCAGGCCGCCGAGCAGGTACGCGGCCTGGTACAGCGGAGCGTAGCTGCCCTGGAAGGAACGGCGGACTTCCCCGATGGCGTTGTTGCGTTCAAAACCGACCCGGTCCACAAGGAAATCGACGCACTCCTGCGGCGACCATTCCCCCATGTGGAACCTGAGGGAGAAAATGATGCGCGCGCAGCGGTGCGCGCGCCAGAACAGGGCCCCGGTCTTTTCTTCCGGCGTGTCGTGGAAGCCCATCCGGTACATCATCATCTCCCAGTACAAGGGCCACCCTTCGCCGTAGAAGGACGTGCCGCCGAGCCGGGCCCGATAGCCCGAGTAGCGCGCGCTCATATACCCGACGAAGTTGTGGCCGGGGATCATCTCGTGGAAGGCGGTGGCATGAGAGAGCGGGGTTGCATTTCCCCTCATGCTCTGCAGCCGCGCCTCGTACTCCATCGTGTCGGTGGGGTACGACACGGTGATCTGCGAGCCTCCGGTGAAGAACGGATTCACCAGTTGCCTTTCCGGCGACATCATCCCCATATGCAGCGACTCGCTGGCAACCTGCGGGATGGTGAGGATGTCCTTGGCACGGAGGTAGTCGACGGCTTCAAAAAGCAGGTCGCGGATCACGCCCGGCTGCTGCCCCGGCGGCACGTGCATATCCTTGGCTTTTTCCAGAGCCTTCCGCCAGTCGTCGCCGAAGCCCATCTGCTGCGCCGCCTTCCTCTTCTCCGCATCACACCACTCGAATTCCTTGTTCGCGACGGCAATGAGCTCCTCGGGCGTGTAGGGGATCATCTCAACCTGCAGATCGGCAATCAGGCCGTCCCGCCCGCGAGCCGCACCGGTGATGCCGCTGTCGTCGGCCTTGCGGGGGATGTTAGCCTGGGGCTTCCTACCCTCCCGCGCGATCTGGATTTCGCACCTCTTCCTGATGAAGAGGTAGTCGACCTGCGCATTCCGGCTCAAGCCGTCGAAGTCGAGCGTCTTCAGTGCGGCCAGCCAGGCGGTATAATACTGCGGATTGGGAGCGCCAGCCGCTGCATCCGCGCCGCCGCGCCCGCGCCGGCCGCCGCCATCCCTGGCCAGAAACCGCTGCACGATGCCGGTCATTTCATCCTGCGGCAGGGCAAGCAGTTCCTGCAGGTCCGGGACATCCCCGATTTTCGGCCCCGGAGCCGGAGCAATGGCCGGTGCTGCAGGAGAGACCGCATCAGGCTTCCGGTCCGCGGCAGCCATCTTCTCACGCAGAAATGCGGAATATTCCTGGAGCGCCGTCTCGAGGTGCTTGTAGGGCAACGTCGTCCACCACATGAAGAGCGGGTCGTAGCCATTGTAGAAATTGAACCAGGTCGTGAGGCTGCCGCGCAAACCGTCGACCGCATCGGCGCCGCGGATGGCTAGATCTTTGCCAGCCCGCAGGCCCGTGGCCGCGCCTCCCGTTGTCCCCAGCCCTTCCGTGAGGCTTGCGCGGATCTGCCCGATCTCCTTTGCAATCTCAGTGAGGACTCCTGCCGCTTTTCTCGCGTCTACGTCCAGCATGCGGATGCGCGCCTCCGACAGCTCGACGATATGCGGCGCAAAAGGCACCAGCGGCATGACTTGGGCAATCACAACAGCATCGGCGTCCAGCTGCTTCAGATTGGCCTGGATCGCAGCCTTGAGCGCGTTCAGATCAGCCTGGGCGGCCGGGGAGAGCCGGCCCGCATCGAGGCCGGCCAACGCAGTCTGCCAATCTATGTCATACCGTTTCAATCGTGCGATTCGGTTTGTCGAAAGGGAGAGGGAGGAAACTCCGGCAGGATCGGCCCCGCGCCCGCCACCACGTCCGGCGCCGCCTCCCCGGTCATAGTTGCCGTTCAGCGTCATGCGGTCGGCGTTATAGAACTGCGCGATCAGGCGCATCTCACTCTGGCGCGGAGCCAGGAGCGGGCGCAGGTCGGCCGGCACGTTTTGATCCATGGGAGCCTGGATCAGGCTTGTGGCCTGCCCGCCCTGCAAGTCACTCCGCTGTGTGGTTTCCTTCTGCCCCTGGAGCAGAGTCGCGGATGCAAAAAGAAACGCCGTCAGTAGAATGGCGAGAAAGCGATTTGCCCTCATTGCTGCTCCCCTCATACAGGCGGAGTGCGTCCGCCGTTCAGAGATGAAAAAAAGGCTCACGACGGCAATCCCGAAGTTCGGTCCCAAACCGGCCGCGCGCCGTGATCCATTAGTATCATCATTCCCAGTAGCCTACAACCAGGAGCTCCAATACTACCACCGCTCGTATTCAAGCAGAGCGACATAGCTGCGACTGTGTCCCAGTTCCACCCATACCAGCTCTCCCGGGCGCAGTCCCGCGCGCAGACGCCTTGGAAACAGCAGCCCTTGCTGTCGCCGGCTCATCCGCCGGAATCCAGGGATTGATCCGCGTCCCGGATTCGCGACAGCAGCTGGTCAGGTTTTACGGAACTTTTTCCAATGCGCGCCAGGTTTCGGCACAGGCTCCTGCTTCAGCGTCCGCTCATCCAGCCGACCCGCAACCGCGGCGCCAGCACGATCGCGGTTGATTAAGAAGAAGAAGAACATGCGGTAGCGGGACTGGCCGTGTCCGGACCTCCCACTTCAATCCATCCAGCGAGAAGCGCGTCCGTCCGCCGGCGAGCCGTCTATGGCGAATTGATGTATCGACCGATTCTACGGGTGACTGCGCTGCCCAAATCAGGCGAGTCATAACGGATCAGGCGGGCGGGGCGGATGAGGAGAGCACACAAACCGGCGACAAGGCGATCTGAAGTGCGTAGATTGGGTGACCGCTGCCGCGAACGATTGAGGATCAGGAGTTGCTGCTTGACGAGAACGGACTCGGCGACCACAGAACGGAGGCCGCCCGGACCCAGGAGTCGGGCAAGAGAAGCGATGACATGGACGAAAAGGATGACGAGATCGCGCATCTCGTATCATAACAAAACATGGAAT
>JAFNAG010000543.1 GCA_017860135.1 Acidobacteriota bacterium
CACCATATGCCTCTCTATGGCTGGACGGTGGGAACACTCCATGTCCTGACGTTTCGCGTTCCGCCGATCGAAGCCGTGGGCGTCACGCTGAGTCTGGCCTCTCTCATCCTTGCGGCGAACGCCATCCGTAGCCTTCTGCTCTTGGACCACATCCCGCCCGCACGCGCGTTCTGGATCGCGCTGGCGCTCTCGGTGTTTCCCGCACGGCATTTTGTCTACGCGACGCGCATCCTTGCAGACAGCATGGTCTTTCTCTTTGTGGTCTTGGGGTACCTCCTCCTCCAAAGCGGCAAGGGCCATCGCGCGAATCTCTACCTTTGCGGTGCCGCGTTGACCCACGACTTGGCGGCGGTTCTGTGGATTCCGGCCGCGTTGGACCACATGCGGCGGCGGGCGTGGGGACCACTGCTTTCCTCTCCTTTGATCTTCCTGCCCTCGCTCGCGTTGATCCTGACCCGGGCACTCAGCGTCGAGGGAGTGTCGCGTTGGCAGTATGACGGACGCCCGATCTTCACCGCGCCGCTTGTCGGGCTCCTGAAACCGCCATTCGACCAACCGTGGCTAAACGTCGCATCGTACGCATCGGTAGTGATTTATGGTGCGTTGTACGGATGGGCACTCTATCGCTCTGCGCGGAGCGGCGCGCGCCAAGCGTTCTGGTTTTCCGTCGCGCCTTTCGTCGTTTTGCTTTGCCTCCGGGAGTACGTCCTTTACTACGCCTTCGATCGTTTTCTGGTTCTCAGCTTCCCAGCTCTTGCCGCACTGCTTTCCTCCATCGATTTCACAAGACTTCGTGATCGTGTTGTGCTGGCGTTCTTCGCTCTCGTCTGGCTGGCGAGCACAACGTATTTTATCTGGTCATTCCCATCGAGCGACGTGCGTGAGCGGTTCCAGAAGGCGATTGAGCGCCGTCCGCAGGAGATTTCGTTCGTCGAAAGGCACTCGCGGCAGGGGATCCCCGGGCCTGTCCTCCTTGAAGAATCTGAGATTTAAGAAAATGAGAAAAGATCATGCGCTCTTGAACGCGGGACCGATCTGTTCTCAACCCAAACATTTCACTCTGTACCACCAAGGCACCAAGACGCCATCGGAACGGCTGAGTAATCCAGGTCTCCTGGGTAAGGGCCGCCCCCATAGGGCGGCAATACTGTTGCCCTGGGGGCTTCCGGCAATCCCATACCCGTCGTGGTCTTGTGGTGCCTTGGTGGCTTGGTGGTGAAAGATCCTGGCTCAAACATGAGAACATGACAAATTATGTCACCCCAAAAAATAATTTTCACCGAGACGGCAGTCACAGGGGCTCTCTGGAACAAAGTGGACTTTGACGATCTGCCTTTTCATCTCTCGCAACCATTTGTTTTATTTGGGTCGATGGCGACGATCATCCGTCCAGAGCAGAAATCGTGGTAATGGCATCGCTTCTGCAATCCTCTTGGACTGTCCGAGGATCTGTACCGAAGAGACTCGAAGCGGCGAGCGCGAAACTAACCCAAACCCAAAAGGAGGATGTCCAATGCTGAAGATGCTGCGAAAGAAGTCAAAGGGCTTCACCCTGATCGAGCTGTTGATCGTCGTGGCGATCATCGGCATCTTGGCCGCCATCGCCATCCCGAACCTGCTCTCGGCGCAGAAGAAGTCGAAGTATGCGCGGGCGGCGTCCGACACCAAGACGGCGACGACTCAGGCCATCGTGTACTCGAACGACAAGAACAAGAATCCTGGCAACATGAAGGAGCTGCGAGACGCAGGTTATGCCAACATCGCGGATAAGGACCCCTGGGCGGGTGCCGCGACGGGTGACTGGGTGTATTCGACGGCCTTCGCGGATACGTCAAGCCCAGCGGCCCAGGGTGAAATGGGTGTTTGCAGCAAGGGACCGGCGGCTACCGGAAACTGCACGTTCCCAGTCATGACGCCGGATACGGGTGTAGATGGTTCGGTGGGCTACTCGAGCATCTATGGCTCCTTCCAAGGGAAGGCCTAACTCTCGCCCCGGACTGGTTCCGGGCTAGAAGCGGAAAGGGGGGGCAGGCGTGAGATTACCGCCTGCCCCCTTTCCGTTTTCTTCTTTTTGTTGTGGAAGTCCAGGGATTCGAGTACAAGACTCCAGAACTCACTCACGAAACAACCACGTCACGTCGGGAGGACACGCCATGGGCTCGGCGGCCGATCCGGTCCTCGAGGTCGAAAAGGAGACGCGGCAGATATTTGCCGCGGTCACCGTCTGCTTCCTCTGCTCGGGTGGAACGGGGCTGATTTACGAGGTCCTGTGGACGCGGATCCTCGGACTCGTATTCGGACATACGGTCTTCGCCATTACGACCGTCCTGGCCGCCTTCATGGCCGGCTTGGGCCTGGGAAGTTACCTATTCGGAGGAATCGCGGACCGGAGCCCGCGCCCCCTCCGTTTGTACGGGTTCTTCGAGGTCGGAATCGGGATCTACGCCCTCATCACGCCGTTCCTGTTCTCTCGAGCCGAAGATATCTACATTCCGCTCCATCGCGCGTTCGGGCTGTCGTTCTTCACCTTCAGCCTGCTGCAGTTCCTGCTCATCTTCGTGATCCTCTTGATCCCCACCACCTTCATGGGTGCGACGCTCCCGGTGCTGAGCCGATTCTTCGTCCGGAGCCTGGAGGTACTGGGTGGACAGGTGGGAAGATTGTACGCCTTGAACACGTTCGGCGCCGTGCTGGGAACCTACGCCGCAGGTTTCCACCTCATCCCGACGCTCGGCGTCCGAACCACGCTCCTGCTCGCCGCCATCGCGAATATCGGGATCGGTGTCTTGGCGGTCGTCTTCGACCGGCACCTCCACCAGCTCGGCGGCGAATCCGCGCGCAGGCAGACGGAGGCCCTGGCGGCACCTGCACCGGACTCGAATCTCCAGCTTCCCGCTTCCGAGAGGCCGCCGGCCATGGCGGTATGGCTCACCGTGGCAGGCCTGGGAATATCGGGGGCCGCCTCCATGATGTACGAGGTCGCCTGGACCAGGGCGCTTGCCCTGGTGATCGGAAGCTCCACCTACGCCTTCAGCACGATGCTGGTGACGTTCCTCACGGGCCTGGCCCTGGGAAGCTATCTGTACTCGCGCGTGGCGGGACGCCTCCGAATCACGCCGGTCTTCTTCGGCGGCCTTCAGCTTGGCATCGGGCTGAGCGCCCTCTTGGTGACGCCGTTCTTCGACCGGCTTCCCGAGCTGTTCCTGCGGATCTTCCAGGTCTCCCAGTCCCCCGGATTCATGAAGTTGATCCAGTTTTTCATTAGCGCGCTCGCCATGTTCGCCCCGACCGTCTTCATGGGCGCGACGTTCCC
>JAFNAG010000544.1 GCA_017860135.1 Acidobacteriota bacterium
TCCCAGGGCTTGCGCCCTGGGCTTTCCTGCTGCACCCCTGCGGGGTGCGATTTGAAGCGCAACCCACTGTCTGAATCAATGAGATACTTGCAGCATCCCTTGACTCATCAGCTGTTGCCCTGTCCGAAGTCTGAGGTCTGAGATCTTCGATTTGAAATCGCGCATCCTGCAGGCTGTTACAGCTCACTTTTCTTTCGGGGGCAATTCCAGGATCGCTTCGATTTGCGATGCAAGCATGTGGGAGCGCGCATCCGCCGTGAGGAAACGGATTGCTCCTGGACCAAACGCGCCGAGCTTGAGTTCGGCTGCGCGTTTGAGCTGTCCCTGTTCGTAAACCGAGCGCCAGCTGATCGGCCCTTTTGATCCCTCCAGCCGCAGAATAGCGACGCCCACCGCATCCATCGCGAGCCTGTCTGCCGCTGCGCAGACGATTCCCGGCGCGGCGATTTCCCCCGTTTCCGGCCCTCCGCTCGTGAACACCTCCGTGGCGTCCATGATGATGAGCTTCGGCGCATAGAGGGTGTTCACTTCGGCGATCATGGCTTCCTGCCGGGCGGATTCGTGCAGTTCGGTCATGTAGTTGTGTCCCGGGTTGATCTGTCCGTGCTTGGCCATCAGGCCGACCGAATTTTTGAGGCTGGCGCTGAACACCCCGCCGAAACGGTGGGTTCTCAGGTTACAAATCTGGATCACGAACGTGCCGCGGTCCAGGAAAGCGGGGGCTTCGATGCCGTCCTTCCAACCGGAGCCCGGCGGGAGTTCGGCCTTGCGCCACTCGCCGGCAGGCAGGTCCTCGAGGGCGAGAAGCGTGAGATCCAGCTGGCGCGCCAGATCCGGCAGGGCCATTTGTTTCCAGACATCGCGTGTGACGCCCATGCCGCTGCGCTCCACCAGGATGAGCTTGCCGCAGTTGGAATCCCGCAGCAACTGCACGACGGCACGCAGAGTATCCGGATGCGTGGTCGCGGGAAAAGGATCCGGGCTGTTGTAGCTGCCCTTGATAAACAGGTCTCTTCCGCCGAAGTCGATTCTGCCCAGCAGCCCGACAGCCGTTCTCACGGCAGCACCCCTCTCGGAGTGGCGTACCAGGGAGAGCGCCGAACGCGCCTCCACCTGCCCGAAGGCAGGATGGGCCAATGCCAGCCCCGCCAGACCCATTCCGGAGCGCATCGCGAAGTCACGCCGCGAGACGCCCTGCCCGGAACAGTGAAATTCTCTGGCTCGAATCATGAGCTTCATGTTATCCAGATGTAGGAGGAAATATGCAAGAAAAAGTGCTGATTTTTGGAAAGGACACCTGACCGCACACATTGCAGGCCCGGGAGGCTTACCGGCAGAGAAAAATCCCGTTCGATTATTTCAACGTGCTGCAAAGCGAAGAGGCCATGGACCGGATGCTGCGCTACAGCGGGGGCCGGCGCATGGTTCCGGTCGTCGTCGAAGGCGCCCGGGTCGAGATCGGGTACAATGGCGGCAGCTGACACGTATAACACCCGCAGTTGCGGGACCAGGGAATCGGGCCGGGCATCCGGGCCGACGGTCGCAAACATGTATCCTTATTTTCGGGGTATTTTGTGCAGCCACGCTTCCTTGCGCACTACCATGAAATCAATTTGAAAGGAAACAACCGCGGCTGGTTCGAAACACGCCTCCATCAGCACGTGGAATCGCTCCTCAGGGACCTCGCGCATGGCGGGGTCAGGCGCTTCAGCGGGCGCCTGATGGTTGCGCTGCAGCCCGATTCCCCTCTACCCGAGATCGAGCGCCGCCTGCGCTGGGTGTCGGGAATCGCCAACTTTGCCCTGGCGTGGGAAGTTCCTGCTGAAATGGAAGCCATCCGCGAAGCCATCACCACACTGCTCCGCGGCAGAAACTTCGACTCCTTCAAGATCGACACGCGGCGCGGAACGAAGGACTTCCCGCTTAACTCACAGCAGCTGAATGAACAGCTCGGTCGTTTTGTGCACGATCTCACCGGTGCGCGCGTCCGCATGGAGCACCCCGACCTGACCTGCCACCTGGAGCTGGTCGGCCCGCGCGCCTTCATCTATTTCGGCAGGATCCCGGGCGGCGGCGGCCTGCCGGCGCGGACCGGCGGGAAGGTTCTCTGCCTGCTCTCCGGCGGCATCGACTCCCCGGCGGCCGCCTACCGCATGATGCGGCGCGGCTGCCGGGTCCAGTTCGTTCACTACCACAGCTTCCCGCACACGACCGTCGATTCCCAAGAGAAGGTGCGCCGCATCATCGGGATTCTCGCGCGCTACCAGCTGGAAGGGATGCTGCACCTGGTCCCGTTCGCCGAAGTGCAGCGGGAGATTGTGGCCTACGCTCCCCCGCCGCTTCGCGTCATTCTCTACCGCCGCTTCATGATTCGCATCGCCGAGGCGTTGGCGCTCCGGCAGGGAGCCAGGGCACTCGTGACCGGCGACAGCCTCGGCCAGGTGGCCAGCCAGACCCTGGATAACCTGCGCGTCGTTTCGGCCGTCGCGGCCGAACTTCCCATCTTCCGGCCGCTGGTCGGGGACGACAAGGAGGACATCATCCGCCTGGCGCGCGAGATCGGCACGTATGACATCAGCATTCTTCCCGACCAGGATTGCTGCACGCTCTTCGTGCCCCGCCACCCCGAGACCATGGCCGGCAAAGAACAGGTCGCTAGTGCGGAAAGTATGCTCGACATTCCGCGCCTGATTGCCGCGGCTCTCGCCGCCGCGTCCGACGAGACAATCCCGCCCGATTTTTCCCGGCCGCAGGAGCAGGCAACCTGAGGCGGCGGGCCGCCGCCTCACATCAAGGAGGTGCGTCGTGCAGGACCCTCTGAGTCGAATCGAAGTGGTCCAAGGGGACATCACACGCCAAGACGTCGACGGGATCGTCAACGCCGCCAACACGTCCCTTCTCGGAGGGGGTGGCGTCGACGGCGCGATCCACCGTGCGGCGGGGCCGATGCTGCTGGAGGAATGCCGCGGCCTCGGCGGCTGCGAGACCGGGTCCGCCAAGATCACCCGGGGCTACCGGCTGCCGGCAAAATGGGTAATCCATACCGTCGGCCCGGTCTGGCGGGGAGGTGACCGCGGGGAGGATGACCTTCTCGCAGGCTGCTATCGAACCAGCCTCGAGCTTGCGCGCAGGCACGGCCTGGCGACCGTCGCCTTCCCCTCCATCAGTACCGGAGCATACGGGTTCCCCGTCGAACGCGCCTGCAGAATCGCGCTGCGCGAGATCAGCGAATTCCTGACGGCCGGCGCACCGCCGGAGAAGGTCACTATCGTCTGCTTCGACCCCGCCACCCGCCGCTCCTACCTCGACGC
>JAFNAG010000185.1 GCA_017860135.1 Acidobacteriota bacterium
AATCCCTGCCAGGCCTGTTTTCCGCCGTCCTTTCCCCTTTTTCCATGCTGATTCCTCCCGGTTTCCTCTTGCCCTCCAGGATAGAAATGCTTATCTCCACAAATGATAATTGATATCCCCTTGAATCAAGCGACCACTTGGCAACCTGAGTCAAAGGGATTCCCCAATTGACAAATCTTCGTTTTTGAGTGCGCTCCCGATGGCATCGATTATTAATGATACTTTTGTGTTACCGGAATCAGAGATCGGGTACTACATGTCTGTGGACCTTGAAACCACGATTCGCGAGCTGGCGCCGGGTTTGCTCCGCTATTGCCGGGCGCGGACGCGCGATTTGTCACTGGCGGAGGAAATCGCCCAGGACAGCCTCGTAGCGCTGGTGCAGCGCTGGAGGGGAAGCGGGCCTCCGAACTCGCCCGAGGCCTTTGTCTTTGCGATTGCGCGCCGCCGGGCGGGTCGTGTCCTGCGCCGGCGGAGCCTTTGGCTGCCTCTGCAACTCCTGGCAGGCGCCCGCGATCACGCGCCCGATCCGGAGGCAACAGCAGTCAGCCGCTCGGATTGCACGATTCTGCACCGGGCGCTGGATCGTCTCGGCAGCCGCGACCGGGAGGTGCTTCTGGTGACGGCGCTGGGCGGATTGAAAACTTCCGATGCGGCACAGGCACTGGGCATCTCGGAATCCGCCCTGAAGATGCGGACGATGCGCGCCCGGCACAGGCTGGCTGCCATTTTGGAGAATGGAAATGCTACCTCGGACAGGTGACGACGCGGAAAGAACGCTCCGCGAAGCCTATGAACCTGACGCGGCAACCGTGACCCGAGTGATCGCGGGTGCTCTGGCAGCGAAGCCCCGGCGTTGGCCGGCACTGCGCATTGTCGCACCCATCGTCGCGGCCGCGCTAGTGCTGGTGTGTCTGCTCCTTCTCTATCAGCCGTCGCCAACTATGGCAGATGATATCCGTCTCGAATACCTGGGTGGCGTGGCGTTGTTGCAGGCACCTGACGGAACCAGCTGGGTGATCACGTCGGATGGAGAAAGGGAAGATCCGGGATTGAATCTGATTATCGTGGAGGGAGAGAAATGATGAATCGGTCAGTCAAAGTATCGCTGTCGGCTTGGTGTCTCCTGCTGTCTGCTGCGGTTTTTGCTGCGGAGCCACAAGCCAACCTCGAACGCAAAACTACGATCGATGTTACGGCAGCATCGCCGAAGGACGTGTACGCGTCGTTGGCCAAGGTGCTCGGATGTGAACTCATTCTTGCCCCTGAAATACAGGCGCCGTTGTCCCTGAGAATTCCCAACGTAACGGTCCGCACGGCGCTCAATGCGATATCCGAAAGCCTCGGCGCCTCCTGGCAGCTCGCGGGCGGCAAGCTGCATGTGGGGCCGGCATCCGCCATGGCATCGTCCGGAGTCGCCGAAGGAATCCCAGGTGGGAAAGCCGGCGGTGTCGGGGCCGGCGTGTCCCGCGGGAAACCGGGCGGAGTTGTGGGAGGCGTGAGTCGTCCAGGTGTCGGTTCCGGCTTGGGTTCCGGTCAGGGCTCTGGTCAGGGTTCAGGCAGCGGGGCAGGCATTGGAAGCGGAGTAGGTGGCGTTTCCGGAGGCATTGTCGGCGGCGTTCAGGGAGGCGTTGTCGGCGGAGTCAAGCCCCCTCCTCCCCCTCCTCCTCCTAAGTACTCGGTCATCAGGGAGAGGCTGGATCGCAAGACTCCTGCCGATTTCCGGTTTGATAACGCGCTGACTGACGACGTTCTGAGCGCCGTGAGCAAGATCCTGGGCATGGAAGTGCGCATCAACGGGCTCAAGGCGGGAATACGCGTCACACTCGACCTCAGCAATCAGACGGTGCTTTCCGCCTTAAAAGCCGTGCAGGAGCAGGTCGGAGGGAAGGGCCTGATCTTCGTCTTGGACGCCGCCGGCAAAGAGAAGGTCCACTTTCGCATGAAGGAGACCAAGGTCAAGAAGTAAATTCAATGGGTAAGCTGCCGCCTCTGGCGGCGAGACTCGAAAAGACTCTGCCATTCGTGTGCGAACCTGAACGGTGCCGCACCAGATAGGGCTCTGGCAGGCCCCTTCCCCATACCCGCTCGGCGGGCGGCAGCTGATTTCGGGTGGCAGGCTACCCGAATCCGCAAGCATTCACGGATTCAACCTCCAGATTGCGAAGTTGAGCGCCGCGGCAAAGCCCACCCGTAGCCAGTAGGGCGCCAGTAGCGCGCCCGCGAGCCGAGAGATCCTCCAGAAGGCGATCATCGTTGCCAGAATGGCGGCCCACAGGGGGATGATAACCAGGAGTCCCGCCAGCGGATTCCGCAGGCCGAAGAAAAGCGGCGACCATGCGGCATTCAGCGCGAGCTGGAATGCGGAGATTCCCAGGGCCGCGGCCCCTTCCTTGAATCCCCGCCGCCGCCAGACAAGCCAGGCCGAAATCGCCATCATCAGGTAAAGGACGGTCCATACAGGTCCGAATACCCAGTTGGGCGGATTCCAGGCCGGCTTAAGCAGCGAAGGATACCACTGGAGCACCGGCCCACGAGTTACGAGGGCCCCCGCGGCCGAGACCGCAAAACACGCCACAAGGAACAGGACCAGGATCCAAAGCGATTTTCGGTTTCGCACAGTTGTCACGCCTTTCGGATTCACGTACACGAGCCTTTTGGGAGCGTACGCCGGCTCATGGTTGCTTGGGGTAACCGACCGATTGTGCCAGGGCGATTTTTTGGTCCGCTCTCAACTTCATCGCCTTGGCGAGCGCCGGCCGGTCAATGCTTGCCCGCACCACAGTCGCCAGTTTCTCGGAGGCACAGAACAAATACACATTCTGCGCCAGGAACGCCGCGTTCGTTCCTGTGTAGAACTCGATGGCAGCCGGGTCCTTCCTGTTCCCCTTGGCGAGGTCCGCTACATAAACCAGGTTCACCGCAGCTTCCTTCACAAACGGCTGGGTTCCCGTCGTGGCCCGGACATCCTCTGCGAGCACGCGTTTGAGTTGGTGTTCCTTCGCGTCATAGAGGTACAGGCCGTCGGCGGTCGCCACGTAGACATCGATCTCCTGCCGGTTGCTGGCAGAGGGAGCGGTGTGATGACCGTCCGGCCGATTCAGGCCCCAGGCCGCCCACAACAGATTGGAAAGGACCGTCATCGGCAGCTTTTCCGCACCGAATTCCCGGTTCGACTTCCGCTCCTTCAATGCCTGCATCAATGGCATGCCGCCATCGGTCTTCGGCGGCGGCAGCTTGATGACTTCCTGCCCAAAGCCGGAAACCACGCCGAACAGCATCAGAACTCCCAATAGTGCCGCGTGCGAACGGATTCTCAACATGGGAAGCCTCCGTATGAGATTGGATCCGTAACTCCGGATTTGCCGAAGGGAGTTTACCTCAGATATGCGGCTGGCTCTCAACCGACTTTCTGGATTGCATCCCTACTTCGCCTTGCAGGGGCCCGGGCGGGAGAGCTCGACCTCGGCGGCAATAAATCCGAACGCAGCCCAGTTGGCATCGTCTGCAACCAGCTTGCGGAAGAGTTCGCAGGCTCTCGATGTATCGCCGTTGATCAAGACAAAATTGGCGATGGGATAGCGGAGGGCCATCAGGCTTGATCCGGTGAGGTTGGCGTTTTGAATTGCGTCTTCCCGCCGCTCCCCTTTATAGAGGAGGAGCGCCAGAAGGTAAGCCATGTTTTCCTTGATGGGCAGCCCTTCGTGCACAGGCTCGAGAAGCCTGCGCGCCTCCTCGTGGCGGCCGGCGCGACGCAGCGCCGCGTAACGCCAGTTGAGCATGGCGACGCGTGATTCGTCATCGAGTCCCGCGCAGCTTCGCCACTCCTTCGGCATTTTGCTGCCGCTGGTCGGACTGCCTGTGTAATTGAGGCAACGGCCATAGGTGTCTGCCGCTGCTTCGAACCGACCGCTGAGATATTGGGCCAGCGCCAGATGGTAGAGCACATCGAAGCTGTCCGGCGCGATCCTCTCCGCCCTGGACAAATCCGTAATCGCTTCCCCGAACCGCCGCGTGGATATGAATCGATGACCGCGGTAGCGGTAGGCGCGGACGTCATCCGGCAAGAGGCGAATCACACGGGTGTACAGGGGAATCGAGCGGCTGAATTGCAGGACCGCATCATACGCGCGTCCGGCGGCAATCATCCGATCGGGGTCGTCCGGCTTTTCAGAGAGCGTTTTTTCAGCCGCAATAACTGTGTCATTAGAGGGATTGGCAAAGTGAGCCTTCCCGAGCAAGGAAACGATCTCAAGCTTTCGCGGCTCCTGCGCCGTCAGGAGCGTGGAAGTCAGATACAGCGCGATGATGATTGGATTTGCCATACCACCTTGTACCACAAATCTCAGGTTGGTGCGGCACTTCAGCGCCATGCGCAGGGCGCCGCACCTTGCCGCTTCGGGGAATAATTCCCTGTCTTTACTATGGCGGGAGTCATGCCGCCTGCATGGCTAACTCTTGTCTCCAGGCCCGGTAGCAGGGCGGAATTCCCCTGGAATGGCGCTTGCAAAGCCCCAGCCGGGAGGTTCTGATGACGCTCCTGGAACTGTTGCTGCTTCTTCTGGTCGCCGGCATTTTGGGAAGCCTGGGGCAGGCCGTGGCCGGCTATTCGCACGGCGGGTGCCTCGTCTCGATCGTGATCGGATTCGTCGGCGCTCTGCTGGGCCGCTGGCTTTCGATACAGTTGCGTCTGCCGGATCTGCTGACATTCTCGGTGGGAGGACAGCCCTTTCCGGTGATCTGGTCGATTGTCGGTGCGGCCCTGTTCGTATCTGTCCTGAGCCTGTTCACCCGCAGGCGAGTCATCTGAATTAAGTCATCCCGGATCTTCGCTCAGGCCTTAATACAGAACTTCCTTTTCCCCTTTTTCGGCGATGAGCTTTTCGAACAGCTTGACGATCTTGTCGCGGCGCGCCATCACTCCGTCGACCTCCGGCCTGGTCAGGAAGCCCTTGGTTTTCTCGGCCAGTTCCGCTCTGTCGAGCGTGCGCAGATTCTCGAACAGCCGGCGCTCGCACTTTTCGAGATTTTTCGGGGTCTTCAGGTCGTGAAACAGCCGGAAGGCGCGGCAGAAGTCGATCATCCACATGTGCCATTCGGACGAGTAGAGGATGTTGGTGAGGTTGCGGTCCATGTCGTAGACCAGTTCGGCAAAGACGCGCTGCTTGTGCATCTGGCGGTTGTAGGCTTCTACGTCGTGTGGTGAGATCTTCTTCTTCTGGCGGTCCAGTTCGTCGAGCGTGACGGGGAGCCACCAGCTTAGGGAGCCCGACTTTCCTTCGTATTTGCGCAGCACGGTGACGGGCACCATGTCCCCGAGCCCGACGAGTTTGGCTAATTCGAAAGCCGCGATGTTGTACTTGTAGGAGTCCACGAAGTTCAATTCCACACCACCGGCCATCCCCTCGAACTTGCTTCGTCGTTCGTCGATCGACTGGAAGCTCGCATCGTGCGTGATCTTTCCATCGGACAGGGTGAGTCGCAGCGTGTTGGTGATCCCTTTGTTGGAGACCTTCTTGGCAATCACCTTGGCGTTCAGCAGGAACCGCTTGATCTCGTCTTCGCTGAGCTGCGGTTCCTGGATCGGAACAGCGACGACCCTGCAGACCGGGATCAATAGAAGCGAGAGTGCGAGAATCAGTATCTGTTTCCTCATTTGGATTCCTCCGGGATCGGGCGCTGGCGCTGCCGTTTCGATTCTTGCAGCCGGTTGTTAGATGGATTGTACACCCTGGAAGGGAACGGGACAGATCTGCAGGAAGGCGCCACGTACAGTATGGGTGGAAGGTCATTCGATTTGAGGAACGAGTCTCGCGACAAAAACTATACGCGACGACAGGGCGCAAGCCCCGGGTTGGCGGCGAGTCTGGATGGAGTCCCGCCTTGCGGGACGACGATGACAGCGCCGCCCCTACAGGGCTGGATCAAAGTTTGTTCGCGCATTCCCAGGGCTTGCGCCCTGGGCTTGCCTGCCCCGCCCCTTCGGGGCTGTGGAGTCCGGCCCTGACAGGATAAGCGGTTCCGGCGTGCCGTTGGTTCAGGGAGACGGGCAAGTTTTCCGCTGTAAGCCCCGATAGGGGCGATGCAGGAAAGCCCGGGGCGGCAAGCCCCGGGTTGGCGGGCCAGTCCAAAGGGAGCCCTGTAGGGGCGACGATGAATGCGCCGCCCCTACAGGGCTGGATCGAAGGGTTGCTCGCGCATTCCCAGGGCTTGCGCCCTGGGCTCTCCTGCCCCGCCCCTTCGGGGCTGTAGAGTCCAGCCCTGACAGGATAAGGCGTTCCGGCGTGCCGTTGGTTCAGGGAGATGGGCCGGTTCTCCGCTCTAAGCCCCGATAGGGGCGATGCAGGAAAGCCCGGGGCGCAAGCCCCGGGTTGGTGGGCCAGTCTAAACGGAGCCCTGTAGGGGCGACGATGACAGCGCCGCCCCTACAGGGCTGGATCGAAGGTTGCTCGCGCATTCCCAGGGCTTGCGCCCTGGGCTCTCCTGCCCCGCCCCTTCGGGGCTTGAGCGCGCGGCGCCCACTGGATTACTTTTTGGTTGTCGCGGGGAGCATGACGGCTGGGGCTCCCTTGTCGCGGACCAGCTTGTTGAATGCCGCGAGGTCGGTGTCGAGCACCTGCTTGAGCTGAACGAGCAATTGAGCAAGTTGCGGTTTGAGATCCTCGAAACGCTGCCTGCAGCCGGCTGTCGGCCTGCCGTCCGGCGCGATGACTTCGTTGTATAGTTTCACCCACTGGTTGTCGAGCCGGCCCGGGTAATTCAGGGCGTCCTGCCCGCCTTCACCCTTGAGCTGCGTCAGCTCCCCTTCGATGCGCGTCAGCTTCTCGCCAAGCGCCCTGGCGGCGTCGCCCGCCTCGCGGCCGAAGCCACCCTGTTCGAGTCGCTGAGCCGCCTCTGTTGCTTGCCGGCGGACATCACGCAATCTCAACAGGTTTTCGTAGAGCTCCTTCGTCTTCTCCCCAACCTGGCAGGCCAGGTCGTACTGCTCCTGGTATTCCGCTTCGGTGGCCGTGTTTCTGGGATCCTTCAGCACCTGCAGCGGCTGAACCTAGCTGGTGCTGCCGATCCTGAGGCGGACCTGGTAGTTTCCAGGAACAATCTTCGGTCCATTCTCTCCGCCGCCCCATAGAACGGTTCGAGGCGGGATCCTGTAGATCGAATCGCAGGCAAAATTCCATGTGAGCCGGTTCAGGCCGGGGCGCAGCGACAAACTGCTCAAAGCGGGAACCGGTGGCGCGGCCTCGCCCTGCAATCCTGCGGGTCTGGATGCCCAGGTGCGCAGCACGGAGCCCTTTGCATCCACTATTTCCAGTGTCGCAGGCTCTCTGCTCGCTTCGGCCAGGTAGATGTTGATTTCGGCGCTGAACCCAGGCGCGCGATATGCCGGCCGCGGTGCATAGAGATGGACTCGGGCTTTTATGACCGCGTCATTGATCTGGTGCAGCGGCGTAAGATCATCCAGGATGTAGAAAGACCGGCCTTGAGTCGCGACTATTAGATCCTTGCGGTAGACCTTCAGGTCCGTCACCGGCGCGACCGGCAGATCGAGTTGAAACGGCTGCCAATGCAGGCCGTCGTCGAACGATATGTACATGCCGAACTCAGTCCCGGCATAAAGCAGTCCCTTGCGATCGGGATCCTCGCGTACGACGCGAACGAAACGGTTCGCAGGGATCTCGCTATGGCCGGCGGTCAGCTGGTCCCAGCTCTCGCCATAGTTGTTCGTTCGGAAGATGTACGGCTTGAAATCGTCTTCCCGGTAGCGATGTACGGCAATGAACGCGCGCCCCGGATCATGCGCCGAAAGGTCGATCATATTGACCGTGCCGAATGGCGGCATATTGGGGGGCGTGACATTTTTCCAGGTCTTTCCGCTATCCCGCGAAATCTGCACCTGACCGTCGTCGGTTCCCGCCCACAGCAGGCCCTTGACGGCGGGAGATTCCTCGAATGCGAAGATGGTGCCGAAGACCTCCACGCCTGTGTCGTCGTGCGTGATCGGCTTTCCGGAGAAATCCTGTTTGCTCTTGTCGTTTCTCGTCAGGTCCGGGCTGATCAGCTCCCAGGTCAGGCCGCCGTCACGAGTCCGGTGCACGTGCTGCGAACATGTGTACACCACATCGGGATCATGCGGCGATATCCTGATCGGCGCGTTCCACTGAAAGCGGTACTTGATGTCCGCCGCACGCTGCCCGGTGGCCGATTCGGGATAAGGCGTGACATTGCGCGATAACCGGCTCTTGAGATCGATTCTCGTCAGGTGCCCGCCGTAACTCCCGGCATACACAATATTCGGGTTGCGCGGATCGACTGCGATATGCCCGCTCTCGCCCCCGCCGACTTCATAGAAATCGCCGGCCCCGCGGCTCGCAACCGAAGCCGTGCTGTTGTCCTGCTGCGCGCCGTACACGCGATAAGGAAATTGATGGTCCACCTCGAGGCGATAGATTTCGGCCGTCGGCTGATTCATCTGCCCCGTCCACGAGAGCGCGCCATTGAGCGACACGTTTGCGCCGCCGTCGTTGCCGTTGATCATCTTCCGTGGATCATTCGGGTTGATCCACAGGTCGTGGTTGTCGCCGTGCGGCACCCGATAGGACTGGAACGTGCGGCCGCCGTCGACGGACTTGTAGAAGCCGGTGTTCAGGACGTAGACGCTGTCGGCATTCTTCGGGTCGGCATAAATGTGGATGTAGTACCAGGCGCGCTGGAGTGATCTCGGATTGGCGCGACGTTTATCTGCAGGAGAAGCGGCGCCCGGGATACGTGATCGAAAACGGAAGATCCCTGGCCGAAGTCCAGGCGGA
>JAFNAG010000545.1 GCA_017860135.1 Acidobacteriota bacterium
GTCGGCCCAATCGGCAGATCGCGGCCGAAAGCCAAAGTTGTCGCCGGCGAAAGCAGACCCAGCCCTTCCAGCCAGGGTAAGAATCACTCCACTCGCTTCAGCGGCGGCGCGACCCACTTTCCTTCCAACGCTTCGGGCTTGGGCAGGTACAGCCGCATGATCACGGAGAACGGGCCCTTCGGCGCAGGCAGCCAGTTGCTTTCCATGTCCTTGCCCGGCGAACTGTTCTGGATCAATAGCGTCAGGCCGCCGTCGGCGTCGCGCTTGAGCTGCGGCAGCATCGTCGAATTGATCAGATAGCGATTGAGGGGATTGGCAACGAGGAGGCTTGCCGGCTGGTCATACATCGTCAAGGACCAGAACGCGTTGACTGGCGGTAGCTGACCCGGCGTGAAGCGCAAGGTGTACCGATTCGCGCCGTCCAGCTTCTGCCCCGCGCCATCGACGTAGTAGGCCGGATACATCGCTTCCTCTTTCGAATTGCCGTAGATGCCAAGCGCAGCCGCGGTCATCCGATAGAGATAATTGTTCTTCAGGTACTCGCGTGTTCCAAAGATGTCACCCGAGGTCACCTTGCCCGCATTGATCTGCTCGCCGAGACCAGCAAAAGCGGCCCAGGCGTCCGCCATACCTGATTGCATGGCTTGCTTCGTTTCCGGCGATAGTTTGCTGGGATCAAACGGCTTGCCCGGGGCCACGCCAATTTTGGCAAATCGGGCCCGCAGCGCTTTCTCTGGAGGAATGGCCGGCGCGAACTGCAGCGCGAAATTCATCCGGGAGAAGAAATCGAGCGAAGTCTTCTCTTCCGCAAGCGTGAGGGGCTTGGGGAAACTGATCGGGGGTGCAGACTTCGGCGGGGGCACGCCAAGGAACGCCGAGAGTGGCCGCACGATGTACTGGTTCTGGATCTGTTTGACGTTCTCGAGATCGCCTGCATTGAAGAGCTGCGTCCGGAACTGCGCCGACGCAATTTCCGTTTCGCATTGGATGATCTTGGTGATCCCCTTGGGCTTCGCGCCCTTCCATTTCGGACCGACGATCATGAAGCTGCCGCCATCGTTGCCGGTCGTGCGTGTGCCGAGATAGGCAAAGTTATGGGTGTAGAGGTCGATAAGCTGGAGACTCCAGTAGCGTTCCTTCGGAATGGGTGGGACCGTGAAAACGATGGGCTCGGTACGCAGGTCGAGACCGATCCACGAATAGGGGGTATCCGAATTGGGCGTCTGGATCGCCTTGTCGTCGGGAGTGAAAACACGCGGAATGTTGAACAGGTTATTCCAGGACGCCTTGAATTCGGAACTATTCCGATCCACGAAGTAGTCGTATTGGATGCGCATGTTGTCGACCATCGGATAGCCGTAGATGTAGGCTTCCTTGGCGAGGGCGCGAACTTCCGCGGGCGCGAGGGGGGCGGCATGCGCCGGGTCGAGCCATAAAGGTTGCGTAAGCGTTGCCGCCAATGCGATCAAAACGAGGCGTCGCGCGTTCATAGGGGCTTGTCCAGTATTCGGGTTATTTGGCCGGAACGGCTTTGGCTATCTTGTAGGTACCGTCAACGACGGCCGGTCCTGGGCGATAGATGCGCATGAGAATGTTCCAGCCCTCGGTGACATCCAGTCGATTCGCAACGTCGCCGCAAGCTGCCTTCGACCCGTAGTACACGGTGACCGTGCCGTCGCCATTCAGCTTCGCGTTCGAGGAATTGACGATGCTGTTCTCGTTCTTCATGTAACCGTCATTGCCGTAGACGGTGACGGACCAGAAGGCTTTGTTGTCGGGAATTGGATAGATCGCCTTGTGGCAGACCGCGGGATCGTGGCCACCGTTGTAGTTGAGATAGGTGGCATCCCACTCAGGGAATAGGCCCCACGCCGCCGCAGCCGCGATGTGGCGCGTCTTCTCATCGACCTTTCCGCGCGGGCCCATCATTCCCTTCCAACTGCTGTAGGCGGCCGAATCCTTTTCGTACTGCTCCGTCAGCGCTTTCAAAGATGCCGAATCCCACTTCATCGGCGGCATGGAATCGGCGCTCTTGGCTTGGATCACGACCTGGTCCTGCAACCTGTTGACGAGAGCAACTTCGGCCGGATCGTTGGGATTGAACAGTTGAGTGCGCACCGCGACTACAAGATATTTGGTGTCCGTGGGGAGCCGGTGCGTGCCGGGTGTGTAAATGACGAAGGGCGCGTAGTGATCGTTGTCGATAAGGAGAATCGACATGTATCGTCCGGGGGGCACCTCGGGAAGCGTGATCGTCGCCCCGCCCGCCGTATCGACGACTCCGGCCGAATACAGCGTGTCCTTGTTCATTCGCACCACGGTCTGCTTGTCCAGCGGTCCGCGCGAATGTAGCTCTCGGGCGTCACCTTAACGGAGCCGGCAGACTGGGCCCGCACGGGCGTGGCTGAAGTCGCGCCGGCGGTCTGCGCTTGTGCCGTCGCCAGCAGCGGCTGCGCTGCGAACAAGCACGCCATGACGACGGTCGCAATCTTTGAGAAATGCATGTTTACCCTCTCCTGCTCCGATTGAACAATGCCTTCCGCCTGACTCGGAATTGAATCGGGTGACGGATCGAACATCACCCTTGCGTAGAAGCGCAGGACACGACGCCTACTCGGATTTCTAGTTGTCCTGTAGGCAATTCTGACGGCTTTCAGGCAAAGCAGGGAAGGCGATCCGCTGGCTGCTCATGGCCGAATGCGGCGATTACAGTAGTCCGCAATCGGGCAGGGGAGTGGACGTCAGCGGGATACTGTCAACAAAACCGCTCGCTTCCGCACTGTGCACGGGTGTCTCACTCAATACGACTCTAGAGGACAGCGCGCGACCGCAAGGGATCAAGTTCGAATGCCTTAGGTCGGCGGAGGACCTATCAGTTTTCGGTAGTAGCCAAATTCGTTCTGCGAGTACGGTCTGTCCGGAAGCGGAAGCGTCCAACCGCCATTGAATCGCCAGTAAGTGCTGTCCCGGTCGATCCAGTGATAGAGGTTTGCGTAGACGTAGTCGGGGTGCAGCTTCAGGCCAATTCCACCAACACGACCGCCGTCTGAGAACAGTAACGGGCGGATGGCTTCGAACACCGGCGGCGAATAGGTGTACTCACCACCTATGCGGGACAGACTGCAGGAAACAATCAGGTCGGCGGCCTGCAGGAGACGGATGAACTTGGATGGCGACGACACGACATTTATGCAGATCCGCTCCGGAACGGTGTAGCCGGCACCTTCCTGTCGCATTTCTAGGCAACCAAGGAGAAACTTCTCCAAGTCCGGCGCACCGCCGCCGGGGCGGTCGGCGATCACCAGGCCGTCGCAGCCCTTGCGGGTCAAGTGCAATTGAGCGCGCTCCAGCAGCAGGTTGACCACGTCGGATTCGTGCGTCGTCGCAGCCGTCGCGGTCTTGTACTGTTTGTCCGCAGCAGCGACGAGCGCCACACCTCCAGCATCTCTTAACACCGCCAGAACTTCGAGGTAAAAGTTCTGCCGGGCCTCGTCCCTTAGGCCTTCGCGCATCCACAGCTCTTTCCCCGGGGACCACTTAAAAGGCTCGCGCGGCGGGAAGCCGTAGGCCCTGCACACGGCCTCCAGCTTCGTCTCAACCGCGCGGGTACTTGCTGCAGGAAGTGACACACCACCGATCCCAACCAACTCCTTCATGCCCTCCCGAGAAGGCTTTGTCTTTGAATCGTCTAAGAATATGAGCTGCACAACACCACCACGTTTGTTAACAGATAGGGAGTCGAATTGGCAGCGGCGTAACAACCGCTAGCGGCCGGGTGCCTCACCAGTTGATTCGGTGCCGGCGCTCTGTGTCTTTATGCCGTTGGTCATCGTCCGAATGCAGATATTGACTCGTTGTCTTGAGAGACTCATGTCCCAAGTTATCCCGCACGTGGCGCAGATCCAAATTCCCATCAGCCATGTGCGACCCAGCGGTGTGGCGAAGCCAATGGGCGGACGCCCGCGAAAGTTGCTCCGCTCGACCCGCGAACTCTGGCCCCCGCAGCCTTAACTCTACGGCCGCTTTTTCAAAAACCGTCTTGACGATGTTGTGAAGCGCCGCACGCGTCATCGACTTCATGTTCTTGCCGATTGGCAGGACAAGCGGCGTCGCCTCTCCAGGCGAAGGGTAGGGTGACAAACCGCACTCGCGCCGGTAGCGCGCCAGCTCCGTCATCATCTCGCTGGTCGCAGGAACCAGTCGAGTCTTCTCGCCCTTTCCCAACACCTCGAGCCACCAGCGCTCCTCGCCGTCGCGATCGCGGCGGCAGAAGAACGCGCCCATCGTGTTCTCTCCGACTTCGGAGATCCGGAGTCCGCCAAGGTAGAGCAAGGTGAAGAGCCACCTGTTGCGGTGGTAGTGCGTCCGTTCGCGATCTGATTCCCGCGGCATGCGATCGATGTACTGCTTCACTTCGGCCCACAGACTCGGATCCAAGTAGCGAGTAATGCGGGGCTTTGCCTTCCTCTGCCGCTGCCGGGAAAGCGACAAAGGGTTCCCTGCAAGGTAGCCGGCGCTGACCAGCCACCCAAACATCACGTTCAGGATCACCATCGCCTGCCTCCGGCTCGTGGGGGAGAGCGGTCCCTGGAAAGGCCGCCATCCCGCGTGCCCGCGGGGCAGTCGCTGGCGCGAGTCGGAGACCCAGCGATCAGTCGGCTGCGGATCCGCCATGAATCGCTCATACGTGAGCATGTCCTCGTGGGTCAGCGAAGAGATCGGTCGGTGCAGTTGGAACACTGCCCACAGGTACAGGCGCTCGACCTCCTTGCGGTAGTTCTCAAACGTGGTCTTGGTGGCGACGTAGCGCGCGAGGAAGCCTTTCAGTGCGTCGGCATCGGTGTCCGCCGCGATCTGTTTGTGGCCACCTTTGACCCGGTTCAGGCCGACCGATCCATCCAGGTCGGGGGACGGGCAAGGGCTCTCGAACAGAGCCGGCAGGGAAGTGGCGTCGGGCACGGATCTGGGATTCGGTCGGATCTGGGCTGCGAAAAGTGCTCCAGTGAGTTTCTTTCGGCTATCCCGCAAATTACTTTACACAATAACCATAATGTCAAAAACAGAGCGCGCGCACGAAGAAATATCAATGGCCTACGGCACAATGCTCAGACAAAGCGCTAAGTATCAACAGCCGACATCGAGGCCCGCAAAACGGGGCTCGCTGCGGCCGTGGCCAGGTTGTTCGCGCGGGCGCCTAAAGCTCATCGCAGCTGCGGTTCGCCGGAGCGCCCTGGCTAGGCGGACCTCAAACCAGACGCGCGGCGCGCTCGATGTCCAATCCGGGCTCGGGCGGGGCCGGCAAAAGGCGGGAGCCGAGGGACGCGGTGAGCCTGCGCCGGGCTCGAGCCTGGATTCCGCGTCGAAGTCGGCGGACGGCGCTCGATCACAGTACTTTCTTGACCGTCCGGGGTCGGACAAGCAATCGACGGACGAGATGGGCTTGTCCTGAGCGCTGCGTTCA
>JAFNAG010000186.1 GCA_017860135.1 Acidobacteriota bacterium
CTGAACCTGATCCGCAAGACGCGGGGAATCAGCCGTTTCGAGATCACCCCCGAGGTGATCCGGGACCCGTCATCCACTCTGGACAGCTGGATCCGCGATTATTACATCCGGAACCAGGAATGAACGTCACAAGAAGCGGAGGGAATGGCGGATGTGGCCTGAGTAGGGCAAGTGCACGCTGTGTATATGTTGGAAGGCGGCTTTCCATGTCGCTTGCGAAAAAGCATCAGCCGCGGCAGGAGCGCCGTCGATGTCGAGGTTTGGAGGAGCAAGCATGAAGGTGATCAAGATAGCCCAGGTGCCGCCTCCTGTGGTGCCGCTCACGGCAACCGTCAAGGAGGCCGTACCTATCCTTGTGAGAGAGCATGGATGCGCCCTGGCGGTCATGGACGGCGAACGCCTGGTCGGGACGGTTTCAAAGGATGACATCATCAGGTGCGTGATCGCGGCGGGCCTCAATCCCGAAAACGTCACGGTGCGGGAAATCATGGCCTCGCCCGCGGAATCGGTGAGCGCCGACATGGAAACGGACGAGGCCCTCAAGCAGATGTTCTCTCGCGGCCGCTGCTACTTTCCGGTGGTCGACCGTGAGGGAGCACTCAAGGGATGGTTGGCGATTTGCCACCTGTTCCAGAATCACGTCGAGGATCTCGGCCGTGAGCTCGATTCGCTGGAGTCCTATTTATCGGCGGACGGGCCCGGCGGATAACCGTTTCCGGCATACGGCGATAAGCGTCCTCGCGCGCGCGAAAAAAATTGCTGAAGCTCGAACAAACGAGTAAAGTACTCGCGGCCCGGGGGCGCCTGCTCGCCTGTTGTCGTCGGGAAACTCCGAGGCGGGCGGGTTCGGCTGTGCAGAATGGAGCCGGAACCGCAGAATATCCGGGCGGACGGAAAGCTGCCGCGGGTTGCCCCCGTTGGTTGCGCCGATTGGCAGGGACACAGTCAGGAAGGCATGTTTTTGGATTCGCAAGCCGGTCAGAAAGAGGGCGGCCCCGCTACAGGCGAGGCGGGGGCGGTATGCGCCCGCCGCAGCCCTTCTCCCATGACTCCGCTGGTTTCAAGACCGCGCAGGTTTCCCGGTTTTCGTGAACACGCAAACACATCGACAAGGATCAGTATTGGCCGGAGAGATGCGGCGTCCGGGCGCAGCGAGCCGGTACGCATGCCCCGAAGGAGAGTTTGATTATGGCGAAGAAAAAGAATGTGGTCATCGAGGTCAATAAGGAATGGTGCAAGAGCTGCGCCATATGCGTGGACGCCTGCCAGCAGAAAGTCCTGGAAATGAAGGGAGTGTATCCGGAAGTGATGCTCATATCGGAATGCACGGCCTGCGGCATGTGCGAGATCATGTGCCCGGACTTCGCCATCACCGTCAATGAGGTCGGGGAGCTTGTGACCAAATAGGCAGACTTCGCGGGTGGAAAGGAAGATCTTGAGATGCAGACAATAAATCTGGAAAACGCCGTACCGGCAAGTCCGCGAAAGATCCGGGTCATCACCGGCAATGAGGCTTGCGCCGAGGGCGCACTGGCGGCAGGCCTGCGCTTCTTTGCCGGCTATCCCATCACGCCCTCCTCGGAAATCGCCGAGATACTCTCCGAGCGCCTGCCGGAAGAAGGCGGGAGCTTTATTCAGATGGAGGATGAAATCGCGGCCATGGGCGCCATCATCGGCGCCTCGCTCGCGGGCGCGAAATCGATGACTGCAACCAGTGGTCCCGGCTTCTCGCTGAAGCAGGAGAACATCGGTTACGCCGCCATGGCAGAGGTGCCGTGCGTGATTGTGAATGTGCAGCGGGGGGGGCCCAGCACCGGCCTGCCGACTTTGCCGGCACAGGGAGATGTGATGCAGGCGCGGTGGGGCACGCACGGGGACCATCCCATCATCGTGCTTGCACCCAACAGCGTGCGCGAGACGTTCGAGTTGATCATCCGCGCATTCAACCTCGCCGAGCTGTTCCGAGTTCCAGTCATCCTGCTGATGGACGAAATCATCGCTCATGTGAACGAGAAGGTCGTGCTGCCGGAACCCGGCGAGTATGAGATTGTGCGGCGGCTGCGGCCGGATGTTCCCCCGGAAAAGTTCCTCCCGTATCAGCACACGGAATCCGGCGTGCCCCCGATGGTGAGCTTCGGCGAAGGGTACCGCTACCACGTCACCGGCCTTTCGCATGATCAGACGGGATTCCCGACCAACAACCCGGTGGAAATCGACAGGCTGATCCGGCGCCTGCACCGTAAGATCGACGACCGGCGCGACGAGATTATCGACGTCAAGGCGGACTTCCTCGAAGACGCGGAGGTGGGGTTGTTCGCCTTCGGTTCCACTGCCCGGTCGGCGCGCCAGGCGGTCATCCAGGCCCGCAACAAGGGGATCAAGGCAGGACTCCTGCGGCCCACCGTAATCTGGCCGTTTCCGGAGGAGGCGGTCCGCGCGATGGCGGAGCGGGTCCACCACATCATCGTGCCCGAGCTCAATCTCGGCCAGATCGCCCATGAAGTGGAATGGGCCAGCAACCGCAAGGTGCCGGTGGTAAGAATCAATCGGGTGGACGGGGAACCCATCAGTCCCCAACAGATCCTGGACAGGATCCTGGAGCTGTCTTCCTAGTCCGGACCCGGTGCAGCAAAGGAGTGCAGATGTTTGATTATTCCAAATACCTCAGGCTTGACAAGTTTCCGCTGATCTGGTGCCCGGGATGCGGAGACGGCATTGTTTTGAAGTCGCTGCTCCGTGCCATCGACCGCATCGGTCTTTCCAAGGACGAAATCACGATGGTCTCCGGCATCGGTTGTTCCAGCCGGCTGCCCGGCTACGTGGATTTCAACACGCTTCACACGACCCATGGCCGGGCGATCGCGTTCGCCACCGGCGTCAAACTTGCTAGGCCCGACATGAAAGTCATCGTGATCACAGGCGACGGCGACGCCACTGCCATCGGCGGCAACCATTACATCCACGCCGCACGCCGGAACATCGACCTGACCGTGATCCTGTTCAACAATCAGATTTACGGCATGACCGGAGGGCAGGCATCCCCGACCACGCCGGTGGGCAAGCGCGCGGCCACGGCACCCTTCGGCAACCTGGAGCCATCCTTCAACATCAGCGGCCTGGCGCAGGCTGCAGGCGCGAGCTTCGTCGCTCGCAGCACAGTCCATGCCTCGATCCGGTTGGAGAAGCTCATCGAGCGCGCGATCCGGAAAAGGGGGTTCTCGCTCGTCGAGGTGTTTACCCCCTGCCCCACCGCTTACGGCCGGCGCAACCGGATGGGATCGGGGCTGGACATGATCCGGGATCTGGCAGAGAATAGCGTTCCCATCGAGAAAGCCTCCAAGATGACGCCGGAGCAACTCGAAGGGAAGATCGTCACCGGCGTTTTCGTCGATGTGGACAGGCCGGAATACACCGAGGAGTACGCCAAGCTGCAACAGCGCCTGAGGAAGAACCCCGTGGGAGTCGGGGCGTAATCCCGGCGAGGAGGATTTCATGAGTTTTCGCTATGATATTCGTCTGAGTGGGGAGGGCGGACAGGGATTGGTGCTGGCAGGCCGGATTCTGGCAGAAGCAGCTGCGATCTATGATGAGAAAAATGCCACCCAGAGCCAGTCCTACGGCCCGGAGGCCAGAGGCGGGGCCAGCCGCTCCGAAGTCATCATCTCCGATGAAGACATCGATTACCCGAAGGCGACCCAGCTCGACCTGCTCCTGGCGCTGACGCAGGAGTCCTGCAACAAGTACGCCAAGGACCTGAAAGACACCGGCGTCCTGCTCGTCGATTCCGGGGCGGTGACGAGAGTTCCGGAGGGGCAATACCGGATCTATAAGGTCCCCATCACCGACATCGCCCGCAGCCAGGTGGGCAAGGCGGTCGTGGCCAACATCGTGGCGCTTGGGATCATCGCGCGGCTTTCCAACATCGTATCGGTGGCCGCGCTGGAATCCGCCGTGCTCGCCAGGGTGCCGAAGGGGACCGAAGAACTGAACATGAAGGCGTTCAGAACCGGAATGGAGGTCGCCTCGCAGCTGGTGGCCTAGAGCGAGTTCGCCATGCCGGATCCCTTCCAGAAACTGAGAGACCGAGTCTCCCTTCTCGGCAACCATCACCAGAAATATATCCGCAGCATCGAAACGCACAAGGACCGTCTGATCGCCGGCCTCGAGGCCAAGGGCAAGATCGATCAGGTCCACCTCTGGAAATCCGCCCCCGATCTTTCCTCGGAAATGGACGTGATCGTCGAACTGGGCGATACCCTCGAGGAGAAACTCTCTTTTCTGAGCTGCTACTACGGATTGCAGTTTCTCCACATGAATCTGCGTCTGACGGATGTCCTGCAGTTGAACCTGACGACCGCCAGGAACCAGACGGATGAGTACCGGAATTTCATGATTCACTCGGGCCTCGAATTCCGCGCCCTGACCGCCAACTACATGCAGCGCCTGCTGGACCTCTTCATTCCCCGGGCGCAGAGGCCGGAGTTCGTCATATGCGGCGTCGGCAGCCGGTCGGATCAGGACGACATCGACATCGGAATCGTCGACGACGGCACGGAGCGGCGGGAGGAATTCAACAAGGCTGTCGGCAGGCTGCGCCGGCAGATGCTGAAGCACGCCAGCTGCCTCCATTTCTACCTCTCGGAACATGTCGGCACCGGAAGCTACTCCGCCGGCATCTCGGATTACCGGGAACTGCTCGACAAAGAGATCCATGATTTCATCATCATCACCGAAATGCTGGGCGCGGCCCCCATCCTGGGCAGCCTCGGGCTCTTCGATCAGTTCAAACGGGAGGTTACCTGGCGCTACCACTACGCTCCCCACCAGGACAACAGGTACCACGAGGCGTACCTCCGGGGAATCCTCGGCGAGATCCGGTCCCTGCTCATCCGGCAGATGCAGCCCGACAGCATCCATCTCAAGGATGACGGCCTGCGCATGCTCAAGAGCATGATTTATGTGAAAAAGACCGTTTTTCGCGTCGACAAGGTGAATCCTTGGGATATCCTCAACATCCTCCGCGAGAAAAATCCCGGGAACAGGTCCCTGTACGACGACCTCGACCGCGCCCTGACCTTCCTCGATACCTTCCGGCACCTGTACCAGCTCTTCGTGGTTCAGGAGGAAGAGGTGCAGCTCGGAGAACCGACGGTCGGGAACGCCCTCACGCCGGTGGCCCAATGCATGGGATATAAGGATGTCGGCGCCATCAAAGGATGGGATCACCTGCTGATCCACTACCACGAGTCGGTGCAGCTGGCGAAGGACGTCGTCGGTGCCCTGCTCGGTTCGATGACCGAGCACCTCAGGTCGATCACGATCTTTTCCGGCCTTGCCCAAAGCGGGCGATACCGGCGCCAGGTCAGGCTGAGGCGGAACCTTCCGGTGGACTTTATCCGGGCCTCACGGTTCTTCCGGGGCACCAAGTTCTGGGACGATGTGCTGGCAACCCTCGAAGCCAGCAATGCGGCACAGCTGCATCGTTTCGTGCGGGACTTCGCACAGCTGAACGGCAGGTATCGGGAGGAGCTTGTCCGGGCTTACGGCAGCGCCGGCCAGTATGCGTTCTACGCGTTTCTCTCACTCCTGACCCTCATCGTCAGGTATCAGCGTGGCTCCGAATACCGCAGGCTGTTCGACGAACTCAACGACTCGTTCCTCGATACGGCCGCGGGAATCGAAAGCAGAATATCGAAACTCGGAAAACTCTTCCATCAATACCCCCAGCTCATCAACAGCTACCTGCTGAGCCTGAATGAGGCCAAGCTGATTCAGTTCGAAGGCCTGCTCAGCGACGGCGGCAGCGAGGCCGAACTTGCATCCGCCGCGGGCCTGAAGAAGCTCTGCCAGTTGCATTACCACAACAGCAGGTACTTCAAGCGATACTTCACTCTGGTGATCCAGAAACACCCGGAGTATGTCCAGTATCTCGATTCTCCCGCCCGCCTGCGCCAGATCGCCCACGGCCTGTTCGGCCGGGTGGACAACGTAGCCGGTTTCCAGGATAAAAAGAACTCGCTGGCCGATTACTACGATCTGGAATTCCTCAGAACAGCGCTGGAGACCCTGCGCGGAGCGCCGATCCGCGAGACCAATGCCGAGTTCACCGAGTTCTCCGACACGTTCCTGCAAGTGCTGTTCGACATCAACAAACAGTGCATCGATGAAGAAAGAGGGGGACGCGTCGCAACCCGGGATCTGCTTGCGATATTCGTCACCGGCGGCCATGCCCGCGAACAGGCCTACGATGACGATTACGACCTGATCATCCTGCTCGATTCCAACGACGAAGAGATGCGCCGCTACTGCGATCGCATCGCCAGCCGCATGAACACCGACATCCTGCAGCGCGGCACGCTGCCGCATTACCGGTTCACCGACCATTTTGGACACTATGTCACGCTGGTCGGCGAGCTGGAGGACTGGCTGGCAAGCGACAGCTCCGATGTGTTTATTGACAAGTCGCAGATTCTGGGTTCGCGCATGATCATCGGCAGCACCAAGTTCGAGAAGGAATTCGCGAGCCGGATCATCCGGCCTTACATCTTCGACAAGAGCCGGGAGTACATCCGCCAGATGGTCGAAGAGATACGCTCGCGACAGCGGAGCGCGGCCGGCAGTGACGGCCCCGGCCTCGACGTCAAGGACGGCATCGGCGGGCTCAGGGACATCGAGATGATCCTCCTGATCTATAAGGCCAAATACCGGCTGCGCGAGCCCGTCAACCGCAAGCTCCTGACGACCCTGTGCGAGATCGAACCGCAGCACCGGAGAGATTTCGACGTATTGAGCGACAGCTCCGACTTTCTCCGCAGCGTGCGCGATGTCTACCGCCTGACGGTTTCCGCCGAGAATGTCCTGCGGCCCGAGTACCTCGACCGCCTGACGGCAATCCTGGGATTCAACGATCCGCCGGAATTCCTTCGCGCCTATCACGCCTGCACAACCCAGGTCGCCGAAATCGTGGAACGACTGATCGCCTCTGCCTCGATCCCGGAATAATACGCGACGAGGAAGGAATGCCTGCTTCCTGCAGGCTCGGCAACCGCAAAAACGCCACGAATTTCACGAATTGCACAAATCTCACCCGCTGCATCCGTCCATTTGGAGAAATGCGTGCAATTCGGGAGATTCCTGGCTGCGGTCAGCTTGGCGCTCTACTTTTCGAATCTACGCAAGCACTCGGGCTTGTAGCGCTGCTTCTCGAAGCCGAGCTTGTCGTAGGGCTCTCCCTGGGCAAATGCAAGAAGCTGGAGGAAGTAAACGGGGGGCGTATGGAATTCCTCCCCGAACTGCTTGGACACTTTCAGCTGGCCGTGATCAAACTGGCCGTAACAGGTGGGGCAGATCAGGCACAGGAGATCGGCCTCTTCCTTGTGCACGGTTCCCAGCAGGTCGTGCATCATGTTCGAGGGGATCTCGTCGGACTGGCATGCCTTTCCGCAGCAGAGATACCAGTTGCGATGCCGCACCGGCGTGGCGCCGAGGGTGGCAACGAGTACTTCGAGGACGGTAGGATCGTTCGGGTCGTCCACCTGCATGATCCGGCTCGGCTTGAGCAGATGGCAGCCGTAGTGAATCGCCACCTTCAGGCCTTCCAGCGGGCGTTTGACCGATTTTCGCACCGCTTCGTAACCTGCCACGTCGCGCAGCAGGGTCACGATGTGCCGCACCCGGCTGGTGCCCCGGTACTCCCTCCCGATCCTGGAGAGGCGCTGGTTCACTCCTGAGCGGAGCGATTCGTCTTCGAGCAGGTGGCGGGTCTCCGAGAGCGTGGCCGTGCAGCCGGAGCAGTTGGTGAATATGTCCAGCCCCATGTCCTCGGCCAGCGAGAGATTCCTCGCAGCGACGGACAGCCAGGACATCTTATCCTTGGACTTGAAGTAAATCGGGTCGGGGCAGCAGGACGTTCCCTCGAGATCGACGAGTTCAATCCCAAGCCTGGGAAGGGTGGTTCGAATGGCATACTCCATTGCCGGGTGGCGTGCCGGGATCAGGCAGCCGGGGAAAAAAGCATAGCGGTGGGCTTCTTTCGAGCTCGCTGCCGGGGCCGTGCGGCGCTCCGGCCGGCTCGCGGGCGTTCCGCTCCACGAGCGCTCGAGGATGCAATGCAATTCCTCCATGGGCACGGGACGCAGCGGCGGCAGCCCGAACTGCTCGCGCTGCCGGTCGACCAGCGGCCCAACCGGCGTCGTGCGGCCGGTGGACTCGAATGTCTTGATGACCTTCTCGACCTGTTCGGGATATATGCCGCGGTCCGCCAGCATGTTTTTGAGCGAGATGATCACCTCGACCGGCTTGACATCCTGCGGGCAGCGCTCGTGGCAGTTGTAACAGTTTGTGCACTCCCAGAGGATCGAGTCTTGCCCGATCAGATCCTTCTCCAATCCGTAGAGCACCTTGAGCATGATTTCACGGGGATTGAACGACGTGCTGTAGGTCGCGGCCGGACAGTCACCCGCGCACGCTCCGCACTGGTAGCAGAGATTGGCCAAATTCCCTTCGATCTTCTGCGCCAGCTCTCGCCGGAAGCCGAAGTCGATGCGCACAACCTCGTCTTTGTTGGCCGGTGTTCTTGACATCGGTTGCTCCTTAGTTGGTCCTCTCCTGCTTTTTGAGGTGGCGGATGCTGTTGGATCGGCACTTGGGACAGGTCCGCTCCTTGTCCTCTCCTTTCTCCACCTTCTCCTGATATTCGTGTCCGCACATCATGCAGCGGAAAGTCTCCACAGTCGCCACCATCGCAACCTCCAGATTTGGAAACACACGGGTAC
>JAFNAG010000546.1 GCA_017860135.1 Acidobacteriota bacterium
CTACTTCCGCGACATCCTGAACTTCCACTATCCCCTGCGCAAAGTCCTGATCGATTCCTACGCGCGCGGCGAATGGCCGCTGTGGAACCCGTACGTGTACCTGGGACAGCCGATGCTGGCCAACCCCAATTACATGGCTTTCTATCCAAGCAACCTCTTTCATCTTTTTCTGCCCTTCAATTATGCATTCAAGCTTCATTTCGTCATCCACCCGATCCTGGCCGGGCTGGGCGCCTATTTTCTGCAGAGGAGGCTCAGTCTTCCTCCTATAGCCTGCTTCGGCGGGGCAGTCGCATACGCTTTTTCGGGGATAGTGCTCTCCTTTCTGAACCTCTACAACTTTGTTCCCTCGGTGGCGCTGCT
This sequence comes from Acidobacteriota bacterium, assembly GCA_017860135.1. Taxonomy (GTDB): domain Bacteria; phylum Acidobacteriota; class UBA6911; order UBA6911; family UBA6911; genus JAFNAG01. The sequence continues at coordinate 364 of JAFNAG010000546.1, forward strand.
TCCCTGGATTGGTTGGGCCCTGCTCAACGCCATGGGGAAGCGCGGCAGCAGCGGTTCTGTCATCCTCTTCGGGACCCTGCTGGCGCTTCAGATCCTCTCTTTCGACCTGTTCATAGCGTTGTGCGACCTGATGCTCCTGTTCGCCCTTGCCCTCATCTACGTCCTCGAGTCGGGGGATCGGGGCCGTGACGCCATCCGGATCATCCGTGTCGGCTTTCTGGGAGGTTTGTTTGCCGTCGGCCTCACCGCGATCCAGATTCTGCCCACACTGGAGCTGATACCCCTCGCGGTGCGCGGTACGGGCTTCAGCCTCACCACGGTGACCCAATGGTCCCTGCATCCGATGGACCTTCTCAACGTTGTAGTACCCAACCTGTTCGGATATCCGTTTTCGCTATCCAGGCGTCTCTACTGGGGCGAGGCCTACCACTTCGGCAGAGAGGGTTACCTTGTCTCTTTTTATGTCGGAATCGGGGCCTTTCTGCTGGCGCTGGCCTCAGTCTGGAGCCGAAGGAGAATGGCTCCGGCGGTATTCGCGGCGCTAGCTCTGCTCAGCGGCTTTCTGGCTCTCGGCAAGTTCAACCCATGGTGGGGCTGGCTCTACGACTACCTGCCGGTCTTCCGGATGGGGCGGTATCCCGTCAAGCTTACGCTGGCCCTGGCACTCGCAATCTCCGTCCTGGTCGCTCTTGGGCTCGAAGTGCTGCTGACCCGGCTGGAGAGGCGGGAGGGCAGGCGGAACCTGGTTCCACTCGTGACGGTCGGCCTCGCAGGGCTGATCGTCGGTTGCAGCCTGGCGGGCGCAGGCCTCTACTACGGATGGCACCCGCAACGACTCGTCGATTTCGCCGGCTCGAAAGTGCTGCCCGATTTCCAGCGTGCCAAGGATTTTCCCGGCATCGCCGGGCAACTGGCCGCGAGCATGAAGACATGTGGCGCCTATGCGGTCATCATGGGCATGATTCTCATGATTTCATTGAGATTCAAGCGTCCTGTGCTGGCAGGCCTGCTGGCGGTTCTCGCTTTGTGCGCGGAGTCCATGCCTCAGAACCTGCGGCTTGCCCCCATGATATCCGAGGCCGACGTGGACTATATCTCGCCGGTGAGCAGGCATCTGGGGGAACTCGCGAAGGTCAGCACATTCCGTGTGCTGGCCATGGAGGGCGAGCCGACGCGCCTCAGGTATCATCTGCGTGCCCCCAACGACTCGATCGCCTGGAATACGCTCTTTTTCCGCAACGCGGGTTTGCCTTTCTACGGAATCATGGATGGCATCCAGTACTCGCTCTACATCCCCGTGGATGGCCTCAGCACGAGCGAAAGCAACGTCCTGTTCGATCTTTTCATGGGGAGGGGGGCCTTCAAGCGGACCGAGCTGTTGCAGCGGACGAATTCCCTGTACACCGCTACCCTCGATCGCCTCGATACGACCGGCATGAAGTTCGAAGGCGAGTACGCCACGGGCTCCGATGTAACGCTGAAACTGTATCGGTTGGAGGATACGCTCAAGCGGGCGTTCTTCGTCTCGGGGGTGCGCAGAGCGGGGTCATCAGCCGAGGCTCTCAACATCCTGCTGGATCCGGCCTTCCCGATCCGTGACACCGTTGTGCTCGAGGACCCGCTGGCTCGCGATCGAGGTGTGCAACACCGGACCGCCGGTGTGAAGCTGGTCGACTATGGCACTCAGTCTGCGTTGTGTGAAACCAACTCCGATGCGCCGGGATACCTTGTCCTGCTTGACAGCTACTACCCCGGGTGGGAATGCAGAGTCGACGGCAGGACCGTACCGATCACGCGGGCGAACTATTGTTTCCGCGCCGTGGAGGTGACTGCCGGAAAGCACAGGGTCGAATTCCATTACCGGCCGCGCAGCTTCTTCGCGGGGCTGGCGGTCACGCTGCTGGCGTTGGGCGCAGGGGCTGCCATCCTGGTGTACCAGTCTATGCGTGAACCATCACGCTGATCGTGGCGAAGGCGGCAGCGGCGAGGCAAGAAAAGGCGCGGTCCGCCGTGAGGCAGACCGCGCCGAGAGATGAACCACGAGAACAGGCTTAGTTGTTCTTGCCGATCGGGGTGCCTTGATCGGAGCCTGTCGGATAGGCGGTGGCAGGATCCTGGAAACCGACGTAACGCACAACCTGATCCGGCCCGATCCCGTAGGTGAAGCGCCCCAGCCCCGTGCCCGGCTGGGCCTGGAAGGCAAACGCCGTCGGAAGGGAGTCAGTAAAAGCATTACCTCCCTCGACCGGGACATCACCTGCTATGTACGAGTATCCGTTGATTACATTGGCAGCGTCGGAGAACCGGCTGTCGAGGAATTGCCCGGTTACCAGGTCGGGCAGCGTGGTGAACTGCTGGTTATTCGTGGCCGCGAAAGCGATCTCGGCGGAACCTATGGTACGGCAGCCCTGCACAGCGCTGGCCTCGTTGGCAGCCATACGGGAAGTAAGCAGGCTCGGGACCGCGATGGCGGCAATAATCGCGATAATCGCGACGACGATCAGGAGTTCTACAAGCGAAAATCCATTTTCATTCTTCATTCTCAATACCCCTCTCCTCTCCAAGGTGGCAAGTGTTTAACGGTGCGCTCCAGGTATGTGCAACTCCCGTGCCACTTTGCCGCCGATTCATGCTCATCAGCAGAAACGCGATAAGTAATTTATTATCAACGTGATATGGGGAGAGTGCGTTCTTCCCTTCTGCTGGTGCAAAGTCGGCGATCCCGGTTGGAGTGATGATCCGGATCACGGGGATGCTGAGATTCATCACGCGGCCATCTATGGCGGAGATGTGGAGGTGGCCAGAGACTCCGTTCTCTCTCTGCGATCTTTGCGTCTCTGCGGTGGCTTGCTCTACGGCCGGCGGAAGGAGCCGGCATCAATTCCGAGGGCCTGAATCCTGTGGCGGAGTGACG
>JAFNAG010000547.1 GCA_017860135.1 Acidobacteriota bacterium
GTCCACGCCGTTGGCCGCTCCGTTGGTGAATTCGGAGCCCTGGCCGGTCTCGAAGTAGAGCCCGTAACGTTTTCCTTTCTTGGATTTCGCATAGTTCAGTATCTTCTCCACCGTGACGTCGAAGGTCTTGTTGCAGTCGTCGGTCCCGGCCAGGCTCTGGAACATGGTCTCGACCGTCCCCGGGTACTTCTTTTCAACCTCTGCCTGGACATCGATATGGGAGAGCACGCACCAGGGCACCACATCCTCGAGCTTGAAGGTTTCGACCACGTCCTTGAGCGCCTTCTCCACCTCGGCCACGCTCGCCACTTGGCTGTCCACCGGGTTGACCCCGATGACGATGTCGCCCGTGGCGTAGGCAAAGGCGTTGAAGGTCTGCCACATGATGTCGTCGGGATCGTCCGTGGGGGAATTGGGCTGGATGCGGGCGCTCAGGTAGCCCTTGGCACCCATTTTGGTACCGGGCATGACATTGAAAATCTTCTGGTTGAACCTGATCAGCTCGTCATTGCTCATCAGCTTGGGCACGCAGCCGATGGTGTCGCTGGTCAGTCCGCCCATGATCCCCTTGATCTCCGCCTCGGACTTGGTGAGGAGAAAGGTTTTCAACTCTCCCATGGTCCAGCCTTTGACCTTCTCGTACCTGGCCTGATCGGTGGTCGTCCAGATGAGCTTCTGCAGGTCGTCGACAAACAGCGGATGTTCATGGAGGTCTTTGAGCTTGGTATTCGACAGGAGGGTGCGCGCATTCTGCCTGGTTTTTTCATCAGCGGCCCCCACGCCGATGGTCTGGTCGCCCTCTTTGAAATCGTTGGCAGCACCGATAACCTGCTGGTAAAGCCGTTGATCGAATTTCCCTTTGATACGCGTGATGTAGGCGAAGACATCCTCTCCCGGCTTGATATCCGTAATGGTGTTGGGAACTTCTGGCGCCGCCGACTCCGCAAACACCTTGTCCAGGTGCATGACCGACGGGATGACCGCGGCGGCGGTGCACAGTTTCAAAAAATCTCTTCTCAGCATATGAACCTCCTGTTTGATGGCTTTTGTTATCTGAAAACGTGCAGTAAGTCTGTCTCCGCGTCATCATCGTTGGCGGCGATCAATCCGTCTGCTTATGAAAGCGATCTGCGGGCGATTGCCTGGTTATGTCTGTTCAATAGGTCTCCGGGATGAACTTGAACTGGTAGTCCGGCTCCCGGTAGTCACCGGCTTTCTGCCGTTTCGGCAGCTTCACCTTCTCGCGGGGCGAATCCTGGTAGGGAATCCTGCCGAGGAGGTGGCTGATGATATTCAGCCGCGCGCGCTTCTTGTCGTCCGATTTGGCCACGAACCAGGGCGCCCAAGACGTGTCGCTCGCCGCGAACATCTCGTCGCGCGCCCTGGAGTAGTCGTACCAGCGGCTGTAGGACTTGAGGTCCATGGGCGACAGCTTCCAGATCTTGCGGCCGTCGTCGATGCGCGCTTCCAGCCGGCGCGTCTGCTCCTCCTGGCTGACCTCGAGCCAGTACTTGATGAGAATGATGCCGGATTCGATCATCATTTTTTCGAAGAGCGGCACCACCTCCAGGAATCTCCTGGCCTGCTGCTCGGTACAGAAGCCCATGACGCGTTCCACACCGGCCCGGTTGTACCAGCTGCGGTCGAAGATGACCACCTCGCCGGCCGCCGGCAGAAGCGGCAAGTAGCGCTGGGCATACATCTGGGTCTTCTCGCGCTCAGTGGGCGCGGGCAGCGCCATGACGCGAAACACGCGCGGGCTCACCCGCTCGGTGATAGCCTTGATGACGCCCCCCTTGCCGGCGCCGTCGCGCCCCTCGAACACGATGCAGACCTTGAGCCCCTTGAACTTGACCCACTCCTGCAGTTTCACCAGCTCCACGTGCAGCGTGGCAAGCTGTTTTGCATACTCCTTCCCTTTGATTTTTTCAGGGGCGGCAGTTCCGTTCCCACCCTCCGCTTTCCTGGCGGCGCCCATATCCGCCGCTCCTTTCCCTGCCACGGCCGGAGCCTTGCCCGAAAGGCTTTTCCCTTTATTTTTTCCCATGCAAACTTCCCCCCTTACGTGTCGATACATTCGGCAATGCCGACCCGCCGCCCAACGTTTTCCAGCAAATGAAAATGACCTTCCGCCTCCAGCAGGTCGCGGACCGTGCCGTGCATTTCCGCCAGGCACAACGCGATCTTCGAATCCGACAGCCGCTCGCGCAGTTCATTCAGCATGCGGACGCCGGCCAGGTCGAAATTCGGCGAGGTGGACAGATCAATCACGACGCGAGTCACCGGAGGTTGCTGTTCCCCCGCCAGTCGCACGATTTCTTCCAGGATGTTCTGCGTATTGAAATAGAGGAAAGCCGATTCCACCCGAAGCGCCAGGACCCCGGGAACCTGCTCCGCTTCCGGATAGCGGGAGATCTCGCCGAAGCGGTCCGTGCCGGGAAATCGGCCGAGAACCGTTATGCGTGGCCGGGACGCCTGCTTCAGCAGCAGCAGAAGGGAAAAGATCGCCGCCAGCAGGATACCCATCAAAATGCCGAACAGCAGCACGCCGATTACGGCGGCAATGGCAACGTTGAACTCCAGCCTGCTGACGCGCTGATAGTGGCGCAGCTCCTTGAGACGGATCAGGTCCTTGACCGCCATCAGAACGACCGCGGCCAGGACGGGCTGTGGCAGGTTGCTCATCATGCCGGTGAGAAACAGCAGCACCACCCCGATGGCGCCGGAGGCGAAAACCAGGGCCAGCGGGGTTCGCGCGCCGGCCTTCTCGTTGACGGCGGACTGGGACATGCCGCCCGCCAGCGGGTAGCCGCTCGCCACTCCGGCGGCGAAATTCGAAATGCCGACAGCCAGGAGCTCCTGGTTGGGGTCAACCGGGTAACGGTGCTTGAGACCGAAGGTGCGCGCCACGGAGATGCTCTCGATGTAGGACAGGAGGAAGCAGGCAAGGGCGAGCCCCAGCAGGCCGTCGGTATCCTTGAGCCGTACATCCGGCCACCCGGGCAGGGGCAGCCCGGAGGGAATCGCGCCTACCGTCTTGACGCCCAGGGCTTCAAGGGGAGCCAGGGCCATGACCGCGATGGACAGGACAACGACCCCGAGCGCCACCGGCCGGCCCGGCAGATACCGCTCTCCGAGAATCAGCAGCGCAAGGCAGCCGAGGCCGACCGCCAGTGACGGCGTATTGACGTCGCCGAGATGCCGCACCAGCTCGATGATGCGGGTGAAGAAATTGCTTCCGCCGCTGCTGATGCCGAACAGCTTGGGAAACTGGGT
>JAFNAG010000548.1 GCA_017860135.1 Acidobacteriota bacterium
ATGTCCGCCCTGAAGGTCAGGGAATCGAAAAGGACCCCGCAGGGGTCCGGCAAGACAGCCCAGGGCGCAAGCCCTGGGAACTGTAAAAGGCACAGATGTCCGCCCTGAATGGGCGGTGCAGGCGACTGGGGAAATCGGATCATAAATGGACCCTGGGAGGCCGTCTTCTGGAACAGCGCTTCGAAGGCACCTCCATGGACATGCCGTTTTCGGGCCTTGGCCACACGGGGTACGATAATTACAAAAAGCAGGACGTCACGACGTGGATGGACACGATAAGGATAGGATTTTTCAGCACCACGGAATAACAGTCGGTATCGGCATCGGGATCGCAGTCGCAACTCATATGTGGTGCGCAAAATCTTCTGTCCTGAAAGAGCCGCACCCGAAAATTTTCGCTCAATTGACACTCAGGGCAGTTTGATAGTAGCAAAGCGGCCTGTTCGAACCGGCCGCTTCCTTGGAAAATCGTCCTGCTGCCCATGATGGAGGAGCCCGTCTCGCGCAGCAGAAGATGCGCCGGGCTCCCAATTCAGAAGAGAGGTCGAATGAGCAAATCAATGTGGCAGAGGGCACTCTCGATGTGCCTGGCAGTTTGGATGGTTGCACCTTTAGGCATCACGGCCGACGACTTTGGCCAACGGAAAGCTCCCGGGTATGCAGATCTTTCCAGAGATCCGGATCTCCGGGCCATGAGAGCCATTCGTGACTCCATGACACAATGGGTGGTCGAGAGGAGCATCGATCTTGACCGTCTGAAGGCGGCCTACGTCAGGATGGATGGGAATGAAATTCTCAGGCTGCTTCAAATTTCCAATCAGGAGGCCGCGGAGCTCGATGCACGGCTGCGCAGCCACGCAGAATCCCTGCTGTTCAAGTTCCCCTGGCTCGCCCGAAAGGCGGCCGTCGCAGGGCCCTGCACAACCTGCAACATCGAACGCGGGTTCGCGGCGCTCCGGCAGGACGTGTCCAAACGAACCCCTCGCCTGAGCGGCGATGTATCCGCCGCAGATGCGATCGCGGACGACGGAGAGTACGACGAAGGAAGCGAAGCCGATTGCAAATGGATCGAGTTTACCGTCGCCGAGGTGGCTTGTGCGATGACCGGTCCGTGGGTATACTGGCTCTGCTCTTACCTCGCATATTGCCGCTACTGCACAGGCCCCGTCGTGGACACTATCTGCAGATGACGGAGAGAACATGAAGGCACACTGGAGGAAATTGCAGGGTTGGCTCGCGATCGGGCTGGGACTCTATTTTGTCGTCCTGGCGTTCATCCATGCGATGAGCCGCGAGAAGTACTTCGATCTGCTGTTCGCGGTCCTGTCCTTTGCGGTTGCCGCAAGCCGATTGAGAGGTCCTGCGGGCCTGGACTTGAACTTCCGGCGAATCAACAAGGACTGACGGATTGGAACCCGCGGGCGGGACCTCAGCACGGTCCCGCCCCGACATCCGGCCGGATTGGAACGTTTTTCATCCAGAAGCGGCCTGTCATGGTGGGGTGGTGGGCTTGGGTGTACAGCCGCCGTTACCGAATATCAGCGGTTGTTCCATCCTGGCGCCCTGCAGCCCGAGTGAGGATCTCGCATGAAAACCTATCCGCTCCGGAAGTTTGTCGGCCGGGTCCTGGTGGTCCGGCTTGGCCTCGCTGCCGCATCGATCTCCCTTGTTGTGGGCCTGATCACATCCGGCGTCCAGCAGTTGCAGCTCGAGCGCGAGGTCGCCGACCTCGGACAGCGGGGCTTGCATTCCCTGCTGGACAAGGCGCGGTTCGTGATGGAACAGCAGCAGACGAACGCCGTCACCGCACTCCTTGATGTTCTTGGGCGTGGTGATCCTCCCGTCGTCTACCGTGCGGGACGGTTTGTTTATGTGCAGTTTTATAACCACGGGCCTGCCGTCCTGGCCGAGAAGGCAGCCGACGACCAGCCGGATATCGACCGGGTGAAGGCGTTTGTGGCGAGCCGTCCATTCTCCTTCCCCGGGTCGGCGGAGGGGGAGGTCCAGACGACAACCATCGGCGACTCGTCGTATGTGCTTGTTTCAGCCCCCGTGGTTGACCGGGGCGGGGGAACGGCCGCATTCATCCGGGGAATGTTCGCGGTCTCTCCACAGGAACTGGCTCGGATGCGGAGGGCGATGGTCCGGAATACACTTCTCGCGATCGCCATCGTCGTCGCCGTGTCCGCGGTGCTCTATCCGGTCATCATCCGACTCGCGCGGCGGCTGGCAGACTACTCGACCCATCTGCTCGACGCCAACCTGGAGACCCTGTCGGTCCTGGGCAGTGCCATCGCCCAGCGCGACAGCGACACGGACGCCCACAATTACCGGGTGACACTCTACTCCACGCGCATCGGCGAGGCACTCGGCCTCACCGCCGGGCAAATGCGCATCCTGATCAAGGGTTCCTTCCTGCACGACTTGGGGAAACTCGGCATCCCGGACAACATCCTGCTCAAACCCTCCCGGCTCGATCCGCAGGAATTCTCGGTCATGAAGACTCATGTGGACAAGGGGGAAGAGATCGTGCGGCGGTCATCATGGCTGAGCGAGGGGATCGACGTCATCGGGCATCACCACGAGAAGTTCGCCGGCGGCGGATATCCCCACGGCCTTACGGGGGAGGACATCCCGATCACGGCGCGCATCTTCGCGGTCGCGGATGTGTTTGACGCACTGACGTCGCATCGGCCCTACAAGAAGCCGTTCAACTTCGAGGAGACCATGGCGGTACTCGAGCGGGACCGCGGCGCACACTTCGACCCGCTGGTCCTCGATGCCTTCGGCAAGATCGCCCGGGAGCTCTTCGACCGCTACGCTGGTCATGTGGGTGCGGACCTCTCGGGGGAACTGTCCGCGGTGGTGGTGAAGTATTTCTCCGCAGGCATGGAAACCCTTCGCTATTGAAGGACAGCAATAAGACAGTGTCAGGCTGGCCGATGGCCCGGGCGTTCCGCGTCCGGGGCTGCGGCGGGCCGGCGGAAGACCTCTGTCCGCCCGCTATGAGCGTATCCATCGGGGTGATCCTCGAGGCAAAGAGTGCGGGGGCCATTCCGAAGACGAGAGCGGCAGCGAGGGAGGCAAGGAAGGCATAGCCCAATACCGCCAGGTCCAAATCCAGTCCGTCCTTGCGGCGGAGATAGCAGTTCGCCCGGATCTCCATTCCTCCGGCAGGACGGCATTTTAAAAAGCAACAATCACCGCGATCTGCCTCTGCTACGGGCTGCTAATCTGAACCGTGGTAACATGATTGCCAAAATGCATTTGGGCGG
>JAFNAG010000549.1 GCA_017860135.1 Acidobacteriota bacterium
GAAGTTCATCACCGGGAAGCGCCTCGGAGAGTTCGAGCCACAATCCATGGACGAGATCGATATCATCCGGGCTGAGATCAGGCGCCGCGGGCACTTTGCCGGCCGTCGGCAAAGGAGCCAGATCCACCGAAACGTTCCTGGAGCGTCGCAGCTTCCACATAGGTGAAGTCCTTGCTGTGCCGGCTGTTCGCTCTCAGTTGCGTTCGTGTGGTCGGGTCGGAATGAAGGCGCTCAGCCCGCACACTCACATCATGAGACGGGAACATCAAGAAAGCATAAAGAGAGGCTCAGGATTTCGTAAAGTGGTTTGCTGCCGGAGTGGCTACCTTGGTTTCGAAGGTAATTTGCCTGTCCCTGAAACGACCGTGATTCGCAGGTGGCTGGCCAGTTTCACGACTTTGAAGACCAGGCTGCCGCGGAACAACTTCTGCCATCGCCCGTCATGGTCGCGCGTGAGAAGGAGGCGGGTGATCCCACGTTGCCTCGAAAACTCCACCAGGGCTTCGGCGGGTTTGTTGCCATGAACCACAACTGCCTCGATGTGCAGGTTGCGTGCAAAGTTCAAGTGCCTCTCCACCGCCTCCCGCTCAGAAAGTGGCAGCGACGACAGGTCGCCATACGGGCAGACATAGACAGCAAAGCACTCGGTGCGGAGGTAGTCGGCGAGACGTCTGCCGCGCCGGATCAGCATTGCGCTCGCCGGATCTGGCGTTACATGAATCAAGATCTTCTCGCGTGAACCGGCGAGTTCACTCTGGGGGACCGTTCCATCGCCCGTCACCTGCCAATCCGGGGCCGAGCCGGCCTCCCCCACTTCATGATGCAGTTCGACTTGATAGGCCGTCTGACGCAGGGCCAGCTCGCGCAGCCCGGCCAGCGTCGACTCCTTGAAGAAGTTCTTAAGTGCCTTCTGAGCTTTCTCCTGATCGTACACGGCACCACGACGCAAACGGTTCAGGAGCGCCTCCACGGTAACATCCACCATGACCACCTCATCCGCTTGTGTGACGATCCAGTCGGGAAGCGTTTCTCGAACGCGGATGCCCGTCACTTGAAAGACATGGTCATTGAGGCTCTCCAGGTGCTGAATGTTCAGGGTTGTCAGAACATCGATCCCCGCCTCGAGAAGACCCATCACGTCCTCCCAGCGCTTCTGGCGTTCTGACCCCGGGACGTTTGTATGGGCGAGTTCGTCCACGAGGCAGATCTCCGGGTGTCGGGCCAGGATCGCCGCGGTGTCCATCTCCTCGAAGGAGTGTCCGCGATAGGCGATCCTCCTGCGCGGAACGGTCTCCAGCCCGCCCGCCTTATCAATCGTGTCCTGGCGGCCGTGAGGCTCAAAATACCCGATGACCACGTCAGCCCCTTGGCGCACCAGTTCGTGCCCTTCTTCGAGCATGCGGAAGGTTTTACCTACACCGGCGGCGTACCCGAGGAAGATCTTGAGACGGCCGCGACGCGTCGGCGGATTGCCCATGATCGAATCGCTTAGTGAGGGAAGATGGTCACGTCGACTCCATCGGCCGCACGGATCAGACGGTTGACGAAGTTGCTCCAGAGCCGACGCCACCCCCCCTCGTGCAGGCTATGGCCTATAAAGATCTGTGTAACACCCTTGCGGCGGGCGAAGGCCAGGATCGCGTCCAGAGGATCAAGCCCTTCCAGCACGGTCACCTCGGCTCCCATCGCTCGTGCGTGGGACAGGTTTCTCTCCAGTATCTCCTGATCTACCCGCGACAGTGCGGGCTGCCTTACATAGGTCACGAACAGTTCCCCATGAAACCGGTCGGCGTTCCTGCGCCCGCTCGTGATCATTTCAACGGCGTTGGACTTCGGCGTCACACAGACGAGGATGCGTTCATGCGTGCCCCAGGTCTGTTCGATCCCGTGCGCCCGGAGATATGAATCGAGCTGCCGCTCGATCACCTCAGCCGCGATCAATAGTGTCATCTCGCGCAGCCTGGACAGCTTGGATTCCTCCTCCGGGGCGCCGGCGGCCGGACAGTCAACTAGGACGATGTCATCCGCTGAATCCAGGAAGCTCCGCGGGATCCCATCACGCGCTCGTTTTCCGGTAACAGCCTCGACTTCATCCTTCAACTCGTCAATGTACTGCAGATTCACCGAGGTAATCACGGAAATGCCCTTCCGCAGGATGTCACTTATGTCCATCCAGCGCTGCGGATTGCGGGCCCAAGGCGGATTCTCGTAAGTCGCCTCGAGATCCAGAGCCTTGGTTCCGTTCCTTTCGAGCGGAGGGATGACCTCGGCTTCGGACACCAGGCGCTGGACCTCGGGCGTGTATTTAGACTGGGTCGCGCCCACAACCACGTCCTCGCCCCTCTCGCGGCGACGGCGGGCCTCATCCAGCATCTGGTATGACTTCCCCACGCCCGAGGCGTACCCGAGAAACACCTTGAGCTTGGCCTGACTCTCGCGTCGCTCCTGCTGCTCGATCTGCCGCAGAAGCACCTCCGGATCAGGTCTGTCTTTACTATCGTCTGACATGGGCAAAACGGCATCTGGACGGCAACCGCGTTTTACGGTTGTCGACCGCTTAACCCTCCTACCGAAGCGTATTATTTATCACCGTGCCCTTCCATGGGAAAGTGCCCGTCCACAGCATGCCGAGAAGATGCACATGCGTGTGAGCCGATGAGACGGACGGTAGCGATCAATCGTCCTCCATCCCCAACTCACGCTCTTTGCACTCATCAGAGCTTGACAAGTATCGCGATTGTGAACCTCCTCTCGAACTTGCGCAGATCCGGGGACCAGCCCGGCACGAATGAACCCGGCGAGCCGGCATTACCTCCTGGCGGTGTCACGCCGCCGGGCCCGGAGAAGTATGGTACATCCGCCGCCCGATTGTTGTACTCGACACGGAAAGTCGTGAATTGGGTAGGCATGAAATCGAAGGTAACGGACGCATCCCAGGCTTTGAACTGTTCCCCAGGATTTGCTGTGAAGTATGGAGTTCCCTTGATCGCTGTGGCTGCGTTGATTGGCGGAATAAGCACCAGGTAGCGCCCGGGATTTGTTATCGCACCGCCGCCGAGGGTCAGACCAAAAAGATCCCTGTAGAACCAGAGTCGATTGTAGACCATGAAACCCAGAAAATACTGCGATGGTGCGGTCGAAGTGCCGCCCGTGCAGGTCACGCCGCCCCCAAATTCACATCCTGCATCGAAAGTGAATGAGAACGCGGTCTTGTCGATGAACCTTTCAGGATTGTCGTAATACTTGACCTGAATACTATCGTCGGTATGAATCCGTTTCCTGTCGGCGATGCCCAGCGTGTCGGTGCCCCAATAATTGTTGGTGACGATCGAGACGGATCCGCTCGGGCGATACAAGATTTGTGCCCCTAATCCCGGAGCGTGGTTAAACCTTCCGTACGATTGCCAGCCATTGATTATCCATGCCTCGATTTTCAGTCTGTCGCTGGGAAATACTTGAATCCGCACGCCGTTAAAGAACCACGGCGTATTGGAGGAAACATAGGACGGCTGGTAGGTCCAATTGTCGAACTGGTAATAACTGAAGAGGCCCACGTAGGACATGAAGATCCCTGCGTCGATATTGACGCCGTTCCATTTGTTGAAGTGGTATCCCCCGTAAGCTTCGGAGATATATCGGTAAGCATTAGCGAGATCCCATTGGCCGCGCGCCGGGCTGGCGTCATTGCGCGGTGTCGTTTGTGAATACATCCCAAACTGTGTCATCAGCCTTCCGCGTGCGTCACCAAAATGGAAATCTCCGCCGATCCCAAGTTGGGTGACCTGCACCTCGCCTGATCGAAAGACTTCGCTCGACCCGGAAATCGTGTCGTCCTGTGGATGATTGAAGGAAGAATGGAATGCAGCGTCCAGCCGGAATTCACCGGTGAAAGGACCTGTATCTAGAGGTGACACGTTGGTGCGAGGGTTACCCGTCAGCCATGTGAAGTCGGCAAACGTGAACGGCTCTGCTGCCTTTTTGTTCCCGGTTTCGGGTATCGGAGCGGCAGTGGTCGACGCGGTATTCGATTCATCCAATGCGGACGCGGGCTGCTGTCTGCGGTCGGTAGCCGGAGTCCCTTCGCGCAGAGGAGTCTGGCAGTTACGCATGGGCCCTGAACGCGGACCTGGTGCTTCCACATGGTTGTTTGTCGCGACAGGGGTGGGCCGTTCCTGGGCCCCGCTATTCTTCAACAGTGCCTCGAGCTGCTCGATGCGCTTCTTCAAAGCATCGAGTTCCTTCGCAACGGCAGGGGGAATCTGCGGGTCTGCGACGTTACCCTGCAGGTCTGGAGGTTTCTCGCCCGTCTGCGAGGAGCACGGCACCCGGAAGCAAGCAATGGCCAGAACACAGAAAGCCACGCGGGATCCAAAACGCTGCAATGACTTCAGCATGGAAATCCTCCCATTCCGCAGATCCAAGGGATAGCAGGCGAACGACGGTTTTCGGCGGGATCTTCTGTTCCCGAGATCGTGCCCCGAGTGTGATCGCCGCGATCCCGATGATTAGATGATCGATGCAGGCATCTGCCGGGGGCTGCTGCAGAATGCCTGGCCCTGCACCTATTGTCTGCGTGTTCCTCGCTGCCTTGTCAGCGACTCGGCTTGTTCGAGGCAGTGCCGGCCGCCGACGCTGTTTTTGCGACCGGGTGAGCGGCATCCAGTTCGAGGTTCAGCTCGAGCACGTTCACGCGCGGTTCTCCCAGAAATCCGAGTTGGCGTCCTTCCGTATGTTTGGCGACCAGAACCTGTACCTCCTCCCCGGTCATGCCGCGCGTCTGAGCGACCCGGGGAACCTGGAAGTCGGCCGCCGCAGGCGAGATATGGGGATCGAAACCGGAAGCAGAGGTCGTGACCAGGTCCACTGGGACTGGTTTGTCGCGGTTCTCCGCCTGGAGAGCGGCTGTGTCGGCTCTTACCCGGTCGATGAGCTTCTGATTTGTGGGGCCGAGATTGGAGCCGCCGGAATTGGCGGCGTCGTAGCCGTTGCCCGCGGCTGACGGCCGCGGATGAAAGTACGCCGGCGAAGCAAAGCCCTGGCCGATGATGCGGGATCCCACGACCTCACCGTTGCGTTCGATCAGCTGGCCATTTGCCTTGTCAGGGAACATTATCTGGGCAAGACCGGTTACGACCAGGGGGTAAATCAGTCCCAACAGAACGGTGGTGGCAAGCGTCATCAATACCGCTGTCAGCAGATTCCTCTTCATAGCTGAACCTCTACGCGAGCCCGATCCTCGTGATCA
>JAFNAG010000550.1 GCA_017860135.1 Acidobacteriota bacterium
GGGAATGCCGCTATTCATGCCCGGGGGCCAACGCTTCGCGTTGCGCGATTCACGTCCGGGAGCGGCGGGCAAGCCGCTCCCGTTATGGGTTCCATGCGAGTGTTTGATGGCTTTCCCGCCGCTCCCGGACGTGAATGGCGGCCGAAGGCGCGCCCGGGCAGGCCTGGGAAATCTCCGTGCTCTCCGTGGTTCGTTTTTGTTTTTCCTAACCTCAATTCGGCCCGAAAGCCCGTCGGGACTTATAACGCTGTGTATGGTTTCTGTCGCAGCATTTAGAGGAGGTCGAAGACAGAAGATGACTTCGATCCGCGCAGCAGGGCGTGGAGCCGGAGCGCATCCATGTCGGTCAGCAGCGCAAGGAAATTGCACACGCCGCGCGCGGCTTCCGGTTCACCTTTTCCCATCGACTCCTCGATGATCGGCCGGTAGTACCTCGGGAAGAGCGCGTGACTTTTCTTCTCCACCAACTCCCCCAGGAGCAGATAGAACAGGTCGTGCAGGACTTCTTTTCCTTTGGTGCTCATGGCCGCGACTCGCGGGTCGGTGATCACCGCCTCCCACACCACGGCCTTGCAGAGCGCCGAAAGAACGCGCGCCTCCTCCGGTACCACCAGAGACCATGCATAATCGGCCCTGCGCGCGCCGGGGCGCGGCTGCACCGTCACAACCGTGATGAGCTCGTTCAGGATGTTGCGGAGCGCCTGTTTGCGGTGCGCCCTCTCGTCGCCCCGCTCCGGCGTGCGCATGCGACGTTTCAAGTTTCGCAGCTGCGCGCGGATCTCGCCGTACGTCAGGGAAGGGACCGATTCACCTTCCCGCGTTTCCTCGTACCAGTGCGCCACCCTCTGGGCGAACCTTGCGTCAATCAGGTCGCCCGGGCGAAGGAACTGGGCCTGCAACGCGTCCTCGACATCATGGATCGAGTACGCGCAATCGTCGGCCCAGTCGAGGATCTGGCAGACAATTGTGGTGTGCGGTCTCACGCCTCGTTCCATCTGCCTCGCGGAGACCAAGGGTCCCCCGTTGCGCAGCGCCCAGCGCGCGGAAGCCGCGTCGGAGGCGAAAATGAACCTGTTGTTTCCCGTATCCTGTTCGTAAGGGTACTTCATCACCCCGGCCAGCGTCGCGCGAGTGAGGTTCAAGCCGGGATAAGCGGGCGACTTGGGTTCCACTGCAACCAGGACGTGAAATGTCTGTGCGTTCCCCTCGAAACGCAGAGTCCCCTTGCCCCGCAGGCGGGCGCGACGGCTGACATCCTTCATGCAGGCATCCAGCGTCCTCTCGCCGGCATGGCCGAATGGCGGATGCCCGAGGTCGTGTGCCAGTGCAACCGCCTCCGCCAGCTCGGAAGTCAGACAGCGCGCCAATTGCGGCTGCTCAATCAGCATGTTGTTGGTAATCGCCCGCGCAAGCTGGGAGACCTCGATGCTGTGGGTAAGGCGTGTGCGGTAGAAATCCGCCTGTCCGATGCCGAAGACTTGCGTTTTCCCTTGCAGCCGCCGGAACGCGGAACTGTGCAGGATGCGACCGCGATCGCGCTCGGTGGGGTGCCTGTGGTCCTTGGGGGAAGCAGGCGGTTCCGGATACTGCCGTTCGAGCAGGAAGTCATCCATCGTAGTTCGAGGAAGTCAGGAGTCAGGAGTCAGGAGTCAGAATGAGCCCGTCGGCATTGCCACGTCTTCGATATTTCCATGCCCGGTTTGACCTCAGTGACCTGGCTGATTCCCGAACCGGAAATGCGCACAGATGGAGGCCGTGCGATCAACCGTAGGAGCACGGTGCGGGCATTTCCACCGGAAGAGACTCCGTGCCACGGGTTGCTCGGATCGGTCGGGAGCAGGCTTTCCAATGCGATGGAGCGCCCGTCTCGATCCCATGCCTGGAAGCCCTCAATCCTCCGGCAGACCCTACCGCATCATGCCTTACACCGATGATTGCCGGGCTTGCTGGGCCCAGCAGTCTTTCGCTCCCAACCGGATCTTCCACCCATCGTTCATGAGTCATCCGGTGCAGATCCTCTACATTCTGACTTCTGACTCCTGACTCCTGACTCCCGGCTCCTTTCTTACAGTTTCCAGACTCTTGTCAATTCACCTTTTAGGTACTGAAACGCCTCCTCGGGATCATCTGAACGATGAATCAGGTCCAGATCTTCCCTGGAAATGGTACCCCAGCGCACCATGGCGTCAAAATCCAGCACCTCTTTCCAATATTCGTTGCCATATATCAGCACCGGCATGGGCTTGCGGCTCTTCTGGGTTTGCACGAGGGTCAACACTTCGAGCATCTCGTCCATGGTTCCGAAGCCGCCGGGGAAAATCACCAGGGCCTTTGCGAGGTACATGAACCAGAACTTTCGCATGAAAAAGTAGTGGAATTCGAATGCCAGTTCCGGCGGAACATAGGAATTGATCTGCTGTTCCTTCGGCAGGCTGATGGATAACCCGACGGACTGGGCCCCCATTTCACTCGCTGCACGGTTCGCCGCCTCCATGATTCCCGGTCCCCCTCCGGAACAGATCACCAGCCTGTTCAGGCCTCCGTCCAGAGTGCGCGCCCACTGGACCAGGAGCTTTGCGAGCGCCCTGGCGTCCTCGTAATAGCGAGAAAGCCTGACCTGGCTCTCCGCGCAGCGGAGGTCCTCCTGGTACGAAAGGCCCCCGTCCACACTCTCCGAAACCTGTGCCTTGATTTCGGCCAGGCGTTGCCGGGACTCTTCGAGCGGCCGCGCCCGGGCGGAGCCGAAAAACACGATCGTGTCTTCGATGTGCTGAGATTTCAGCCTGCTGGCCGGCTCCAGATACTCGCTGAGCATCCGGATCAGCCTTGCATCCTTGCTATTGAGAAAACGGAGATTCTTGTAGGCCTTCGGCGGCTTGCGCCTGTCCGGCCTGTCCATCGGCTTCCCCATCATGGTCTCCTGGAGGATCATCAAATCAATAAAATGCTAAGAATAGCAGAAGTCAGGAGTCAGCAGAAAAGGAGTGCAATCGGAAGTGAGACTCAATCCTCGCAAAATTCAGGTCGCGCAACGATCAACAACAAAAGAATGTATCAACGGTCCATGGTCATTTGTCATCCGGCCGCTGCAAACTTTCGGCCCGCGCGGGCCTGATCGCGTTCGGAGCAGGTGAAGCACCCGAGCGCAGAGCCAACCTGCCGAGCCCCCAAATGACAATTGACAGATTCTTTTTTGTTGAGTCTCACTTCCGATTACGTAATTGTTTAGCCAGCCCGAAAAAAACTGCCACGAATTGCAGACGCTTAACAGTTCCGAGCCGGCTAAACCCGATTGCACCCGCAGAAAAGAACTGCGATTCAACTCCAGAGCGGATATTCACGGCAGTACGTGGTGGTTGACCGGCCCGCAGCCGTGGCCCAGGCCGGGATGCGTTTGGATGGCGCGTGTGATGTACTTTTTTGCGGTTTCGATCGCTTGCGGCAACTCCAGTCCTTTTGCCAGTCCGGCCGTGATGGCGGCGGAGTAGGTACAGCCGGTTCCGTGCGTGTCGCGCGTGTCAATCCGCGGGGCAGAGAAGCACCGG
>JAFNAG010000551.1 GCA_017860135.1 Acidobacteriota bacterium
GATACCGATACAAGTGTGCTCGATCCTGGACGGAGGCCGGTGTGCGGGGACCCTACTCATCATGGAGTCAATGGGGAAGAAAGTCGACACTCAAAGGTGACGGCGTCGCGGGAGTCGCCTTATTGCATCGGTTTTCCAAACATTGCGAGCAAGCCGAAACCCGCCAGGAACGGGCCAAATGGAAGGGCGTCTTTCCTTCCCTTCTGACCCGCCAGGAACAAGCCTAAGGTAAGAAGCGCCGCGGAAATTTGAGCGACGGCGAGGACGCCGAAACCCCAGCGCCATCCCAGCAAAGCTCCGATCATCGCCATCAGCTTTACGTCGCCACCGCCGATGGACCCGCGGCTGATGATAGCGAGCGTCAAGAGCACTCCACCGCACAGAGCCATACCCAACACGGCATCCGAAAGCCGCGGCCCTCCAAGGAAAGCGCTGGCCAATAATGCCCAGGCCAGGCCGGGCAGAGTGACCCAGTCTGGAATCACGTTCCGCTGCATGTCAACGTTTGCGGCAACGGCCAGGAGGACCATTGCAGGAAGATTGATGACGGCCTGCGCCGTGCGGCCGAATTGGCCCGCCGCGGCAAGGATCACAAACCCAAACAACGCGGTGATGAGGATCATCCCGCATTTCTTGAGATGCGTGCCGTTCTCCCGGACTCGCTCGCGCGTGCTCAACAGGCCACCCTCGCGCATTCACTGAAACCCGTTCGCTGCACGCGTAGCGCTAACGTTTGCCACTGTCCGCCGGCCTGTACTCCTGGAGCACTTCCTCGAATTCCTCTTTTCCGCGGCGCCCCACCCACTTGACGTACCACCGCACATCCGGCGCATACCAGTATTGATCTGCGATCACGGATTCCGCTTCGCGAACGATCTTGAAGGCCTGGAAAGTTCCGGCAGGAACGGCGACAGACTCCACGCCCAGGATTTTGTAGGAATCTCGAAATGATTCCTTGTGCTTCTGGTCCTCGAGCGTACCCTGATATTCCCAACGTCCACCTGCCTGGAGAGGCCACTTGAACCACGGCAGCGGAGGAACGGCGCGCGCCGTCACCCGGGACTCCGCAACGCTCGCTGCCCACGCCCAATGGAGATCCGCGGTGAAATAGATGTCGATAGCGCCCATGCGAAGGACTTGGTATTGCACACCCCTCACTTCCCGCAAGCCGCGTGCCTCCGCCGTCTTGACGCCTTTCTCGGTTCCTGCCGACCAGGTGTGGACCCATCGGTCACCTGCGCTCCAAACCGGCCTGGCCGCCCCTGGCGGCTCCGAAGGCTTGCTTTCCTGCACCGGGACGGAGCTACACGACGACAGCAGGAGACCTGCCCCGCCGACCGCAAGAAACCATACGGTCAGTAACCCGCGCCTCGATCTTTCCATGGCGTTCACGATGTCACTGTTCCTCCTGCCAGCTGCCGGCGTCCTTTTCACTCGCTGTCAACTGCCGCCCGCGTCCTGCCTGCTGCTGAAATCGCTTGACGCCATGCGCCAAGCGCGTTGCGCTATTGCGCCTGCTGCCTCCTGCCAGCTGCCTCCTGCCCCTCAGGGCCGCACCGGCCGTAAGTGCATCACTCCGCGTTCTGCATCGATCGTAACGTGGAAGTTGCGAAGGAAACTCTGCCCCAAGAGCCCTCCGATGGATGGTGGTGCACCGGGCAGGGTCGCAACGTGCGCTTCGACTTCTGCAACGCCAGCCCCGTTTTCATCCGGCACGTGAATCGAGTCGAGGACAACCCGAGGGCTTTCCAGGACGCCTGAGGCTGTCAGGGTTTTCCGTTTTGGCCTGTTCACATGATCGAGTCCCAATTGATCCGCCAATGCGTCGCTGATCATAACGACCGATGCGCCGGTGTCTACAACAAAGTTGGTGGTGATCTGATTATTGAGTCGCGCAGTCACCAGAAAGACTCCGCCGGCACGTCTCAAACGTATGTCCAGGACGCTCTCTCCCGCCTGCCTCGAAATGCTCGTCGAGTTGGAAGGGGGCGAGGCAGACCTCCATTGTGGCGCCGTTGTAAGGCGTCGAAGATTGGTACTGGGAACGAAACCGGTCTGCCCGGAAGCAAGAACGACCTGCGCCCAACTCCCTCCCGGACCGCTCTGGATGAGGAGGATCTCCACGCCAGCCCCTGCCGGAAGTATCTCGACGACAGGCGCCATGGGCGCGGGCGCCTGGCGCGCAGGGACGCCTGGCGGCAGGACCTCGGCGTCTGGTGCCCCGGCCGCGGACGCTGTTGTGGTCAGAAGAAGAATCAGAAAGACAGATACCAATCCCGTCGCCTGGTGAAACGGAAGCGCATCGCGACGTGTCAGTGCCGGCATGAATTTCGCTTCTCTGACCAACTCGGAACCCCCGCTCACGGGACCGGACTCGCGCCACATTCCTCAGGGGAGGGGTTCTAGGGAAAGCACATTCCGTTGCCGTCGTCCGGGACTCGGCCTGCGTTCGCTGCTTGAATCCGCTCAATATGTGCTGAGCCGTCTCGGGCGAACAGTCCGCCGAGTGAGTCTTCGTGAACCAGCACCCAGCCTGGGGACAGCTTGAGCAAGTTGAACACGGGTCGATCTTTTGGAACCAGCGCCAGGTCGGTCTCTTGCCGGCCGATAAGCGTGTCCCACGCGCCCACACCCGTCAGGAATCGCCAGTTCTCGGCAAGAATCTTGTCTGAGTAAACAGTCTCACGACGGCCATCTACGGACACTCTGATTCGAGGGCTGAGATGCCAGATCGCGTATTCGCCCCAGTCGAAGAAGACTGCCATATTCCCAGACACTCCGCTGTCACGCAGCATGGCGACGGCCTTCGCCGGGAAACCTTGACTCACAGGCCTGAGCGTTCTGATACATCGGAAATTCGGAAGGGATAGCCATACGAACGCCGCCGCTCCCGTCATCGCAAGCACGGCCAGCCATCTCTCTGCCCTTATCTGCTGGAGAGTCCTGCGACCGACCCTCAATCGAGGAGACCAGCGGTCCCAGGCGCTACCGATATGCTCCCCCGCGAGGATAGGAACCCCAATGGCAAGAAGGGGGCCGTGCCTGAATGCCAGGAGAGGGAGAATGGCGACGCAGAGAAACAGGACCAGTGGCGCAGGCCGCCTCTCGCGAGTGGTATAAAGCAGTCCAACCACGGCGAGAGCAAAGGGGATCAGATAGACGGCGCCGTTCGCGCTCGCAAGCACGGTGGGCTGCCATTCGCTTATATCCGGCCGGACAAGAGTCGCAGGCTTCACCAAGAAATCCAG
>JAFNAG010000552.1 GCA_017860135.1 Acidobacteriota bacterium
GTGTCCTTGCGGTAGCGATGCGTGGCCTGATGTTTTTGCCGGGAGTGGAGCGGCGACCGCATCAATCGATCAGTTGCAGCCCGGATTCGCCGGCACTGCACAGCCACTCTTCCAGGTAAAGTTCCACAGCCTGACGCCCGCCCTGCGCAATCACGAGGTCGAGCATTTCATGCAAATCCCTGAGGGAGTATTTCGGAACATATTCGTGAGGGTTTGAGTGGAGGGTGATGCGTCCGGATTTACGTCGAGTGACTCGTTTTTTCATGCTGCATTTAGCGCAAATCGTGCCGACCGATTCTGCCGATCAGTGTGCACTTTCATCCTTTCATGGTTTCTCGGTAGTTCCAGGGCATCCACTGCGAGGGGTTGATCTTCACCTCTTTGATATGCTTCTGCAGTTCCGTCAGATAGTCGAACGGATTGGCGTTCACCAGCTCTGCGGTGTGGATCAGGCTCATGAACATGTCGCCGACGTGGGCTCCTCGGGAGGTCTTATAGAAGTAACTGTTTTTCCGACTCAATATCGCTTTCTTTAAAATTCTCTCCGCGGCGTTGTTATCGAGGGGTACGCCCGGGACCTCCAGGAACCGGGTGAGCCGGTCCCACCGTTTCTGGGTATAGCGGATCGCCTCTCCCAGGCCCGAGTTGGGCTCCACCTTCTTCTCGTCAAGCTGCTCGGCCATCCAACGCCACAGATCCTCCATCCGCGCGGCGCTCTGGGCCTGATGGAATGCCAGGCGCTCCTCGGGCGACATACCCCGATGGCGCGCCAGAGCGTCGTTATGGTATACGTCGCGGAACACTTCGAGCACGTGGCGGCACTCCTCGGGAAACCGGGAGGCCACGTCTACGTACTGCCTTCTTGCATGCGCATTGCAGTTGGAGAGAATCACCTGGAGCTCTTCAGGAAGCTCCGGCTCGTTACGTGCCAGCCCGTCGCACATCTGGATTGGCGCCGGCAGCCCTGCCGCACGCTTCAGCAGCACGTCCCTAAGATTTTCTCCCGCATGCTGATGGCCCGTAAGAAACAAGGCGATCCTGCGCTCCCCGACGACCGACACGATGCCCGTCGTGAACGTGCCGGTACGCTCCCCGGGTTCGGGTGCCTCCTCGGCCTGTTCGCGCTTACGTCGCTCGCGGATCGTCTCCAGGATCACCGCCGTGGTGTCGTCGTTGTGCAGCACTTCTCCCTGAGCCGCCTCCCGGACGAGTTCCTCCCACGCCGGCTCGATCGCTTCCGCCGCCTCTTTGACCATCTGCCACTGCGTCGATGCCGGCAGCGGAATCCCCAGGCTCTTCTGCAGCTGCTCAAGCCGATGGAAAGGCATCCCGGTCCCGTACTTCAGCAATCCGACCATGCTCGCCGCGGCTTCGTCCCATTTGGCCGGCCCCACCTCCTCGGGGGCCTCGGCCGTGAACACCTCGCCGCAGAGGTTGCATCGCCAACGCTCCATCTCGTAAACCGTGGCCTCCAGCGGCGCCTGCCCCGTGATGCGAACCACGACCGCAGGCTCTTTGATGCGATAGATCTTCCCCTTGCCGCATTTCGGGCAGCGCTGACCCGGCTTCAACGACCCATGCTCGACACAAACCCGTCTGGCTCCGGTGAAGGCCTCAGCCCCGTTGCGGCCATGCCCCTTGGGCTTTTCCTGGGATGCTTCCCCGGCTGGATCGTCAGGCTGCTTTCCCGCGGAACCCGCCTCTCCCGTCTTTTCCACGGAGCTCACAGCCTTCGAGCTCTCGCCGCCCAGAACATTGCGGATCTTCTCGGTACTCGCGCCGAAAAGGATCTTCCGGAGCCTGGCGATCGTGGTGTCCTTGTCCCCGACCAGATCCGTCACGTACATCAGCGTCTCAAACGCCTTGTGGAGCTTCGCGCACTCTTCCTCGGTCAGAGGACCGGTCTTCGCCCGCTCCAGGATGTCCTCAAGCTCTTCCATGCTTATTTCCAGCCGCTCGACAGGTCGATTCATCTTACCTCTCCGAGCCGCCGGCGGAAGTCTTTCGTGAGCGGATACCCGAGAACCTCTTTCAGGGGCCGGTTGGCTTCCTTGGTCGGAGCGGCCTTGCCGCGGCCGGTCGTCAGGCCGAGATAACGCCAGTTGGCGGCGCGGTAGCAGGTGCCCCGGAAAAGCCCGGGATCGACGAAAGTTTCCAGGTAGTAGAGGGAATGACCGTAGTAACGTTCCCAGTCCTCTGGCAACCGCCGCGCCATGCAGGCAAGAATGTGCGACGCAAGATGCAAAACCGTGACAAACGGGAGAATCAGAAACCGCGTGTTGTAGGCGAGATAGCGGATGTTCCTGCGCCGGGCTTGCGCCCCCCAGCCGATAAACCGGTCGCGCGGCCCGAGATGCCGGGGCGCCGACGACCACCCCAGGCATGCAATCGGGCGGCCCTGGGTGTAGACCACATACTTCAGATGCTCGCCGACGGGCTGCGTGTAACCCAGGTAATGGTACCGGTCAAGCAGACTATTGAAGAGCCGTTCCTCGACCGTGCGGCGCACCTGTTCGAACTCGAGCGGCCGGATCTCGCCGAGCGTGCATGTGAGTGGTGTCTCATCCACCAGGACCGGCGCCGGCCGCTTCCTCTCCGGGTTGCGGCGTGCCAGAGGATTGGGATTCACCCAGCGCACCGGCGGAAGCTCAATATGCCCCTCCCGGTGCAGCCGCAGCATCAGCCCGCGACAGACCATGTCGCAGAGCGCGCCATTGGTCTGGCGCCAGTCCCATGCCTCGCAGAGCTTGCTCGATAGCGCACGGCGGCTCAGTCCCCGATTCTCGGCAACGAGTCGACGGATAAACCCGATGTCCGCGCCCGTGATTGTGCGCCCGCGGTACTTCAGCTCCGTTTCCATGCCGCGCACGATAACAGAGCTAAAAACGGAACGCAAGTCCTATCTTTAAATTTCTGGTCAGCGCGCCTGGCTTACGCGCTTCCATGTTGGGGCGCCGCGCGCCGCAGTCGGATCGCCCGCAGCCAGGAGCACCTGAAGTTGGTGTGCCTCCAGCGTGCTCGATATCGCGGATCCGTTCCCGGGCCAGTAGCGAAACCTCCCCGACGACAAGCGTTTTTGTATCAGGTAAAATCCCTGGCCGTCGTAACAGAGCGCCTTCACGGCCGTGCCTCGCCGGCTGCGAAAAACAAAGAAATGTCCTTGATACTGCACCCGTTCCCTCGCTGCTCATCCCCCCGAACCTTCGGACGTTTTTTCATAGGACCGGTTGCCCTTTCAATGCCGCGA
>JAFNAG010000553.1 GCA_017860135.1 Acidobacteriota bacterium
CGTATCGGTCCAGACCAGCGGGATGATTTTGTCCTTGGGAAACACCTCACCCGGACGGCTGGCGAGGCAGACGAGCACTTCCAAAACCCTGGGTTCGACCTGAATCGCCTTGTCAGCCCGCGTGATGCGGTTCAGATCGGGCTCTACCAGCCAGTCACCAACACGGAATTCGCGCGCCATCGTCGCTCCCCGAAGGCCTGTGACAGCCAAAATATAGCATCCTGCCGCGGAGCTTCAAGACAAGCAAGGAGCCCGCAGCAGCCCGGACGGCCACCGATCACTCATAGCGCAAGGCGGTGGTCGGGTGGACGAGCGCTGCCCTGCGTGCAGGCAGGTAGCAGGCTGCCATGGAAATCAAGGCGAGCACGGCCGATGCCGTCGAGAGAACGAGCGGATCGGTTCCGGAGACTTCGTACAGCGTGCTGCCGAGAAGCATTCCTCCCGCGAGAGCCAGAGGCAGTCCCAGCAATATCCCGGCCAGCGTCAGAGCAAGCCCTTCGCGCAGCACGAGGCGGAGCACCTCCCGGGCCGTTGCGCCAAGCGCCATCCGTATGCCTATCTCTCTTGTGCGCCGCGCCACCGTGTAAGCCCGGACTCCGTAGACACCAACAATCGCCAGGAAAAGCGCCACCGAGCCCAGAATGGTGAACAGCCACGCCCCAGTGCGCACGGTCCACATTTCGACGCTTCCCTCGAGGTGCCCACGCAGGGTTTTCAGCGCCAAAACCGGCAGGCGCTCGTCGATGCTCCGTATCTCGCGCCGCACCGTATTCAGCAGCGTATTCTCCGCCTCCGGTCCGCGAACAGAGGTTCGCAGGTGGACGTTCATGTTCGACTGGTATGCCTGTCCAAAGGGCACAAACACGTGCGGCGAAAGGTCCGATCCTATCAGGCTTTCCCTGATGTTAGGCGCGATGCCGATAACCTCGATCACTTCCGGCCGCTCTCCGGGTTTCCCTCCGGCGAACTGGATGCGTTTGCCCAGCGGATCCTCGCCGGGCCAGAGCTGGCGGGAAAGCTTCTCGTCGATAACGGCGACCCGCGGTCCCGCGCCCGGCCCGGCTTCCGCTGCAGTGAACGTCCGCCCGCGTAACAGGCTGATGCCAAGGGCTTTGAAATAGTCAGCGCCTACCGAGTTGAACCGCGCGCTGACGGACTTCCCGGCTGCCTCCGGGTCTGCCGGATCGCTTTTCTCGCCGGCCTTCTGAACGGAGCGCCCGAGTGAGACCATGCCGAAGGGGACCGTAGCCGCCAGGCTGGCCGTTTCGATCCCCGGTATGCCGCCGAGACGTTCCACAATCAGCCGGTAGAGTTCACGGCTGCGTGTTTCGCTGAGGCCTGCGAGACTCGGGTCCAGTTCGACGATGATGCCGTTGTCCAGGCTGAAACCGGGGTCGACATTCGTCGCTTTCAGTGCGCCGCGGACGAAAAGCCCAGCCGCGCACAGCAGGACGAGCGAGAGCGCCAGCTGCGCGATGACAAGAGAGTTGCGCCTCGAAAACAGGCGCCGCCCGGCTCCCGCATCCTCACCCGCGTGTTCCTTGAGGTCAGCGATCACGTCGGGCCGCGAAAGCTTCCAGGCCGGCCCCAGGCCGGACATCAGCGCGCTGAAAACGCAAAACCCGAGCATGGCGCCGAACACGCGCACGTCCGGTCCGGAATGGTAGACCAGATCGAGCGGCAGAAGCGACCGCATTGACGCGATAAGGAGATAGCTTCCCCAGACAGCCATGCACAGGCCGACCGCTCCGCCCATCAACGACAGCAGCAGGCCCTCGGCCAGCAACTGACGCAGTATTCGACTGCGCGTGCCGCCCAGCGCGATCCGGACCGCGAACTCTTTACGGCGTGCCGTACCGCGCGCCAGAAGCATGTTGGCCAGGTTCAGGCACGCGATCAGGAGGACAACTGTAGCCACCGAGGAAATCAGGATCGATACGGTTCTGATCTCGTTGTCGTCAGAGGGATTTGTGCTGACCGAGAAGCGAGCCGGCGGCTTGACGAAGAACGTTCGATCCTTGTTCTCCTTTGGGTATGCCTGTGCCAACTGGGCAGCCAGCACCGCCAGCTCGGAATCCGCCCTGACTGCAGCGATGCCCGGCTTAAGGCGCCCAATCAGGAACAGGCAGGAGTTGTCGCGGCTTTCGAGCCGGCGGCCTGCTCCGTCCGTGAAGAAATCGTTCTTCACCAGTTCGTCAACGCCCAGCGGCAACCATATCTCCGGAGAGAGCAGTGCGAATACACCGGTAAACCCCTCCGGGGTAATGCCGACGATCGTGAAAGGCCTGCTGTTTATGCGGATTGTCTTTCCGATCAGGCTAGGGTCTCGGCCCGCTTTTTCCCAGTACCGGTAGCTGACCACCGCAACGGGAATGGCGCTGCCGGGTGCTTCTTCTGCCGGCAGGAAATCACGCCCCCGGAACATTCGTACCCCGTAAGTCGAGAAGTAGTTGGAGGAAACGATGTCTGCAAAACTCCGGCGAGTATTTTCGCCTTCGGTCACACCGACCATAGCCATGTCATGCGCCAGCAGGCCGGCAAAGACCGTGTTCCTGCCCCGAATGTCACGGTACTCCGGGTAGGAGAATGCGCGGTAGCCGCCATCCTTCGTGTTTCTGTTGTAGCAGGATACAAGCTCCTCCGGCTTGTCGACCGCCATGGGCCGCAGGAGAAAGGCGTTCACCAGACAGAAAATTGCGGCGTTCGCCCCGATGCCCAAACCGAGCACGAGTACCGCTATCGCAGTAAAGGCACGGTTTTTGGCCAGCATGCGCATGCCGAACCTCAGATCCTGCCACAAACCTCCGATCATTCTCCCCCTTTGCGGGCAACAGGGCCCGTCACCTGCTTTACTAAACGAACCGGCAGATAGATTGGTTCCTGACAGTGGGAGATTTTCTCGCATCCTGGCCGGCTGCAGGGTGATCATTGGCAGCGGGTCTGCCCGCCGGGCCGGATCAATCAGTGTTTTGCCCGCCCCCGAAGAGGGGCGCGTTTTGCCTTGCCTTTGAGGCCGCTGTGGTAAGAAAATTGCACGATTGGCCGGGTGCGCTCATATCCCGCGCGTGAGCTCGGGGTAAGGTCGGGTCATTCCCGGGACCCGGTGATGTCAGGATTCCTGTACTTGGATCGTAATCGTGAAAGTCAGGGAGCGGAACTCCCAGGCAAGGGGGAACGAAACTGTGGCCGAGTTGAAGGCTGAATCCGCCGGCAGCAGGAATCTGTCCCGTCCCGGCCGCAGTGCT
>JAFNAG010000554.1 GCA_017860135.1 Acidobacteriota bacterium
CGTCGTTCCGGGTCCTTGCGCAGGCAGCGGTTGATCAGCTTCTCGAGATCGGCTGGAATTGCCGGCGTGATGCCGCTGACCGGCTTCGGTTCCTGGTGCAGGATCGCTGACAGCGTCGACATCTTACTCGTGCCCTGAAACGCCTTCTGCCCCGTCACCATCTCATACCGAACCGACCCCAGCGAGAAGATGTCAGAACGGGCATCGACCTTCTTGCCTTCCGCCTGTTCAGGCGACATGTAAGCGACTGTGCCAACGATGACGCCCTCTTCTGTGATTGGTCTTCCTTCGTCATCGATGGTGGCCGTCGACGCAGTCTCATCACCCTGGATCCGCTCCGTGAGCTTCGCCAACCCGAAGTCGAGGACCTTCACCACACCGTCCTCGTTCACCATGAGGTTCGTGGGCTTCAGATCCCTGTGAACGATGCCTACGGAGTGCGCCTTGGTCAGCGCTTCAGCAATCTGAACTGCGTGTTTCAGAGCGTCGTTCAGGCGGATGCCCCGGTGACCGATCAACTGATCCAACGTCTTGCCCTCGACATACTCCATGGCAATGTAGTCGGTCCCGTCGGCCTGGTCGATGTCGTAGACGTGGACGATATTGGGATGGTTGAGTGCGGAGGCGGCCTTGGCTTCCTGGACAAAGCGCCGCTTCCGGTCTGGATCAATGACCTTCTCCGGCGGAAGGATCTTCAACGCAACGAAGCGGTCCAGGTGCAGGTCGCGGGCTTTGTAGACCACGCCCATGCCGCCTGCGCCAAGCTTTTCTGTGACCTGATAATGGCCGAGCGTCTTGCCGATCATGGGGAGGGCACCTCCCTGGCCGCCTCTCATCGCCCCGATCGAACCGCACTTCAGGGGTCTGTCAAACGGGACCATTGACGCACCTCCTTACAAATAATATGATTTTGTAAGGAGGAGTCATGATCAAGTCGACCGTAACGAGCAAAGGGCAGACGACCATCCCCCGGAACATCCGCCAGAAGCTGGGCATTTCGACCGGCGACGTGCTGCTCTGGGATGCGATCCGCGACACCGTGCGCATCCGTTTGGCGAGCCCCGGGTTCCTTCGACGACGCGGCACGATCCGAACCGGCAAGGGATCCGTCACCGAAGACGTGGCGCGCGCTCGGGCAACCAGAGGCAGGGGGAGGACATGAAGCGCATCGTGATCGACACAAATGTCGTGATCTCCTTCCTGACCGATCGCGACCTCCGGCAACAGCAGATGGCCGGTAAGCTCTTTGAGGACGCGGCTTCAGCCAGGCTCGAAGTAGTTCTTCATCAGGCTGTGATCACCGAGGTGATCTATGTCCTGCAGAATCTCTACAAGCAGGCGCCGGCCGCGGTGGCCGCAACAATAAGGGACCTGATGGATATGCCCGGCGTTGTGGTTATCGATGAAGTGCCCTGGTCTCGCCTCTTCGAGATCTGGCCAGGTAAAATAGAGACCTGCGCGGATGCAGCCCTCGCGGCCGTGGCCGCCTCCGGAGGACATGAATACCTTGCCACATTTGACAGGAGATTCCGCAAGCACCTGAAACGGTTGGGCATCCGCCCTTACCCGCCTGCAGGATGAGTGAGCAGGAAATTTGCATCAGGCCATGGCTACGCCAATTTCAAAACGAGGTGCGCGGGCCGAGCTGGATCGCGCGGGGACCGCCCGTCTTGCCGAAAATCCGACCGAACGACGACATGTCGCTTACCGACGTCAGAGGATCGGCTATCCGCGTCCGGTTGAAAAAGCCGTTCACCCCCATCCGGATCTGGGAATTGGCTCCCTCCGTCAGCTTGGTCGGACTGTGTTTGATCAGCGAAAAGTCCTCGCTGAGCTGCGCAGAGAGTCCCGTGAACGTCCCGCGAGCGCTCTGCGCAAGATAAGGCACGCCAAGAATCAGTGTCAGAAGGCTGGCAGGCAGAACTCTCGTGGGCGTGATCATTCAGCGCTCCTCAGCGGAAGTTTTCGACGAGCATCAGGTCGCTGCCGGCCTGATCGGATTGCGTCCAGAGAATGGTCCGGCCGTCGGGGGAAGCTGTGATCCCCATGACCGGCCGCTCCACCGTCAGGATCTTGCGTGTTTTACCGGTCGCGAACTCATGGAGTTGCAGCTCGCTGCGGCCCTTTTCATCGGGCTTTGCGAAGAAGTAGACTCCCTGCTCTCCAACGTGCCATCCGCCGTCGCATTGGAAGGAATCGATCACCCTGGTCTCCTCGCCTCCACCGGCAAGCATCCTCCAGACGCTGCACTCCTCTGGATAGGGTTGGCCCTTCATATAATAGAGGCTTCTCCCGTCTGGTGATTCCTGTGGCAAGTCGCCCTGGTTTCGGCTGATCTGAACCGCCTCTCCGCCGGCGACCGGCATCTTCCAGATCTCGTATGAGCCGCTGCGGTTGGAGACGAAGTAGACGGACTGGCCATCCCGAGACCAGCATGGAAATTTGTCAAAGGCAGGATCGGTTGTCAGCCGCCTTGGAGCGCCACCGTTCGCGCCCATGACATAGATATCGTGGTTGCCTCCGGCGGCAGCCTCGAAAACAAGGCTCCGGCCATCTGCGGACCATCTGGACCCTCTGGCGAACTCCCCGAACGAAGTGAGCTGCACGGCATTGGATCCGTCGCTATCGCACGCCCAGATCTCAAAGCTCCCTGAACGGTCCGACATGAAAGAGATTCTCCTGCCGTCCGGCGAGTACGCCGGGTCGAATTCTCGTCGCGTCGACGATATAAACTGTGATGCGGCAGTTGGCGTTATGCTAAGCCCGCGCAGATCGACGCGCCAGACGCTGGTCTTACTCATCGGCAACACATACGCCAGACGGCTGCCCTGCCGGGAAACCGCCAGAGACCCGACACGATCAGCCGCGACAGCGAGCCTGTGGGGCTTCGCGGAAGCCGATGCAGCCGCCCGCCAGAGGCTGCCGCTGGTATGAGCGCCGGAAGAGAATACGATCTCACTTCCGTCCGGCGCCCAGGCCGCGGCCCAGCTGAACCGCTCCCCTGTTGCCGCAACCGTTTCCGGCGCTCCTTGCGGCACGAAGTTCGGCCCGAGGCGGAGGAGACAGGTTTCCGATCTCCAGCCGCGCCAGCGCGTGAATACCAGGCTCCGGCCGTCAGGCGAAAACGCAGGACTGGCATCCCTCCCGTCGGTGAGCTTTCGCTTTTCCATCGTCTCGAGAGAGAACAGATACAACCCCCCGCCGGACTTGCCGGGCTCCGCATAGGGGAAAACGAGCCATTTCGAGTCCGGGGTCCAGGCCACGTAAGGCAGCACGACATCGCCAAATGCCATCGCCACGCCGGACTCCACCAATACCCGCTCCTGTCCTCCGGTGCGGGGCTTGACCAGGAGTGCCGCATCTGATGACGAAAGCCCGCGCAGGTAGGCGATGAACTGTCCGTCGGGCGACCACGCAGGACTGAATTCCTGCGCCGGGTCCGTGGTCAGTTGAGAGGGTGGCTCAAAGCCGATCTGCTTGACGTAGATGTCGCAATCTGCTCCACCAGCTGCCCCCGGAGACCATGCTCCCCCCTTACACCATTGAAACGCGACAGAATTGCCGTCGGGTGAGAAACTCGGGGTTTCTTCCTGGCCAGGATAGCTGGTCAGGGGGACGCTCCTCAAATCGGCCTCCGGCTCCACACTGCGTTGTCGTCCGAGCCAGTACCAACCACCCACGGCAAGGGCGATGGCTGCAACGATTGCAGCAACGCCAACCAGGAGCTGTCTGAGCTTGAACTGCTTTGCTTTAGCAGGGGTGGCCTGTAGGCGTCCCGAATCCGAATCCTCCTTCAGTTCTTCGAGGGCGACCTTCACATCTGCCATATACTGGAAGCGCCTGGCGGGGTCTTTACGCAGGCAGCGGTTGATCAGCTTCTCAAGATCGGCTGGAATCGTTGGCGCGATGCCGCTGACCGGCTTCGGCTCCTGGTGCAGGATCGCCGAG
>JAFNAG010000187.1 GCA_017860135.1 Acidobacteriota bacterium
TTCTGGGACGGTATCCTGTGCATCCATACCAGAGGGCTTGCGTCCCGGGCTGTCTTGCTCGACCCTTCGGGGTCGGAGCGTTGGTGGTACTTGGGTAGGAGGATGCCCGCCCCCCCAGCGCTTGCGCCCTGGGCTTTCCTGCTGCACCCCTGCGGGGTGGAATTGAAGCGCATCCCACTGTCTGAACCGCAGGCAAGTGGAGTTGGCTGGAGCGCTTCGGAGCTTTTTGGTGTAGGATAAGTGGCTGTTTGCCTCCCGAGAATTCGTGAATCGTCTACACCCTGAGTTGCTGCTTCATTTGGAGGATGTGATGAAAAAGCGAATCCTCAAAAACGGGAAAAACGGGGACGTTGCCCTATTAAGAAGAGAGCCGCCGGGCCGTTCTTGCTAAAGAGCTTCAATCACACCCCCCTGAGGCGCATACGTTGGCTGGGGCAGCGCCACGGTGCTGTTCGGGGAGTTGCCAAGGAAACCAAGACTCGCTGGATGCAGGCCAAGGCTCCCAAGCTTGGCTATCCCGGAGGCGTGATGGAAGATGCCGGAGCTCCGCTACAGTTTGACTGGCCGGGCATATGGTCAGATCACCGGTTTCAGGATGAAAAGCGACAACCAGTTTGCCATCCTCTCAGACATCCGCGCTATTCCGCAGGCTCGGGACGGCAATTCAGCAACTTGAACACCTGCCATTCTCGGCGCGGGCGAATGACTCAATCCTCTCCCTGGATGAGGCCGCCTGGTATACAATGCCAATGCTCATTCCAGTCTGATTTGTCCTCGAGAGGAGTGTGGCCAGATGGTGTATGATCCGCGCTCGAAGGCCAAAAAGTACAGCCCGCAGGATGGAGATACGCTGGAAAAGATCGCGCAGCGCGAAAGCACGCCGGGATGCAAGCTGACCGCCTCGCGGATTGCACTGTTCAACTGGGGCACAGACGACCCGGACACGATCGAGGAACTCCTCCGCGATGAGCTCGGCTGCTACAAACGGGGGGACGACAACCGGTTCGTCATTTCCGGCGACGCCAAATCCCGGACAGACCTTTACATCCCCAAGCCTTTCCGGAAGGCCGGCCTCGCAACCAACCGGACCCATACCATCCGTGTAAAGAAACAGCCTCCAAAGCCCAAGCAGTTCGCCGCCTGCGCCAGGATCGGCGGCGTCCACTTCGAATTCGACAAATCCTTCATCCGCCCATCCGTCGTCGAAGACCTGAAAGCCCTGGATGCTTTGGCGCAAAAACATCCCGACTCCAAAATCATGATTTTCGGTCACACCGACAAGGTCGGGCCCGACCAATATAACAAGGACCTGAGCGAACGACGGGCCCTCAGCACCTACGCGTTCATCACCAACGACGCCGATACCTGGGAGAAGTTGTACAAGGAGGAGAACTGGGGCATTCGGTCCATACAGGCGATCCTGAGCGATCTTGGCGGTGAGTTCGATCCCGGCCCCGTCGACGGCATCGAGGGACCGAAGACCAAAGCGGCGATCCGGAAATACCAGGAAGCCAGAGGCCTGACGGTGGATGGAATTGCCGGCCCGGTCACCAGGAAAACCCTGTTTGCCGAATACATGTCCAGCAAGCACGACATCAAGCTCGAACCGGGCCGCTTCATGGATCCGAAACACATCGGCTGCAGCGAGTTCAATCCCGTCGTGGAAACCGAAGACGCCTGCGAGGCCAATCGCCGGGTGACGTTCTTCTTCTTCCACAAGGACCGCTTGCCCAATCTGACCTGCAAACAAGGCGACCTCGCTCCATGCAAAACTCAGACGAAGGCCCCCTTGCCCCGGCACACCGTGACTTTTCACTGCAGCCTTTACGACAGTCTTGCAAAGAATTGCCCGAAGGAGTCGGGCCTGCCGATTCCGGTGCTTCCGCGGGCTCTGGAACTCGTCAGCGTCGACGACCACTTCGTGCCCGGTGTCGAAACGCTGGACGTGGTCTATCGCATCCAGGGGTACCAGAGCTCCGACGTCGTCGTGTTTGAGATTGCCAGCGAACATTACGCGAGCGGCCCGATCTTTACCAAGGAACTCACGGACGCGGAAAAAGCGGACGGGCAAAACACGATCCAGTGGGACGGCCGGTCGAACTGCACAAAGGGGGAATTGGAGAACCACCATATCCATCCGCTGCTGTCTCCGTATCGTGTCCGGATCTATGACAACGCGGGGAAAGAAACCAGGCTGGAATTCAAGGTTCTCTATGCCGGCATGAGGTTGTCCGTAGGTCCCTGGGTGCCGGCAGACGATGTGCCCAAGAGGGAGGACCGTAAGGATCACTGGGTCTTTGCCGGTCCGGTGGATGGCACGGCCAGCCAGGCGACCAGAGCAGGAATCCGTCAATACAAAAAGTACCACCGGGATCTGTATACCGATAATACCGACGCAATCACCGAAGAACTGTGCAACCGCCTGGCCGCCGGTGACAACCGGCGCGAGGTTTTCAGCTCCGACACGTGGATCGCCGCGGGAGACGTCGGCCGCATTTATCTGGACTGTGATGAATACTATCGGGAATACAACGACCTCAAGAACCCGACCATCAAGGTAAACCATGAGCGGGACAACCTCTCGCGCCCCTGTCTTCCGCTGAAGGCTGAAATGTACCTGCTGGCAAAGAAGTCCGCACTGGGGGCGGAGGACGGGAAAATCCTCGCCCCGGAGGCGGTGGGGCCGGTCAAGGTCCGCTGGTTCATCGAAGACCCGCCCGAGGACCTCACCAGGCTGCCTGACGGTTCCACTGCCGCAGTCCCGTCCCGGACACAGCAGTACATTCAAGCCGCTCTGGGTATCGTCGCGTCTCCGGGGGACAATTGTGCGGAACGTTACGCGGGGCTTCGGCCCGAGGCCGGGGAGGACCACAGGCGCGTCTATTTTGGCGGCAGCCAGGGATTGCTGCCTTTTGATGCGCAGGATGACGCGGCAAACAGGGCCTACTCCACCCGGGCGCACACAGACAACCGGAAACACAAAGATCTGCTCGGCAGCGCCGTGATCCTCGCGAGACCAAGCTACATGTCATGCGACGACTATCGCTTCGGCGCCGTCCTGGACTTCAAGGGGGAAGCCAACCAGGCATTCATGGATGGAATCTACGCCGGGAAAAGCATCCAGGCGTTGACGGGCACGCTGGCTGTCTGGCGCAGCAGCCGCGTCGGTGCTTATGTGCAGTGGGGCCGGCGGGACGAGCCGAACGAAGCGTTTTCATGGGCCAACGTAGCCGACCGGTTCGCCGAGTGCAACATCAGAATGGAAACGCCTGCGGTGAATCTGACCCGCGATGATTTCATGACGCTTGCCGACTATGCTGCCATTGTCGCCGCCAGGTGCACCAATGCAGCCTATCGGACCGCGGTGCAAAATGAGGCCGCCGCGGTCGCCGGCGGCGCCGCGGCTACTTTGCTGCTCAACGGCTATGCCGTCGATCACCGGCTGGCTCGCCTCCCGGGCGAAACCAACTGGAATTATGGGGTGCGCATCGGCAATGCGTCCGCCTCAATCTGGAATGAGATCAGCGGCGACATCGTGACCCGGCTCAGCACACAACTCCGCCCGCAGCATCCCATGGGGTTGATTGTCCTCGACTTCAAGGCAATCTGTCCGGCGCAATGGCGCGCGGCGACCGGGAGCGCCGCTGACGTTCCCGGAGGGCGCTCCGCGTGGGCGGACAAAAACGGAATCACGATGATCGAGGTCGACATCAACATGAACCAGGATACGCTGATGGCGCACGAGATCGGCCACAACTTTTACCTCTCGCATTGGGAGGTCCCGGCGGCAGATGCGTATCGCCGGCCGATCGACCACGACCAGAACGATCACAATTGCATGATGAGCTACGCGTGGAACCTCACCGGACGCGCGGACGGAGTGAACGCAAACGGACAGCTCTTCGACGGCCGGTTCTGCGGCAAATGCAACCTGAAGCTCCGCGGCTGGGACCTGAACGGAGCAGGACTGCCTGCAAATTCATGAGAAACACGGCCTTCTTCGCGATACTGATTTGCTGGATTTCAAGCTGTACCGCCGGCGGCGAGACCGGCGCGGTACATCAGGGGGGGAAAATGGCGAACGGTTTTCAACTGGCGTGGGTGGACGTGGGCTCAAGCTGGATTCCCAGTCAGCCATTCCCGATGCGGTTGCGCCTCACTTCATCCGATCGCGCTGAGGGCATCCAATTGCTCGAGGGACCGAATCCAGCCCTCGGTTTTGCCCTGTATCGGGAGGGCGAGATCCCCGCATGGCATGCGGGCGCCGAAGCAACCGCGATGGCCGGCATCGAAGGCTCTCAGGGAATGCTGGCCAATGGTACCCTCGGCCCGGGCGAGAGCTGGGAGACATCCGAGGACTTGAATCTGTACTGGCTGCCTCCTGCGCCGGGCCGTTATCTGCTTTCCGCCCGCTACCTCACACCTGGCGGCGCCGCAGAGACCGTGGCGCGTCCGATCGAAGTGGCCCCGGCAGGGCTGGCTGCTTCGGATTCTGCGCTCCAAAAAGCGAGCGAGGTTCTCCTGGCCCAGGCATGGGGCAACGCAAGCCAGCTGTGGCTGCGACTCGCTTCCGGAGGATTTCCGCTGGCGCCGCGATGGATACTCCCCGCGGGAAAATGGCCGGGCAAGGGGACAATCCGGGTGGCCCAGCAGGCCTTCTCCCCGCTCGCGGATCCACCCCTTCCCTCCTATCGATTCTGGCTTGTCTGGCTGAACGGCAACCGACTGGCCGGATGCCTCCTCGATCATCAGGGGAAGTCCCTCGCCCGATTCGAGCAGACCCTGCGATCCGTCAAGGGCGCCGAGCTCCTGACCCCCGTGCAGATGGAAAACGCCGAGCTTTTCGTTCCCCTGGCCCATCGGCCGGCGAAGGGTTCGGAACTGGTTTGGTTTCGCGTGACCGATTCCGGCGGCCGCGCGGAGGAGTGGGGGCGCTGGCGCTTGCCGCAGGAGGCGGGCCGGGTGATGACAGCGGCGAGTCCGTCGGGTTCCGTCGCACTGGTTTGTCTGGATTCGGCTCAGCATACAGTTTCCGGCTCTTTCGGACCTCTGCAGCCGGAGGCTCCGGCACTGCGGGTGCTTTCCCATTTCGACCAGGGAAAGATCCTCTTTACAACCGTACTGGACATGCGGCAGGAGATGACTTTGCTTCTGGTGCGGGCGTCGGAGAACCTGCGCTCCGTCTCTATCCACCAGAGGGGAGCCGACACGGATCTGGACGCGGGACCGGTCGCTATTCCCGCGGAACTGAAGCCGAAGGACTTCTCTGCGACCTGGGTGCACCGTGCCGGAGCCGTGCTGGTCATGCGGGACGAATCCGACCGCCTGTGGGTGACCTCCCCCGGCGCCGGAGCGCAGTGGAAGCCGGTCGAAGGTCTGCGTGCATCTTATAATTTCGGGGTTGCAGGCAGCCTCACCGGCATTGTGGTGTGGGGCGCTGATGCCGTCTTGGGGCTGCGCTTCCAGAGGGCGATAATGTTTTGACCAACGGAAACGCGAATTCCGGAATGTGCAGACCCTGCCCGACACGCGTCGATACTATTCTGTGCGGACAAACTCGTACGCGGCCGTGTTGCCGGTGTCGCCCGGATCGACGCTGATCTCACAGTCACCCTTGAGGATGTCAACCACTTCCACGAACCCCCCGGCGTCGGTTGTGCGCTTCTCCACGCCTCCATCCGGCAGTTTGATGGTGAGTTCCAGGCCCTGAACCGGCTCCCCTGTCAAGTCGTCGACCACCTTGAACTCGATCCAATGCTTCTTCGGAGGCGCGGCTGGAGCAGGCGCTTTGGCTTCCGCCTCACTCTTTTGCGCGGCGAGCGCTTCCGCAGCAGTCCCGCCGGAAAACTGGTGCGACCTGAGGATACGAATGCGGCCGCTGACCAGCAGTTCGGCAGCACGTCCCAGAATCCCCTCGGCATCCATCCGGTGAACATCCATCGAAACTTCGGATACAAGGCCGCGGAGGGCCTCCATGTGGGTGGGATTGCCGGCGAGGGTCCGGAGGAATCGCAGCGCCGCGGAGATATCGCTGAATTTGAGGATGGAGTCGTTCATCCCGAGAATTTCGTACCGCGCGGTACCGTCTTCCAGGCTCTTCCTCATGCTGCCCCCCTACTCACGTATTCGACCAGGCAGGCTTGCCGGATGCGAAGCGGGAACTTCGCATGCGTATCTTAATTTCTATCCCGATATCGGCAGCTGGGCAAGAGGAAACTGGAAGGGGGATCCCCAGGGAGTCACGTGCGCCGGGAAAATTCCACCAGCCATGCACCGAGCAGAGGAAGGACGAGCTCATGGTGGCCGGTGATGGCAATCCCTGTCCCCCCATTCCCAACGGGTCTCCGGAGTACGTTTTCGCGAGGGCGGTAATGCTGGTAGAAATCCAGGTTGGCGGTGGTGAAGTCCTGGAGCCGGTCGCCGCTGCTGCGCACCAGCGTGATGCACTTGAGGAATACCTCGGGCAGGGTGACCGCCGAACCGCAATTCAGGTAAACGCCGCCTCCATCCAAACCGGCCACCAGGCTGGCAAAGAGGCGGAAATCCCGATGGGAGGCGGCACCGGTCTCGGAGGGCGGGCAACTCGGGTGGGTGTGCACAATGTCCGCGCCGATGGTCACATGGACTGTGACCGGAATGTTGCGCAGGTAGGCCTGCAGCAGCAGGCTGTAACCGCCGAATGGCGCCTCGATACTGCTGAGCCGGCGGCCCACGGATTCGCCGATGCCGAGCCCGCTTCCGGCGCCTTCCCGGATCGCCTGGTTGATGCCGCGCCCGGTTTCGTCCGCCATGCCGAATGCCCCCTGCGCCAGCTGGGAGTCCACATCTTCGCTCGTTGATCCGATCAGGGCGATCTCGTAGTCATGGATCACCCCGGCTCCATTCATCGCTATGGCGGAAACGAATCCCCTGTCCATCAGGTCGATCAGAACCGGGCTCAAGCCGGTCTTGATGACATGCCCGCCCAGGCCCCACAGGACCGGCCGGCCGGCACGAGAGGCGCGAAGGATCGCCTCCGCGAGGTCCCGAATGCCCTGCGCCCCGAGAATACGGGGCAGGCCGTCAAGAAAATCGGCTACCGATCCCCCTTCGGCGTGAGGGCGTCCGAAGGAAGACACTTCCACCTTGCTCTGCCGATCCC
The DNA here is from genome assembly GCA_017860135.1 of Acidobacteriota bacterium. Classification (GTDB taxonomy): domain Bacteria; phylum Acidobacteriota; class UBA6911; order UBA6911; family UBA6911; genus JAFNAG01. The sequence goes on from JAFNAG010000187.1 coordinate 7,142, forward strand.
GCAGGGGGTAGGTTCGGATCCGGCTGAGATCGAACGGATGCACCGGGTATCTCGACATATGCTGCTAAAGGCCTTTCAAGCCATCATCGACCAGTTCGCAGAGGATGTGTCCGACCATGATGTGGACCTCCTGCACACGCGCGCTGTGGGAGTGAGGAACGTTCAGGTGGTATTGTACGGAGGCGCCGAGCTTCCCGCCGTTGCCGCCCGTGAGCCCAACCGTTACCAGACCCATCTCCCGTGCCACCGTCGTTGCCAGGCAGACATTCGGGGAATTGCCGCTGGTGGAGAAGGCAATGGAAAGGTCGCCCGGACGGCCCAGAGCCCGGATCTGGCGCGCGAAAACCTGTTCATAGCCGTAGTCGTTGCCAAGGGCGGTCAGGATGGAACTGTCCGTGGTCAGAGCGATGGCCGCCAGGGGACGGCGCTCGTGCGAGAACCGGCCTACCCACTCGGCGGCAATGTGCTGCGCATCCGCTGCACTGCCGCCGTTTCCGAAGAGGAGCACTTTGTTGTCGTTGTCCAGAGTCCGGCAGATCTCGCGTGCGACTGCGAGGATCTTCTCCTCGCTGTCGGCAAAAAACGACTCCTTGAGCCGCAGACTTTCGGAGACTGACCTTCGAATACGTTCCGTCATGGCCTCAAAGATCGGCCAGCCGCCCTGCTCAAGTCAAGTTATAAGTAACTCCACCCGCCGAATCGGGCCGCGGGCACAACGGAACAACGGACCGGTCACTTTGCCAATACGCGCCGGAGAGCTTTGCCGGTCGCCGAGGCTCTTACCCTGGCGACTTCCTCGGGCGTGCCCTGAGCCACGATTTTGCCGCCGCGATCCCCTCCCTCCGGCCCGAGGTCGATGATCCAGTCCGCCATTTTAATGACGTCCAGGTTGTGCTCGATCACAATGACCGTGTTGCCGAGATCGACCAGGCTGTTGAGAATATCGAGCAGCTTCTGGACGTCGTGAAAGTGCAGGCCCGTGGTGGGTTCATCCAGGATATATAACGTCTTGCCCGTGGTCCTGCGGCTCAGTTCGCGCGCGAGCTTGACCCTCTGGGCTTCGCCGCCGGAGAGGGTCGTGGCGGACTGACCCAACTGGACATATCCCAGACCCACAGCGTTCAACGTCTGGAGCTTCTGCGCGATCGGCGGGATGTTCTCCAGCAGTGCGTGGGCGTCGCTGATATTCATCTCCAGGAGGTCAGCGATGGAATACCCTTTGTATTTGACCGCCAGCGTCTCCCGGTTGTAGCGCCTCCCCCGGCAGGTTTCACAAAGCACCCGCACGTCGGGCAAAAAGCTCATTTCGATCCTGCGCAATCCCTCCCCTTCGCAGGCATCGCAGCGCCCTCCCTTGACATTGAAACTGAACCGCCCTGCCTGATACCCTCGCATGCGGGATTCCGGGAGCAGGGAAAACAGGTCCCTGATGTGAGTGAACAGGCCGGTGTAGGTCGCCGGATTGGACCGCGGCGTCCTGCCGATGGGAGACTGGTCGATTTCGATCACTTTGTCGATATATCCGGTGCCCAGAATCTCATCGTGCGCCCCCGGGTCGGTAAGCGCGCGATGCAGTGTGCGGGAGAGAGACCTGAAAAGGATGTCGTCCACGAGCGAGGACTTGCCCGATCCGGAAACCCCCGTCACGCAAAGAAATAGACCGAGTGGAAACTCGACGGTAAGATTCTTCAGGTTGTTTTGTCTTGCCCCCTTCACGATGAGGCGCTTGCCGTTTCCGGCACGCCGCCTTTGGGGAACCTCGATGCGCAGCCGGCCGCTGAGATACTTCCCCGTGAGGGAAGACGGATGCTGCTGCACATTTTGCAGCGTCCCGGACACCACCACCTCACCACCGGCGCGACCTGCACCGGGCCCGAGATCCAGGATATGATCGGCGCTGCGGATCGTTTCCTCGTCATGCTCCACCACGATGATGGTGTTTCCCATGTCGCGCAATCCGGCCAGCGTGTCCAGGAGACGGCGGTTGTCGCGGGCATGAAGCCCGATGGAAGGTTCGTCCAGAACGTACAGCACTCCCCGCAGCTTCGAGCCGATCTGGGTGGCGAGGCGGATGCGCTGCCCTTCGCCCCCGGACAGAGTGGACGCAGGACGGTCCAGGGAGAGGTAGCTTACGCCGACGTCTAACAGAAACTCGAGGCGCTCCTGGATTTCCTTAAGGATCTGCCCCACGATCCTATGCTCCCGCGCGGTCAATGTGAGCCGGCGGAAAGCCTGCAACGCTTGACCCAGCGGCAGACTGGCGATGTCGCCGATTCCCATGCCGTCCAGCTGGACGGCCCGGCTCTCGGGCCGCAACCGCGAACCGGCGCAGGCGGGGCAGGCCCGGGGTGAAAATAAGAGATCTACCTCCTCCTGGAGGCGGGAGTTTTCATGATCCTGGCGCAGGCTCTGCAGCCAAGCCGAAATGCCGCGGAACGCGCCCTTGAATCGATGACCGGCGTACCGATAGGTCACAGGATCGGAGCTGCCGAAAAAATAGGCGTTTCGTACGCTCTCGGGCAGTTGCTGGAACGGGGTTGAGACATCGAACTTGAAATTACCGGCAAGGGTGAGCAGCGATTCCCTCAAATGACTTGCGATCCTCATGTTCTCGATGGGGAACTGAATTTCAGCGATGGGCACACGGGGATCCGGGATGACCTTTTCAGGCTGGAGTATCCATGTGGTCCCCATTCCGTCGCAGTCGGGGCACGCACCATATCGGGAGTTGAACGAAAAGGAGCGGGGCTCCAGCGTGGGGATGTTGACCCCGCACTGGATGCACGCCTGGCGTTCCGAATAGAGCTTCTCCTCGAGATCAATAGCCGTCACCGTCACGAGCCCTTCGGACAGTTCCATTGCCGCCTTCACGGACATTTCCAGTCGCCTGCGGATGCCGGAGTGGATCAGGATTCGGTCGACGATGACCTCGACCGTGTGGGCGCGCGTCTTGGCCAGCTTGATATCTTCATCCAGATCATAAATGCGCCCGTCGATGCGGACACGCACATAACCCTTCTTGATATATTTCTCGAAGAGCTTCTTGAACTCGCCCTTCCTCCCCCTGACGACCGGCGCCAGAATCATGACGCGGGTGTCCGCAGGATAATCCAGGATCGAGTCGACGATCTGATCCAGCGTCTGGTGGGTGATCGGCCGGCCGCACAGGTGGCAATGCGGTTTGCCGATGGAAGCGAACAGCAGGCGCATGTAGTCGTAGATCTCCGTCACGGTACCGACGGTTGATCGAGGGCTGCGGTTCGTGGTCTTTTGCTCGATGCTGATGGCGGGGGACAATCCTTCCACGCTGTCGACATCGGGTTTTTCCATCTGCTCGAGGAATTGGCGGGCGAAGGCGGAAAGGGATTCGATGTAGCGGCGCTGTCCCTCAGCGTAGATAGTGTCAAATGCCAGGCTGGACTTGCCTGATCCGGACAGGCCGGTGACAACCGTCAGCTTCTGCCGGGGAATTTCGAGGTCTATGTTCTTCAGATTGTGCTGGCGCGCACCGCGCACCACTATCTTTTCCAGCATCGCAAGCCAAAATAACAATAATACGTTTCAAGGACACAGCCCGTCAACCTCGCCTCCCGGCCGGTTTCTGTCGCGACACTATCCGACTGCCCTTCCTGGTCGAGCACCTCGACGTGGACTTCGACCTGGACCGCGACGCAGATATGGACACATCAAGGACATTTCTATTGCGGTAATCGTTTGGCCAGCCCGAAGAAAACTGCCACGAATTATCACGAAAGCCGCATCGTATGGCTCGCATCAAGGGAGATAATTCTTCGTGAGAA
>JAFNAG010000188.1 GCA_017860135.1 Acidobacteriota bacterium
AAGCTCAAATCAGCCTTGCGGACGGCAGCGATGATCGTGTCGACCCTCGCCGTTTCCCCACCCATATTGGCGCAGGCGGGACCAGCAGATCCAATTCAGTCGGATGCGGTCCAGGCCATCAGCGTGCCCAGCGCCGACATCACGCTTTCGTTCGTCGTGCCGGGCAGGCTCAGCGAGGTTTCCATTAAAGAGGGCGATTTCGTCCCCAAAGGAAAAGTGCTGGCCTGCTTGGACGATCAGCCAGAGAGAATTCAAGCCCAGCAGTATAAAGTTCAAGCCGGGGATAAGACCAAGATCCTGTCGGCTGAAGCGGACTTGGCGCAGAAAAAGCTGGACCTGAAAAAGGTCGAGTCGGCCAAAGCCAAAGGCGCGGCCAGCGACTGGGAAATCGAGCATTTGATGGTAAACGTCCGCATGGCGGATCTTGCGCTCAAGGCGGCGATATTGGAGCAGGAGCTGAATCAGCACCGGTATACGCAAGCGATGAGTCAACTTGAGCGCATGCGCCTTGTTTCTCCGATTGCGGGGCGGGTAGAAAAGCTGTCCGTCGAAACCGGCGAAGCGGTCAATGCCCTGGGAGCGGTCGTCCAGCTGGTCAAGATCGATCCCCTCTGGATCGACGTTCCGGTTCCGCTGGCTCAAGCCAAGAAGCTGGCGCTGGGGCAGAACGTCCGGGTCCAATTCCCCGATGCCGAAGGCGCTCCATCTTCCAAGGGGAAGATCATCCATATCGCGGCCGTGGCCGACGCCGCCAGTGATACGTTGGGCATCCGCATCGAGGTGCCCAACCCGCATAACCGTCCGGCCGGGGAGCGGGTCAGCGTCGCATTCGCGCCGAATGAAGATGACCATCATCAGGCGCGGCTGCGAACGAAATAACGCGCCGCCTTTCCGCTTGCGACTCCATTATGGTTGATATCCCACCAGGTGCTGCTGCCGATGAATCGAGTGGTCCAAGCCATTTGAGCATGAATCAAATGGTGGAATTGCTCAGGCTGGACGCTTCGCCCACCAGGTACCTGCATGAATTGCTGGCGGCAATGTGCCGACACGCACATGCCGGCCGTGCGGTGGTCATGCGGCCCGGCGAGCAGAAGCGTGTTGAAATTCTGGCAGCCTACCCGCCATTGGGAAGTGCCGGGGCCGGCTTGGATTGGATAGCCGGCGCGCTGGACGCGGCTCGCCAGACGGTTGTCAGCGGCGAGACCGCCATCGTACCGGAAAATCCCTGCGAGAACCCGACGAGCGGTCAGCCGCAGGATCAGCTCGTGCTCATCCCGCTGAAAAACGCAAAAACGGTGCGCGCCGTGGCCGCCTTCCGAGTCCAGATATCCAGCCCCCGGGAGCTGGCCCTGTGTCGGGAACGGCTGGAACTCACCCCTTTGCTGCTGGATCATTACGAACTGCGCGTGACGCTGGGGCAGCGTCATGGGGCGATGGATCGCCTGCGCCTGGTCCTCGATGTGCTGGCCGGCGTGAACCGCTCGGAACGCTTCAAAAGCATGTGCATGGCGTTGTGCAACGAGCTGGCAACCCGTTTGCGGTGCCAGCGCGTTAGTCTGGGATTTCTGGAGGGGCGCTACGTGCGGCTTCAGGCCATCAGCCATACCGATACCGTCGGTCGGCAGATGAAGCTCACCCAGGACATCGAAGCGGCGATGGAGGAGTGCCTGGACCAGGATGTGGAAGTGATTTATCCCGCGGCCCAGAACGCGCCTTACGCCAGTCGCGCGACCGCCCAGCTGGCGGTGGAGCATGGGCCGGCCGCCGTACTGAGCCTGCCGCTGCGGCACAACGGCGACGTCTTCGCCGTGTTGACCCTGGAACGCCCCCGCGCTCATCCCTTTGGCGCCCTGCACGAAATCGAGATCATCCGGCTGATCGGCGATTTCTGCGCTCCCCGGCTCTTTGAGATGCAGGCCCACGATCGCTGGGCCGGCGCGCATGCGGCAGAATGGGCCCGGCGCCACCTGAGCTCGCTACTCGGACCCGAGCACACCTGGATGAAGGCCGCGGCGTGCGCGGCATTTATTCTGGCGCTTTTCCTCACGTTTGCCAAAGGTGACTACCGCATTGACGCGCCCTTTATTTTTGAGGCCCCCCTGCAACAGGCCGTAGTCGCACCGTTCGGCACCTTCCTTAAAAGCGTGGATGTGGATCCGGGCGACGAGGTCGAAGGCGGCAAAGACATCCTGGGCTTGCTGGATACAACCGATCTCCGCCTGAAGGTGGCGGCGTTGAAGGCCGAACAACTAGGGCATCTGAAGCAGATGTCGGCTGCGATGCGCGACGGCAGAACCGCCGAGGCTCAGATCGCCCAGGCGCTGAGCGAAAAGTCGGGGGCTGAAATCCGCTTGCTGGAGCAGCATATCAGCCAAGGCACCCTGATGGCCCCCATCACCGGCCGGGTGGTTTCAGAGGACCTCAAACGGCAGATCGGCGCACCGGTCGAAACCGGGAAGATTCTGTTCGAAATCGCCCGGATCGAGGAGTTGCGGGCCGAACTGTATGTTCCCGAAGAATCCATCACCCCCGTGAGCGTCGGACAGCCGGGCGAGCTGGCGTCCGTCAGCCATCCCGATCAACGAATCCGGTTCCAGGTCGAACGCATCCATCCCATCGCCGAGGTGGTGAACAGCCAAAACGTGTTCAAGGTGCGCGCGCGTCTGCTGGAACAGCATGCCTGGATGCGGCCGGGCATGGAAGGCATCGCCAAAATATCGGCCGGAAAAAAGCACTACCTTTGGATGGCGTTTCATCGCCTCACCAATTGGCTGCGCATGACACTTTGGCTGTAACGGGAGGAGGCCCGTGCCGGTTCAACGCCCGACATTCAGCGAGTCCTGGTACCGCGTTTCCGAGCTGACGCCGCGGCTGCTTGCCGCCGTCAAGGTGTACCGGCAGCATTTCCGCGGCCGCACGTGGTACGTCCTGCAGGATCGATCCAGCAATCAGTTCTTTCGTCTGAACGATCCGGCCTATTACTTCGTGGCGATGCTGGACGGCCGCCGCAGCGTCCGCCAGGTATGGCATCATTGCGTCGAGAGATGGGGAGATGCCGCGCCGACCCAGGGAGAGGTCATTCAGCTGCTGGGACGGCTGCACGCATCCAATCTGCTGCAAGGCGACGTGGCCCCTGACGCCGAAGCGCTTTTCAAGCGCTATCAAAAGCAGCTGTGGCGCAAGGTGCGCGGTTATCTGGCGAACCTGTTTTTCATCCGGGTTCCGCTGTGGAATCCCAACCGTTTTCTGGATCGATGGGTCGGCGCGTGGGGGCGATGCTTCTCCGGGACCGGTTGGCTCGTATGGGCCGTCATCGTGGGGGCCGGGTTGTGGTCCATCGCCGGACACGGCGCCGATCTGGGCCGGCAGGCTGCGAACGTCCTCAACCCCGCCAATCTGCCGCTGCTTTACGCCGCGCTGGTCGGGCTGAAATGGTTCCATGAGATGGGCCACGCCTTCGCGTGCAAGCATTTCGGGCGCCGGGCGGGAAGCGGCGGCGAGGTGCACCAGATGGGGGTGACCTTGCTGGTCTTCACCCCGCTGCCGTTCGTGGATACCTCCAGCGCATGGGCGCTGCGCAGCAAACGGCAGCGGATCGTGGTCGGGGCCAGCGGCATGCTGGTGGAGCTGGCGATAGCCGCCCTCGCAGCCATGACCTGGAGTCATTCCGCCGAGGGAACCACGCTGCATGCGATGGCCTACAACATCATGTTCGTCGCCGGGGTTTCCTCTCTGGTTTTCAACGGAAACCCGCTCCTGCGCTACGATGCCTATTACATCCTGCTGGATCTGCTGGAGATCCCGAACCTCGAGTCCCGTTCGCGGCTGTACGTCAGCTACCTGGTGAAGCGCTATCTCTGGGGCGTGCGCCAGGCGCACGATCCGAGCCACACGCCGGGAGAAAAGGGGTGGCTGGTCTTCTATGCCTTCGCCTCCACGGTCTGCCGCACGATCGTCTTTGCCGGGATCATCCTTTTTGTCGCCCAAACGCTTTTTGCCATCGGCGTGCTGGCGGCCGCCGTTATGCTGACCGGCTGGGTTCTGGTCCCGCTGGCCAACTGGATCCGGTATCTGGGCACCAGCCCGGAACTCGGTCCTCAAAGAACGCAAGCGGTTTTGACCTCCGCCGCGATGGGAGTGGTGCTGCTGCTGGCCGTCGGACTGGTGCGGGTTCCGGATCGATGCCGCATTGAAGGAGTGATCGAGCCAAACGCCTATAGCGAAATCCACATGCAAACGGCCGGCTTCGTGCGCAACGTTCTCGATTCCGGATCCCCGGCTGAGCCGGCCGGCCCGCCGCTGATCGAAGCCTTCAGCCCGGAGCTGGAAACGCAACATGCCAGGCTGCTGGCCGAGTTGCGCCAGCTTCAAGTCCATCGGCAGTTTGCGCAGACGCGGGAGGCGGCGCAGGTCCAGATCATGGACGAAAAGATGGCCGCGCTGCAGGAGCAGATCGAACGCATTCATCACGAGCTCAACGCACTGGCGCTGCGAGCGCCGCTGGCCGGGACCTGGGTGGCGCCCGATATCGATCGGATCCCCGGCCGCTATTTGCCGCGGGGGCAGCGCATCGGCGTGGTCGCCAATCTGGAGGATCTGCGCATCCGCGCCGTTGCCGGGCAGGACGTCGCCGGCCGGCTGATCATGGAAGCCCGACCGCAGGTAGAGATCCGGGTCAAAGGCCAGCCGGATATCGAGCTGACCGGCCGGATCGAAACGATCCTGCCGGCGGGGCAGGAACGGCTGCCTTCGGCTGCCTTGGGATATGCCGCGGGAGGATCGACCCAGGTTAATCTGGAAGATCGCAGCGGACGGCAGACGGCCGAGCCTTTTTTTGAGATTCGCGTGGTTCCGTCGCTGGCCGAAGCCGACCGGGTGCGACCCGGCCAGACCATGGTCTTGCGGTTTGAAACCCTGCCGAAGCCGTTGCTCGCACAGGGCTGGCGGTCGTTTTTGCAGCTTTTTCAGCGGAGGTTCCAAGTCTGACGTGGAAGCGATCCCCAGCCCAACTTGGCGCATGCTGGACCAGAGACCGAGAAGCGCGGAGCCGCCGCTCGGGCTGGATGCGTTGTGGCACCAGGCCGCCGGTTTTGCCCGCCGGCTGGTCTGCCACCGGAGCCGCCTGCTGGCCCGGGCCGAATCGATCGTATCCATGGAAAAGCAATGGCGGCAGCTCTCCGACCACCGGCTGCGCGAGAGGATAGCGGACCTGCATGACCGCTTTCGGCGCGGCCGAGACACGGCCGAGGATCGTGACATATCCCTGGGCGTGCTGCGCGAGGTGGCTTCCCGGCAGATCGGGCTGCAACCCTATCCGGTGCAGGTCGCCGGTGCACTGGTGATGGAAGCCGGCGGCCTGGCGGAGATGGCGACCGGCGAGGGCAAGACGCTGGTCGCGGTGATGCCGGCGGTTCTCGCCGGCTGGCGCGGCCGCGGCTGCCATGTCGTGACGGCCAACGAATACCTGGCCAAGCGTGATGCCAATCTGATGCAGGCCGTTTACGCGTTCTGCGGCCTCACGGTGGGGTGTATCGAGCCGGGCATGGCTCCCGCCGAACGGCGAGAGGCCTACAACGCGCACGTGACCTATTGCACGAACAAGGAAGTCGCGGCCGATTTTCTGCGCGATCAGCTGGCCATGGGACCTCGGACCGGCCTGCCAGAGGCGCTGCTGGCGAGGATCGCCGGCGGCAGCGACGACCGCATCGGACGGCTGGTGCAGCGCGGTCTTACCTGCGCCATCGTTGACGAGGCCGACGCCGTCTTGATCGATGAAGCCGTCACCCCGCTCATCATCTCAGGTGACGGACCGAACCCGGAACAGGTGGACGCCTTTGAGCACGCGGCCCGCCTGGCAAAAGAGCTACGTCCGGGCGCAGACTATCGCATCGACCCGCGGCGGAGCGACATCAATCTCACGCCGGCCGGCCAGCAGCGGGTGGCCGAATTGACCGCGGCGCTCGGAGGCCTGTGGAGCGCTTCTCGGCGGCGGGAAGAGCTGGTGTTGCAGGCGCTGACGGCGCGCGAGTTCTTCATCCGGGACAAGCAGTATGTCATCGCCGACGGCCGGGTGGTGATCGTGGACGAGTTCACCGGCCGGCTGATGCCCGATCGAAACTGGCGCAACGGGCTTCATCAAGCGGTCGAGGCCAAAGAGGCGCTCGAGATCCATCCGCCCAAGGAAACCTGCGCGCGGATCAGCTTCCAGCGCTTTTTCCGGCTCTACCGAAAACTGGAGGCCATGACCGGCACCGGCGCCGAGGCGCGGGCGGAACTGTGGCAGATCTACCGCCTGCCCGTCATCCCGATACCCACCCATCGCCCGTGCCAGCGAACGGTGCTGCCAGAGCGGGTCTTCCGCACGGCCGCTGCGAAATGGAGCGCGATCGTCGATGCGGTCATCCGGATTCACGAGAGCGGACGGCCGGTTCTGATCGGAACGCGCAGCGTGAAGGCCAGTGAGTATCTGAGCGGCCTGCTATCGGCCAAAGGCCTCGCACACCAGGTGCTGAACGCCGTTCGCCATGATTCCGAAGCGCAGATCATCGCCGGCGCCGGCCAGATCGGACGGATCACGGTGGCCACCAACATGGCCGGTCGGGGAACCGACATCCGGCTCGGCGCGGGTGTCGCCGCCTTGGGCGGGCTGCATGTCATTGCGACCGAACGTCATGAAGCGCGCCGGATCGACCGGCAGTTGTTCGGACGCTGCGCGCGCCAGGGAGACCCCGGCAGCGCCCAGGCCTTCAGCAGCCTGGAAGACGAGTTGATGCAAAAACACGTTCACCCCCTCGCCGCTGCGCTGGCGCGTCGCCGGAGCGAGCGCAACCCGGAGCTATCCTCGGGGGCTTCTAATCGCCAGGTCGACCGGGCCCAGCAGCGAGCTGAGCGGGCCGCACGCCGCCAACGCAACGAATTGCTGCGGGCCGATAATTGGATCGATGAACAGCTGGGGTTTGCCGGAAAAACCTATTGAGAAATCAAATATTATTGGACGGCGAGTGGAAATCATGAACAAGCCTCTTTCAGCATGCCTCCTGGCGGTGTTTTGCGTGAGTGTGGTTTTCGCGGCGGGCGCCCAAGGCAACGAATCCCTCAGCGCTTTCTTGGCCCAACTGCGGCGCAACGCCATCGATTCCCGCAACCAAGAGCAGCCGGGAGGTCAATCCAAACCAGAGGTTCAGACGCCGGTCCGAACGGTTCGCCTCTCGCTGCTCGATTCGATCCGCTACAGCTTCGAAGGCAACCAGGATATCCAGGTTGTTTCCTTCACCCCTCAGCAGGCGCGGGAAGAGGTGATCAACGCGGAAGCGGTATACGATCCGTCGGTATTCGCCGAAGGTTCCTATCGCCGCCAGCCGAACCTGCAATCCAGCGTGGAAAATATCGTGATGGAGGATACGGGGGTCGTACAGACCGGGGTCCGCAAGCCGCTGCCGACCGGAGGCAGCATTTCAACCTATCTGGAAACGAGATACGAGAATCTGGTCGACGCCGAATTTTCACGAACGTATCGCAACATTTTCGCCCCCACCCTCGAGCTCCGGCAGCCGCTGCTGAAAAATGTGGGAGGTAAAAAGGAAAAAACGGCCATCAGAGTCGCCAATCTTCAGGCCAGCATCTCGGGGGAGGAATTTCGCCAGAAAGTGATCGAGATCGCAGCCAAGGTCTCGCGCGCCTATTGGCAACTCTACCTGTATCGCGCCCTGGCCAAGATCGACCGGGAGAATCTCGATATGGCCGAGGAGGTTCACCGCCGCGAGAGCGTGCGGTTTTCCCAGGGGATATCTCAAGCGCTCGACGTGGAACGCGCCCGCAGCAACGCGGAAGCCCGGCGCAGCACGTTGTTGCAGTCCCAGCAGCGCTTGCAAGTCGTGATGGACCAGCTGAAGCTTCTGCTCAACAGTTCGGACGTCACCATCGGCTCGGATGCGGAAGTCATCCCCGTTGAAGTACCCCAACTGCGGCCGATCGAAGTGGATGAAACCAAAATCATCGCCAGCGCCCTGACGGGAAGGCCGGAAATCCACAAAGCCGCCCAGGAGCTCGAGATTCGGAAGGCTGAGGAGGAGCTGTCGGCCCACCAGCGGCTTCCGAGCTTGGACGTCTTCGGGCGCTACAGCCTGAGCGGCTACGGCAAGGATTTTTCGGGAGCGGTCAACGACACGAATATGAACAAGGACGACGGCTGGGCGGTCGGTTTGAGCTTCGAGATCCCCATCGGCAACGACGCGGCCAAGGCTGTTTACCGAAAGAAGATGCTGGGGCGCAAGCAGGCCGGTGTTCAAGTGGAGCGTGAACGGAATCAGATCAAGCTGGATGTCAAGCAGGTGGTCCTGGCCATTTCCTATGCCAACAGCGAGATCGACTCCAGCCGATTGGCCATGGAGGCGGCGGAAAAAGTGGTGACCGGTGAATTCGCCCGCTTCGAGATCGGACAGACGACCAATGAAGAACTGCTGCGCGCCCAGGATCTGCTGGCGGGCACCAGCCGCAACTTCATGCGCGCGGTGGTCGACTACAATATCGCCCTGGCCGAACTCGAACGGGCTCAGGGGACCTTTCCCCAGGGGATCTCGATCGAGGAAGCCAGAAGATAACGCTATTGACAGGGGACCTCCGGCCTTCATATAAGAGCCCCATGAGTCAGAATCATGGCGATGCATAACAA
>JAFNAG010000555.1 GCA_017860135.1 Acidobacteriota bacterium
GGGAGCTGGGAGCCGGGTTGAAGCTCGCCGCGTGAGACAGCGAACTTGACCTGTTCGATGATCTGCCGATAGAACGGAACGCCGCTCTTCGAATCAATCCTGAATTCCAAGGCCTCACCTCCCAACCCTTCATATCGTTTTAATTATCTAATACATTAATACATTAGTCAACTACCTATGTCAAGCTTTACTTTCGGGCGTCGGATTGAAGGCGATAACTGTTGAGGATACATGAGAAATCCGATGTTTTGAGCTTTGGATCCCATAGGCTAAGGCTCGAAACGATGGCAGATGCGTTGCGGACGACACCCATTGCCCCGTGAGACTGGAGAAATGCAGCGGGGGATGAAAGAACGCGGGCCCCGGATGAATGCGCGGGAGAGACACGGTTCTCTGGCAGGGGTGCTGGACTGAGCGCGAGCGCAGGTTGCGCATCAAGCCTACTGTCTGAGTCACGGGGCGATTAGAGAATTCAGGGACGAAGGTGCCACAGCTGCGGTATAAGAGTGCTTCGAAAGTGAATTTCCGATCCATCGTGCAGGTTCCCAGGAAGGAGATGGCAAATGGAATCATTGGACCGAAGGGATTTTCTGAAGAAATCTGCGGCTTGCACTGCGGGGATGATGGCCAGTGCACCGGCAATCGCGAAGAACCTGGCCCGGAGCAGCCCGAATGAAACGATCAACGTCGCGGTCGCAGGCATTCGCAGCCGGGGCTTCATCTATAACGGTGGCGGACACTGTGTCAACCTGGCGAAAATACCGAATGTGCGCATCGTGGCGGTGTGCGATGTCGACGAGAGGCTATTTCCGGACATCGCGCCCCAACTCGAGAAAATGACGGGACAAAAGCCGAGAACGGAAGTGGACTTCCGCAGGCTGCTCGATGACAAAGACATCCATGCGATTTCGATCGCCACGCCCGATCACTGGCACGCGCTGCAGACCGTCTGGGCTTGCCAGGCGGGTAAGGACGTGTATGTCGAAAAACCGATCTCATACACTGTCGACGAAGGGCGCAAAATGGTCCAGGCCGCCAGGAAGTACGGTCGCATAGTCCAGGTCGGCACCCAGAGCCGCAGCAGCCCGGTTGTGCACGAGGCGATCAAGCTGATCCGGCAGGGAGTGCTGGGTGAGATCTACATGGGCAAATCGTATGTCTATCGCTACCGCGAGGACATCGGGCACAAGCCCAACGGCCCGATTCCCGAGGGCGTTCACTGGGACCTGTTCCTCGGTCCGGCACCGTACCGCCCGTTCAACGAAAACAGGTTCCACTATCAGTGGCACTGGGTGTGGGACACCAGCACGACCGAGTTCGGCAACAACGGTACGCACGGCATCGACCGGATTCGCCTCGCAATGGACAAGCGCGTTCATCCTGAAAAGATCCACTGCGCCGGAAATCTCTACAACCGCCGCGGGTCGGACCAGGAGGTGCCGAACTTTCAGATGGCGACTTTTGAGTACGGCGACGGAACCATCCTCGAGACCGAAGTCCGCTGTCTTGACACCAACGACGAAGGCGGCGAGCGGGAGGGCAGCCTGCTCTACGGTACGGAAGGGTGGATGTATCTGAACTACAGCCACTTCAAGACGTACCTGGGCCGCGAGGGCGCGCCGGGCCCATCCCTGACGCTAAAAGAAGTGCAGCCGCCGGTCGACACTCTGGAAAAGCTCCATTTCGGCAACTGGATCGATTGCATCCGCTCACGCAAGTGGCAGGACCTCAATGCCGACATCCTTGAGGGGCATCTGTCGACTGCGATGATGCACCTCGGCAACATCTCGTACAGGACGGGACGCAAACTGCACTTCAATCCGAGCTCGGAAAAGTTCGTCAATGATGAGGATGCGGACACCTACCTGACGCGCAACTACCGTCCGCCGTACGTGATGCCGGATCCGGTGTGATCCACCGTTTAGGTGCTGGTGGCCGTTATTTCCCGGCCTACGGTTGGAGCATGAGCCGGCGCAGCCGGTCCCAGGTCTGCGTCACCAGGTTTGTGTGAGAAATGTCGCCCGAGCCCTGGGCGGGGACGCGCATCGATCCCCATCGGTCCCCGCCCAGCCGGAACAGGACGCTGCAGGAGCGGGCACCGGCATCATCGGTTGTGAGCTCACCGGTCACGATGGTCCACTCGCCTCCGGCCGCTTCGGCCAGTACCTTCAGGCTTTCCGGCTTCTCGCCTGTGGTTTCGACGGCCTTCAGTAACCGGCGCATCGCCTGTTCGCTGGGTGCCACATAGGCGCCCTTCAATAACCTCGTCGTTCCGGGCAGTCCGGCAAGGCTCGCCGCGAGCCGGCCTCCTGTGCCGATCTCCACGAGCTTCAGCTCGGCTCCGCGCGCCAAAAGCATCCGCACGACCTGCTCCTCCAGCGACGAGCCGTCATCGGCATAGATGTACTCGCCGAGGTGATCGTGCAACTTCGCAGCCAGCTCCTTCAGGCGCGCCTCCTCTTCCGGCCCTTTGCCGGGCAGCATGAAGGTGAAATCGACCCGGCCTGCCTCGAACTGGGAACCGACCACCACGTCCGGCGGCAGCGGGACGCTCCGGCTCATGGTCTGGTCGATCAGCGACTGGCCGATGCCGACGAAGCGAAGCGTGATCGAACTTCCGGGAGAACGGACGCCGAATCTCTTTTGCAGATAGGGCGTGAGCTCGTCCCTTACCATCGGTTGCAGTTCGCGGGGCGGCCCCGGGAGTGCAATGATGACTTTGCCCTCCCATTCGAACACGAGTCCGGCCGCGGTGCCGAAGGAGGCTTTCAGGTAAGTGCCCCGCATGGGCGTCATCGCCTGGCGGCGGATGTTGGGGCGCAGCTGGTCTCGAGGCACGTTGAACCGCCGCTCCAGCTCGGCCAGCACTTCGGGCTGTTCGCGCAGTTCGACGCCGGTAAATTCCGCCAGCGCTTCGCGCGTGACGTCGTTGACGGTGGGGCCAAGGCCGCCGGTGACGATTACCAGCGGCGCCTTCTGCGTCGCCGTCCGCAGGGCATCCTTCAGGTCGGCGATCTTGTCATCCACGATGCTTGCCCCGACGCAATGGCAGCCAAGGGCCTGCAGGGTGCGGGTTATGAAGGCGACGTGGGCGTCGGGGTAACTGCCCCGGAGGAGCTCCTCGCCGGTGACCACAATGGAATAGTCAAGCTCCGAACCTTCGGCGGCGTACATAGTGGCCGCAATCGCGAGTGCAACCAGGAGCCTCATCGCATTCTGAATTCTGAATTCTGCATTCTGAGCATCCAGATGTCGTTATCTGTGCGCAGCCTTCCATCGCCAGATGACGGCTATCCGGAGAGGGTAAGCCCCGAGTGCCCGAATTAGGGTACGACTCATTTTCCCACAAGACATCCGTTCTGCCGTCCATATCTGCAAAAGCAGCAAACCGGGCACGCTCCCGATATAGAACCCCCTGCCATTGGCTGCCCAGCCCAACAGGAATTGGTGCAATTCTAGCCTTACACCAATTCCATAGAGGTCGAGGCACCTGTCACCGCGTCTTCTCAGCGATCGACCTTGTAATCCGGATCGATGGTGTACGCTCTGGCTACGCGCTGGTCGTCGTCGGGGCCTAAGACGCTGACCACGTAGTGATAGGTCCCCGGGTGCGCATCATCTGTAGGTGTTCCCGTTACTCTAGGCGCGTAACAGCTCGAGGGAACTAGCGAAAGGTGCTGAGGGTGGACGAGATCGATCTTGACCCTACAGCCTTGACCCTCCCAGCTAACAAAGTCCTCTTTGGTCGTGGAAATTGCCACGACCCATGGGTTGATCGTAATTGCACCATTTGACAGCGTTACTGTTACCGTCTTTGCAGGCATGGCTATATTCCTTCCTCTCTATCCCGCGGGTTTAACCCGTGGAATCTGTCAGCGGTTTCCAAGCACCTTTTGAAACTCCGGATCCTCCTTCAGGATGCGGAATCGCGGATCGAAGAGGACCTTCCTCTTGTCCAACCCCTTGTCCAGGGCCGCACGGAGATACCCGATGGTCTTCTCCCTGTCGTCGAACTGCTGGTGGATCTGCGCCGCCTTGAAGAGAATCTCCGGGTTGTTGCCTTCCACCCGCAGGGCCCGATCCAGACAATCCAGGGATGCGCTCTTCTGGCCGATCATCGCCAGATAGAGCGCTATGCGCGCCGAGGCCGGCGCCGGATCGCGCGGCAGCTTCTGCATGTACGCTTGTGCCTTGTCCAGAGCCTTGCGGAAATACTCCGATGCGCCTTCCCGCTCGCCGGGCGTCCAGTACAGAATGTCGGCCAGGTT
>JAFNAG010000189.1 GCA_017860135.1 Acidobacteriota bacterium
GAAGCTCCGGCCGGTCCCCGCCAGGCCGCAGAAATCGCCCATGTGCCGGCCTCGCTGCGACCAGATGACGGCTGCCTCTGTCCGGTCGATGAGCCGGGCTTCGAGCTGGAATTCCATGTCCGGGAAGGCCGAGAACCAGCTTCGGTATAGTGACTCGATCTCGGCATGCCCCTGAATCTTGCCAGCCAGGGCGCTCTTGTAAACGGCGTCCTCGGAGTAGGGGGCCGCAAGAGCGACTGCGTCCCGGCGCTTCCATGCCTGCACCCACTCTGCCAGTACTGCTTCAATTTCCTTGCGCTTCATGACCAGGGCCTCCACCTTCGACTGAGGGCGACTGTGCGCCTGAGTATGGTGAGTTCAGCCTCGCAGACGGCACCCATCCCTCTGCCGACAGGCGGGCGAACCGGCGGTGCAATGCAGCCTGACCGATCTCGGGCATGTGGGCCTCCCGTGCGGCAAATCAGGATGAGATGCTTGATATGGAGCCATTATAAGCGGGCTATCGCTACTGCGATAGGGAAATTCGTCACGCCGGGCTTCGCCGGAGAGATGCAGCTGCCGGTATCCGATCGACGGCTTAGTACCACATTTCGTAATTACGTCATCGTATTTATGCGACTGACCACTTAGAGGCGGCAAGGCACGATGAGGCGCCATCGCATGTCCTGCCGGACTGGCGGCTGGCCCTGCCAACTCAATCGCCTTCCCGTGCAACTTGCTCCGCAGCTGCAAAACCGGACCTCTTCGGCGTTTCGTCTACCAGATTGCTTGGTGAGAACGGGATACTGTGTCGCGTGCCCGCGATGGCAATCCCCAGCCACATGCGGACCCTCCCGTAAGAATTAGGTTGGTACTCTCATGCCGGCAAACGGCGCCGGTAAGACTTCGGGCATTGCAGCCCGTTCGTAGGTGACAGCAAAACCCGCAATCAGCTCCTGATCTCAAACACACAATGCGGGAGGCGGGCGATCGGAGATTTACGCGTGTAATCCGGTAAGACTGATGCTATCCTCACGGCATCGCTGCAAGTGAAGTGCAGGAACCATATTCTATATAGCACTGATGCTTATGATTGCCACAATCGAGCAGAGGAGAGTCTCAGATGACGACGATCGATGTCGAGTTCGCGATGAATCCCGATCCTCGATGTGCCTGTGTACTCCTGCTGGATACTTCCGCTTCGATGGCGGGCCCCCCGATAAACGAGCTCAATCAGAGTCTCAAGGTATTTCAGGAGGACCTCCAGGAGGATCCCCTCGCGCGCAGAAGAGTGGAGATCGCGGTAGTAACCTTCGGAGATAAGGGAGTTACCAAGATCCAGGATTTTGTTCCTGTTACCTGTATGGGAGTTGACAGCCGGGGAGAGCCGGTCGGAGTGGCCAATGAGTTTTCCGCGGACCAGTCAAGGCTAACGGCGTGAGTGTGTATCTAAAATACTCGGACGCCGTGCCCCGGCAGATGTCGTTTCAAATAAGATTAAACATTAACAAAGAGATTTTCGAGCTGCCCGAACTGCAGTTTGAACAGGTGTCGGATTTCCTGTGCTTGAACCTGGGCCGGGAGTTGCCGGTTGGAAGCCACAGGATCGAATTCCTGGTGAGCGGCATCGTGCAACGATCCGTCTCCATCGAGATCCTGCCTTCGACCCGCCGCAAAACAACTCCCTCCGCTCGCCGTCAGCAACAGGCTGCCTCTGCAACGGCTCATTCACCCGGGGATCTCGCCGATGCAGCAGCCGCGGCCGCCGTCAATCTCCCACCTGCCGCAAGGCTCCCGGAGTTTCCAATCCGACAGGCTGACATTTCCCCGGTCCGCACCTACGCAGCCAGGCACCGGCATTTTTTACGAAGCTGCTCCGGGGAATTAACGCTGACGCCAGCTGGGATCGAGTTTATCTCCGAAAAGCACTCCTTCAAACTCAGGATGGAAGAGGTGGAGCTGGACAAGGACGGTATTCGCGACAGAGAAGGGAAGAACTGGCATTTTTCAATCCCGGACCAGGACGCCGAAGAGTTGCTGCGATCCTGGAAAAGCGGCAGGTTGTTTTCAAACGAGCGTTCGGGTGTCGCCCCCAGCCCGACCGGTATTCCGGGTATGGATGTGCCGATGTCCGGTAAAAAGCCTGATCGTAAGTTTCCATGATTTCTCTCCCTGCAAGGCTGAATGCTGCCTGCCGCTGCCGGAAGTGCAACGTGGTGGAGCCACCCTGCTCTCTGAACCGGAGAGCCATTACCTCAGCGGCTCCGGCGGAATCTCAACAGATGCGGACGTGGATAGGCTGTCGGACGTGCGGTCATCCAAGATTTTCTTAGTCCTTTACCCTCCTTCCGGCGTCTAATGGTAGAGTCGTTTGAATAAACAGGGTGCACTCCGCGTATCCGAATCGTCGCACTGCCTGCCCGAGCCGGTGGCGCACCTTGTGTCCGGAGCGAGGCGCTGTGACACTGACCAGCCTGCATCGAACCATCTCCTTCGAGGCAAGCCGGAACCGGCGGGTTCTGCCTTCAGCGGTAGCTGCGGCCGCGATCCTGGCACTGATGGCTTGTGCCCGTCCCGAACCGCAGGCAGCATCGCAGGAAGCGGCAGGGTCTCCCGGCACAGTGCGTGTCGAGCGCCGCAATCTGCGCAACACGGCGCGTCTTCATGGCACTGTGGCGGCCGTCGAGTCCTACACCGTACTCGCGCCGCGTCTTTCCGGACAGATGACCGGCACAATGGTCATCACCGGGATCGCGCCCAATGGCTCCCGCGTCCGCAAAGGGGACATCCTGGTGGAGTTCGACCGCCAGAATCAGATGAAGACGGTTCTGGACCGCCAGGCTGAATACGATAACCTTGTCCAGCAGATCCGGAAGAAGCAGGCGGACCAGGAGGCGGCTCGTGCCGCCGACGAAACCGAGCTCAAGACTGCGGAGGTCGATCTCCAGTCCGCGCGGGTGGAGATGAGAAAGAACGAAGTCGTCTCGCGCATCCAGGCGGAAATCAACAAGCAGAACCTCGCGGAAGCCGAGGCCAGGCTCAAGCAGGTCAACGACACCCTTGCGCTGAAGCGCGAAGCGGCCGCGGCCGAGCTGCGCATCCTCGAGATTCAGCGCGACCGCGCGCAGAAGGCGGTCACATACGCTCAAAACAACATCGAAAAGATGACCGTCCGGTCCCAGCTGGATGGACTGGTGGTCCTGACGCCGATCTACAAGGGCACACGCATGGTGGATCCTCAGGAAGGGGACGAGGTGCGGCCCGGAGGGGGCATCATGCTGGTTGTGGATCCTTCCGCCATGCAGGTGGTTGCCCGCCTCAACCAGGTCGACGTAGCGCAGGTGCGCGCGGGTATGAACACCGAGGTCCGCCTCGACGCATATCCCGACCTGGTCTTTCCCGGCATCGTGGATCGCATCAGCGCCATCGGCACCTCGAGTCAGTATTCCAAGAGGATTAGATATTTTGCCGCCGTGATCTCGATCCGGGGCAGCCATCCCAAACTCCTTCCCGACCTGACGGCGGCTGTGGACGTAGAGTTGGAGGGATCGGAGGACGTGCTGCTATTGCCCAGGGAGGCGGTTGCCGCGCAGAACGGGCAATCTGTTGTCCGGATCCTGACTGACGGGCGGACCGAGTTGCGTCCTGTCAAGACCGGTCCGATGAACGAGCTCGAGGTGGTGATCGAATCGGGGCTCGAAGAGGGAATGACCGTTTCCCGCAACCCGAACTCCGGCGCAGGCGCGGCAGTGCGGCAGCCGGACTGATACTGGAAAGGGCGCATGAAATCCGCTGCAAGACGCAGATCTTCCGTGATCCGGCGCACGTTGTCCGGCCTGATCCTGGCGGCCGCAGCGGTCGTGGCGTTGGGCGTCTGGGGACCGTGGAGAAACAACGAAGCGGCTGCGGTACCCACCGCGGAGGTCGCGCTCGGCGATTTCGTGGAATATGTCGCGTTGCGGGGAGATATCAGGGTCCGATCTTCCACGATGATTACGGCGCCTTTCAACGCCGGGGACCTGCAGATTCTGAAGCTCTGTCGGGACGGGGCGCCGATCCGCAAAGGGGATGTTGTCGTCCAGTTCGACCCTACCAGCCTGCAGCGGAGCGCGGACCAGTCCCGCGCCGTCCTGCAGCAGGTGGAAGCCGAGATCCAGCGCGCCAACGCGCAACAGAAGATGCACGAGGAGCAGATCCTTACGGATCTGCAAAGTGCCCGATTCGGAGTGGAGCGCGCCCGGCTCGACGCGAGCACTCAGGAGGTCATCCCCAAGCTGGAGCACGAGAAGAACCTCCTGGCGCTCGAAAAGGCCGAGCGGAAACTGCGCGAAGCGGAGACCAGGATCGCCACCAGCCGCATCGGGGCGGAAGCAGATCTTGCGGGTGTCCTGCGGAGGCGCGACAAGGCGAAAGCCGACCTCGAACAGGCAGAACGCAACCTGGCCGCGCTTACCCTGACGTCACCGGCCGAGGGAATCGCCGCCGTGCTGCCCAATCCGCGCGCGCGCACGAGCATACTCGGGGGGACGGCGCCCGTCTTCAAGGAAGGCGATCGGCTGTGGGCCGGAGCCGCGATCGTGGAGGTTCCGGATCTCTCGACCATCCAGGCGAATGCTCCCGTCTACGAAGCGGATCGGGGCAAGATCGCGCCGGGCCAGCCTGTCACCCTGCAGGTAGAGGCGGTGCCGGACAGGGAGCACAAGGGCTCGGTCAGCACGATCAGCCCTCTGGCCAAGGCGGACTACTCCAGCTTCCCGATCCGCAAGAGCTTCGACCTGGCGGTGAGCCTCGATCAGCCGGATCCCCGGCTGCGGCCGGGAATGAGCGCGACGTTCCGAGTGGAGGTGGAGCGGCTGCCCGGCTCCATCCTGATCCCTGCCGAGGCCGTGTTTGACAAGAGCGGCCGAACCGTGGCGTATGTGTTCGCCGGCGGAGGATTCCAGGAGCGGGCGCTCGAGGTGGCGCGCCGGGGCGATGGCCGGGTCCAGGTAGCGCGCGGTTTAAAACAGGGGGAACGCGTGGCGCTCAAGGACCCGACGGCATTCGAGGAGAAGGATTGAAGTGGCAGCCGGCGGGGAAGGTAAGAAGATTTAAAGCGCACGGGCTAAAGCCCGTGCTCAGTGAAGAATACCCGTGAGCGCGGGTGTAAGTAGAGTGAGTGCGGGCTTCAGCCCGCGCGCTTTAGAACGGGTAATTATTCCAACGGTAATGGGCTCCAGATTCTAGAACGGATTCGATCATGAGACGGTACCTGAGGACTATCCTGGTCATTGCAACCATGGGCGCGAGCGCGGCGTGCGGTGTGCTCACGAGCCTGCGAAAGCCGGAGCCGGGAATCCCGACAGTGCGCGTGGTGCACGAACCGGTGGAAGTAATAGTGCACGCTTTGGGGGAGCTTCGGCCGGCAAGGACCGCAATGATGGTAGCCCCTCCGGTGGCAGGTGGGACTCTGCAGATAGTCCACATCGTCAAGACGGGCACGATCGTGCAGCAAAACGATGTCGTCGTCGAGTTCGATCCCAGCGAGCAGGAATACAACCTCGAACAGAGCCGGTCGCAGCTGGAGGAAGTGGACCAGCAGATCAGAAAGATGAAAGCAGACCAGGCAGTCCGGGCCGCGCAGGACAAAGTGTCGCTGTTGCGGGCGCAGTTTGACGTCCGGCGCGCCGAACTGACGGTGAAGGGGAACGAGCTGCTCAGCGGGATCGAGGCCAGGAAGAACGAGATCGCCCTCGAAGAGTCCCGCCGCAGGCTCGAGCAGCTGCAGCGCGACATCCAATCGCGTGCGAGTTCCGATCAGGCAGATCAGGCCGTTCAGGCGGCGTCGCGCACCAAGGCCATGCTCGGTATGAAACTCGCGCAGCAGAACATCGACAACATGACCCTGCGGGCGCCGATCGGCGGTGTGGTGGTGCTCGGCCAGAATCTGGAATCCCTCATGTCCGCCAGCGGCAGCATTTCGATCTCCTCCGGCATGGAAATCCCCGAATACCGGGAAGGCGATCAGGCCTATCCGGGCCGGCTGATCGCACAGATCCAGGATATGGACAAGATGGAGATTTTGTCCAAAGTCACCGAAAACGATCGTGGGGGCCTCACTGCAGGGCAGCCCATTAATGTGCGTGTGGACTCGGAGCCGCTCAGAGTGTTCTCCGGCAGGATCAAATCCCTCGCCGAATCCGCGTCCACAGGGACCATGTCTTCCTATCTCGACTATCTGGAAATGCTCTCGACCCGCAGTTTTGACGTGACTTTCGAGATGGACGCGGACGGCGCCCGGCTGAATCCCGGGGTGACCACACGCGTTACCGTGCGGGGCGCGAGCCTGAATAACGCGCTGTCGCTTCCGCGCCAGGCGCTCTTCCAGAAGGAGGGGAAACAGGTTGTCTATGTGCGGAGTGCGGCGGGCTGGGAAGCGCAGGACATTCAAGTCAAGCATCTCACCGAAAGCCGGGCCGTAATCGAAGGGCTGCCAGAAGGGACCGAGGTGGCCTTGGTGAATCCCGAACTGCAAAGAGGCAAGGCTGCCGGGAAGGCGGGCCCGCTGTCGTCGATTCTCGGAGGATCGCAATAATGACGGGCAGCGGTGGAGGCGAGACGGCGTTGGCCAGACGGCGGAGCAGGCAGTGGCTGCCGGACCTGCGACTGGCACTGCAGAATCTTTACGTGCGCAAACTGAGATCCCTCCTGACGATGCTCGGCATGATTTTCGGGGTCGCCGCCGTGGTGTCCATGCTTTCGATCGGCGCGGGCGCGCAGCAACAGATCCTGGCTTTTATCGAGCAACTCGGCGTGCGCAACCTGATCGTCGAGGCCAGGGATGTCACCGACAACCAGGAAATGCTCAGGATCCGCAAGATCTCGCCGGGCTTGTCTCTGAAGGATCTCAGAGTGATCCGGACGAACGTCGGGAGCCTGGCTGCTTCGACGCCCCGCAAACGCGTCGCCCCATCCAGCATGCTCCCGAAACCGCGGCAGGAAATGCCGGGGGTGTATGGAGTGTCCCCCGAATATAAGGATATTGCCGGACTGAGGCTGACGGCCGGCCGGTTCTTTGACGGCGATGACAATGACCGTGTGGCTGCCGTCTGTGTTTTGGGGGAAGGCGCGCGGTCCAACCTCTTTCTCCAGGCCGACGCGGTCGGGCAATTCGTCAAAATAAACGAACAGTGGTTCCGGGTGATCGGGATCCTGGGGCCGCAGCTCACGATGCAAAACGAGCTTTCGGGCCTGAAGGCGCAGGACCTGAACAATCTCATCTATGCACCTGTCGACAGCATCATATACCGGCTGGAAGACAACCGCAGTTATTTGAGGGACGAAGTGGACGGCCTCTTCCTGCAGATGGATAAGACCGCCGATGTCAGCGCCGTCGCCGAGGTCGTACGCGGCATCCTGAACACATCCCATCGCAATGCAGGGGACTTCAGCCTGGTCGTCCCCGCGGAACTGCTCGCCGAACAGAAGCGCACGCAGCGCATCTTCGAAATGGTCATGGTGGCAATCGCCTCCATTTCCCTGTTGGTGGGCGGGATCGGCATCATGAACATCATGCTGGCGAGCATCCTCGAGCGCACTCACGAAATCGGCGTGCGCCGTGCAGTGGGGGCGTGCCGGCGCGACGTGCTGCGCCAGTTCCTCGTCGAGGCCATCCTGATATCGTTTGTCGGCGGCCTGCTCGGCATCGCCTGCGGCTTCGGGCTGTCCCGGCTGGTCGCCATGATGGCAGGCTGGTCGACGATCGTGACCCTGAACTCCATCCTGCTGGCGTTCGTGGTTTCCGTGTCGGTGGGACTGGTCTTCGGCATCTATCCCGCCGCCAAAGCCGCCCGCCTCGATCCCGTCGAAGCCCTCCGCTACGAGTGACTGCAAAGCGGCCACGAATTCCACGAATTTCACGAACGTGTGCCTGCAGCCGCATTCGTGAAATTTGTGAAATCCGTGGCTTCATCTTGTTTTTAAAGTGATAAAAAAGTAAATCTTTCGGTGTTGATTCTTGGGAAGTGGATGGAATCCGGGAGGTGGATCCGATGTCGCCGGACAATGCCCGGTCGGATGACGATAGGAGAAGAGAGTTCATAGCTTCGGCCCGGCGCGAGCGGGAACTGCGGATGCAGGGGTACCGCGAGCGGGCGCTCAAACTGTTCCCGCCGGTCTGCGGCCGGTGCGGGCGAGAATTTGAGGGCAAGCGGCTTCGGGAACTCACCGTGCACCACAAGGACCACGATCACGACAACAATCCGCCGGACGGAAGCAACTGGGAACTGCTCTGCGTGTACTGTCACGACAACGAGCACGCGCGGCATTCGGTCGCGGACTGGTACGACGAAGCGGCGCCGGGCGGCGTGCAGTCCCCGGTTTCAACCCACAAGCCGTTCGCCGGTCTCGAAGCCCTCCTTAAGAAGCAGGGGCCCGGCGGGCAGGATGGCGTGCAACCGCACGTTGAGGAAAAATCCGATCGAAAAAAGTAAATTCTGCAGGCCTGATCCAGACATCCACTCTGCAAACCTTCGGCGCCTACGGCGCGAACTTCAATCCCCACTGCCACGCGCTGGCCACCGATGGCGCTTTTTCTCCCGATGGACAGTTTCTGCCGCTCCCTTCGCTGGACGCTTCCGCCGTCATGCAGATGTTCCGCCGCCTGCTCCTTCTGCGCTTGCACCAGGCCGAGCGCCTCTCGGAAA
>JAFNAG010000190.1 GCA_017860135.1 Acidobacteriota bacterium
TGCGCTGGGGGGGGCGGCGCATCAGGCCGGGGTAATCCGAGAACGGAAGCGCGAGCGAGTGTCACAGCCGCATGAATCTCCTGAGTCCTTTGCTTGAAAAGCCCCCTGTGGAATGCAACAAATCCAAGAGCTGAATGTTACGGGGACGCGGGAAGACAATCAAGAAGGCACAGCCATATACAATGTAAAAGTTGCTTTTACATTCCGCATCCGCCTGTCGGGGGGAAGTTCGCCGCGTCACGCGCCAGGTCAGAAGGCAAAGGCGAATGTGCCCGGAATTCTGGGTTTTCCTCCATTGCAGGCGTCCGGGCCGGCAATACGCAGCCCTGCCCTCCGAATTCACCCGGCTACGTCGTTCATGATGGCAGCAATGGTCTGTTCCACTTCCTGTGCCACGGCGGAGAGTCCCGGAACGTCGAACATCGCGAGCATTTCGGTGGGCCTGATGGTGGCAATCTTCACACCACCTCCCTCCGTGTACACGGAAATGCGGCATGGCAGGGCTGTGGACACCTCCATCTTGGCCTCCAGCACCCGCTTGGCCTGGTGCGGGTTGCAGACTTCGTAGATCACGCATTCACGGCCGAAATCCACGCCTTTTCTTGCCATGGTCTCCTTGAGGTTATGCACGCCCAGGACACCGAATTTGTGCTTCTGTACGGCCGGCTCCATCGCCGCACAAACCTCTTCCAGAGACTTCTTCGAATCGACGATCATCACCATCATGGCAGCCCTCCTTGCTCTTCGTCCATTTGATCCGGAACCAATGTACTGGCCCTCGAAGACCGGTCATAAACCCGATGAATTCACTTCCACCAATTACCCTTGCAGGATGCGGCAGGGTATTCCGGACACGGAAACAGGCCGCGTCACGCTGCAAGCCCGCATCCGGCGACGGTGACGAGCTTCTCCCGGCATTCCATCGCAGCCTGTCTCGACGCCTTCCGTCAGATCCCCTCCAGAGTCACGAGTAATTCCCGGCAACGAACGACATTCTACCAAAACGGGATCCGCCGCGGGGCAGGAAGCGAGCGCAATCGGAAGTGAGACTCAATCCTCGCAAAATTCAGGTCGCGCAGCGATCAACGACAAAAGAATGTATCATTGGTCATTTGTCATCTGGCCGCTGCAAACCTCCGGCCCGTGCGGTCCGGATCGCGTTCGGAGCGGGTGAAGCACGCGAGCGCAGAGCCAACCTGCCGAGCCCCCAAATGACAATGGACACATGATAATTGACAGATTCTTTTTTGTTGAGTCTCACTTCCGATTGCACCCGCAGGAAGCGATCGAATTGTCTGCAGGGGCGGACAATGCTATAGTCTGGGATTAATCAACATGCAGGCTGCCCGGCATGCATGCGCCGGCAACGAATCCCGGCAGGATCTCGGGCAGCCAGCCGGAATGCGAGGCAAGGCGAGAAAGGGTCCTGCGGAGATCAGGAGCGGAAGATGACAGTGCGCCACATCGGATTGGAGGAGTGCCGGCAACTGGCGGATGGCTTTTCGAAGCCATACCACGCAAACTACTTTGCAATGTATTCCAGCTTGTTCGGCGGAGTGGTCACGCATCCGTTTCTCATGATGGTGCCCGTGGACGACCACATGGTGCACCGCGGGGACGGGGTATTTGAGACATTCAAGTGCGTGGATGGCTGCGTTTATGCCCTGGATCGTCACCTGGACAGGCTCGAGCGCTCCTCCCGGGCTCTGCACCTGGCGCTCCCCGCAAGCCGTTCCGAGATCACCGAAATCACCATCGCGACCATTCGCACCAGCGCCGTGCGCGATTGCCTCATCCGGCTGTTCGTGTCCCGGGGTCCGGGCGGATTCACCGTTAATCCGTACGAATGTCCGGCCACACAGCTCTACCTGGTGACCACGACGCTTCATGTCCCCACAGAGGAGGAATATGCCCGTGGCGTTTCGATCAAGTGCAGCAGTGTTCCGCCGAAAAAACCCTATTTTGCGAACGTCAAGAGTTGCAACTACCTGCAGAATACGCTGATGAAAAAGGAGGCAGTGGACGCCGGCGTGGATTACACGATTTCGCTCGACGAGCAGGGTTTTGTGGGGGAAGGGGCTTCGGAGAACATCGCCATCGTTACCCAGGACGGCGTGCTCAAACTGCCGAGTTTCGGGCGTATCCTCAAGGGGACGACCGTTTCCCGCGCCGTGGAGATGCTGGAAGAGCCGGGTGCGCGGGGCAGGGTGCAGGCGATATCCCTTGAGGACATCACGCTGACCGATGCATATAACAGCCGCGAAGTGCTGATTTTCGGCACCAGCTTCGATGTTATCGCGGCAGTCCGGTTCGACGGGCAATCCGTTGGAAGCGGAAAACCCGGACCGGTATTCCAGTTTCTCCACGAGCGTTTTGAGTCGGACGTGCGTCAGAACAGCGCCATGCAGACGCCCGTATATGATCGCTAGAAGCGCTGCCGGCAGGAGCAGGCTGCGGACACAGGAGGCCATCATGAATACACGCATGCATAGAATCGCATCGAACCTTTTGCTCGCCGGCTGCGCTGCCGCGATAGCTCTGTGCGCGGCCGCCGATGCCAGCGCGCAGGTTCCCGCCAACTGCCGCGAGGGGGAACTGAATGGCGCGCAATGGCGCGTCTGCGTGCCGCAGGAGCCGATTCAATGGAATCACGATGTGGTTGTGTACGCGCACGGTTATGTCTCTCCCACCCTGCCCGTTGCGCTGCCGGACGACGAACTGGGGGAATTGCCGGTTCAGGACATTGTCCTCAGTATGGGCTATGCCTATGCCACCACAAGTTACCGTGCCAACGGACTCGTGGTCCCGCAGGCGGTTGAAGATCTCGCCGACCTTGTGCGCGAGGAGATCCGGAATTCACGGGAGTTTCGTTTCGACCGCGTCTTCCTGGTCGGCGTGTCAGAAGGCGGGCTGATCGCCACGCTGGCCCTCGAAAAATACCCTGACCTGTTCACGGGGGGGCTTTCCGCCTGCGGGCCGATTGGCGACTTCAGGAGACAAATCAACTATTTCGGTGATTTCCTGGTCGTCTTCAATTACTTCTTCCCGAACATGCTGGCGGAATCACCGCTCCTGGGCACCCCTCTGGGCATCCCCAGAAGCACCATGGAAAACTGGGAGTCGAAGTTCGTCCCGGCAATTCTTGCCGCGCTGGAACAGAATCCCTCGGCAACCCGGCAATTGCTGAGAGTCACACGGGTTCCCCTGGATCCTGCAGATCCCGAGTCGGTACAGGAGACCATCCTCGGCATCCTCTGGTACTGCGTTTTCAGCACCAACAACGCGATCGAAGTGCTGGGTGGAAGGGCGGTCCAGATCGGCCAGCCGGGACAGCCCGGGCAGGCATTCGACAATACCAGAAAG
This sequence comes from Acidobacteriota bacterium, assembly GCA_017860135.1. GTDB lineage: Bacteria > Acidobacteriota > UBA6911 > UBA6911 > UBA6911 > JAFNAG01. The sequence goes on from JAFNAG010000190.1 coordinate 3,364, forward strand.
TGGTATTCAGGCTCCGACAACGACTTCAAAATGAATGTCCTGATTCAGCGCGTGGCGGCGAGCTCCGCGGCACTCGCACGGATCGAAGCCGGGTATCAGGCCTCGGGCCGGATCACGAGGCCGCTGATCACCATTCACACAACGGGCGATCCTGTCGTTCCCTTCTGGCACCAGATAACATACGGGTGGAAAGCCATTCAGAGCGCCTCGGCATCGCTTCATCTGGGTATCCCCGTCTTCCGCTACGGGCACGTCAATCTCACATTGCACGAGCTGAAGGCGGCCTTCTCTGCCATGGTGTTCGCGGCAGACGCCCAGAACCTGTTCATGCAGATCGTGCCGACGCTGCGCATCCTGATCACCGACTATTCGTTCTAGCCCGCGGCGAAAGGGGGATTTCATGGATGCAACCACGAAAAACACGGAAAGCACCAAACGGCAGCCATAGGTTTCGTCTGCATCGAATGTTTCGTGGTTGCGCTCGCAATAACCCTCCCGCTGTCCGCGCCACGATCCGTTGCCTTCAAACAGCCGCGAACCCGCCTCATCAGCTCCCGGGCAGGCTGCGTTCCTTACCGGCGCCCGACTCCTGGCTCCGCGAGACTGAATTCGCCAGCGCACGCCTGAGACAGCGAGCCGATTCGGCCAGAGAACACTTCAGGTAGCCTGCGCCTTCCGTCCCGCCGCGGGAGATCGGGCCTTCGGTTCCGGGCTCCACTCGCACTGCCGCAAAAACCGGTCCCGGTCCGGTCAATACTTCCGGCAAAGCTCCGGCATAGGTCTCCGGATCCTCAAAGTAGTAAACCCGCGCGAATCCCGCGCCACGCGCCAGCGCAGTGAAGTCGATTCGCCCGGCCCCGGGGACAGGCTGGTTCCCCGTAATCTCATACGTTTCATTCTGGACCACGATCAGCACAAGATTGGCGGCCTGTGCCTGCACCGCCGTCACGAGCGAACCCAGCGTCATGAGCATGCTGCCGTCGCCGTTCAGGCAGATGACCTTTCGGTGGGAATCCGCGATTGCGAGGCCGATCGCGAGATCCGCGGTGTGGCCCATGGCGCTGTCCGCGGATGCAAAATCCAGCTCGCTTTGCGAGTAAGCGGCCCACGGGCGGGTGATTCCCATGCAGGTGATTACGACGGCGTCGCCGCGATGCGCCGCCAGAGGCGCCAGCAATTCATGTTTCGTCAGCACGCACCCCCCCTTCATTTTATTTCTGCCGTCACGAGGACAGCACAGGGCTGCTGGTGCTCCCCGGCCTGCAGGAATGCATCCGAAATCCGTGTCGCATCGGCGTCTGTCCGAAGATACAGGTAAGGCACGCCCCATGCCCGGAGCGTGGGCTCGGTGATCAGGGCTGCGGAATCGAGTTGTGCGCAGCTCATTGTGTCGGCGTCGATCGTACCGGTTCCATGAGTCGGTTGCAATTCCACGGCCCTGCCAAAACCGCGAAAAGTGATCAGGACGACCAGGGGAACCCGCATGCGCATCACAGTGCCACGAACACTGTCGCCGCTCTCAAAGAAGCCTGTGTTTTGCACCAGGACTGCAGGCATCCCGCCGCCGATCCAGAGCCCGGCCGCGATTGCGAACGCCTCCCCCTCTCGCGTCACGGCCACCAGCCTGATGTCGCTCCCGGCGGCGAGAGACTCGAATAGTTTCGCCGACCAATTGTCCGGCAGGCCGATGACGTGCGTCACACGGTTCCGCCTGAGCTCCTCCACGATTCGTCGCGCCTCCAGCATCCATCTCCTCCGCACCAGCCGGAATAGTAACCCAGCCCCGTTCGTACCAGTACAAAAATTAAAACCGCGGACGTCGCCCGATTGGACTGGACCCCGATTCCACCGTTTTCGATTTTCCGGTCCCGGAAAAATAGGCCATCGAAATCACGCTTTCGTGTACTAAGCTTGTTGTCGGGATCGGCCCAACCCCGGGATGTGGGTCACGGCTTTATTTCGCACTTAATTCCCATGAAGGAGACATCATGCGTGGACTGAACGGCAAATCCGTCCTCGTGACAGGGGGAGCAAGCGGCATAGGCGCCGCCACTGCGGCGCGGTTTCTGGAAGAAGGGGCGAGGGTCTGTGTGCTCGATCGGGATGAGCACGCGGGTTCCGTGGTCCGCAAGGAGCTTCCCCGTCTCTCCGGTTCGCTGACCTGTGATGTTTCGCATCATGATCAGGTCCAGGTTGCCTTCTCCCGGGCGATCGAGCTCATGGGCGGAGTGGATGTCCTGATCAACAACGCCGGCGTCAGCATCCGCCATTCCTTCCTGGAAATCACCCCCGACGATTGGGCGCGCGTGATGGCCACCAACCTGACCGGAAATTTTTTCATGGCGCAGACAGCCGCGCGGCACATGGTCCAGCGGGGCGGCGGCGTGATCCTGAACACGGCGTCAACCAACGGCATCATGGGATACCCCTATTATGCCGATTACAATGCGTCCAAGGCAGGCGTGATCGAACTGACCCGATCCATGGCTCTGGAACTCGCGCCTGCGGTCAGGGTGAATGCCGTGGCCCCCGGTTATGTGCTCACTCCCATGCAGCGCGCCGAATACACCGATGCCATGCTCGAAGAAGTGAACCGAAAGATTCCCTTGAATCGGCATGCAAGGCCGGAGGAGGTGGCCGCCCTGTTCGCTTTTCTGGCGTCGGACGACGCCGCGTTTCTCACCGGGCATGTGTATGCCATCGATGGCGGCGAGATTGCAGGCGGTCTGGCCAGCAGGTAGTACGGGAGGCAAATGAATCCGCACATTTTCCGCGAGTACGACATCCGTGGCATCGTCGGCACGGACCTCACCGATGAAACCGTGCTCGAGCTTGCCCGCGCTTTTGGGACTTACTACCGGAACCACGGCGCTGCGCGAGTGAGCCTCGGACGGGATGCCAGGGACAGCTCTCCCCGTTTCCGCGACCTCATGGTCCAGGGACTGAACGAGACCGGTTGCAGTGTGCTCGACGTCGGCATGATCCCGACTCCGGTGTTGTACTTCACCCTTTTCACACAGGGTGTCGATGCCGGAGTCATGATCACCGGGAGCCACAATCCGAGCGACAACAACGGATTCAAGGTCTGCCTGGGCAAGAGCACCCTCTTCGGGGACCAGATCCAGGAAATCAAGGAAATCGCGCTCGGACGGACCTTCACGACGGGAAAGGGCGAACTGGAACAGCGGTCGGTCCTGTCTCTGTACCTGGATCATATCGCGAGAAACATCCGCATGGGTCCGCGCCGCCCGAAGCTTGTCGTTGATGGCGGAAACGGAGTGGGCGGCTTCGTGGGTGCGCCCCTGTATCGAGACCTGGGCTGCGAGGTGCATGAGCTTTTCTGTGAGCCCGACAGCCGCTTTCCGAATCACCACCCTGATCCGACGGTCGTGGCAAACATGCGGTTTGCGATCGAATCGCTGCAGTCGCGCCGCTCCGACCTCGCCATTGCATTCGACGGCGATGGTGACCGTATCGGCGTGGTCGACGAGCGCGGGCGGATCATATGGGGGGATCAGCTCATGGTCATTTTTTCCCGCGCCATACTGCGGGAACACCCCGGCGCCGCGATCATCGCCGAAGTCAAGTGCTCGCAAACACTGTTTGATGACATCCGCCGCCACGGCGGCAGGCCGATCATGTGGAAGGTGGGCCATTCCCTGATCAAGGCGAAGATGAAGGAGGAAAGCGCCGCGCTCGCCGGCGAAATGAGCGGCCACCTCTTCTTCGCCGACCGTTATTTTGGTTACGACGACGCCATATACGCCGGGGCGCGCCTGCTCGAAATCCTGTCGGGCACGGAGGAACCCCTTTCCAGCCTGCTCTCTTCCCTGCCGCCGACAGTGTACACTCCCGAAATCCGGATTGACTGTCCGGACGCCAGGAAATTCCATGTCGTGCGGGAGCTGTCCGACGAGTTTCGCCACACCCACGAGGTGATAGATATCGACGGCGCGCGCGTTCTCTTCCTTCACGGATGGGGCCTGGTACGAGCTTCCAACACCCAGCCGGTGCTCGTGCTCCGTTTTGAAGCCGACACAGAACAGCACCTCTATGAGATCCGCAGGGCGGTCGAGGATAAGGTGAAGCGACTGATCTCCGTCTGAGTGCGGCAATATCTTCCTGTACTACTAACATAAAAGTCCTTGCCAAAAAGGAAAGGTTTTATTTCAGCGCCATGGAGGAACGGGATCGGTATCGGCATCGGGATCGCAATCGGTATCGCTATCGCTATCGAAAACTATGCATAGTCGGGCTCTTCTGTATTGATGCCGGCAGCGCGATGATGCCGACGTCGATTCCGATAGCGATTACAATACCGATTGCGATCCCGATTGTGCCATTTCCAGGAGTCGTCACTTAGTGGTCAGGACAGAAGGAGGGAGTCGACGGCGGGAAGCACCTCTTCGGCGCGAGCCTGGATCGTTAAATCGACCGCACCGGAGTTGGGGGTCAGGTCCGGATTGATCTCCACCGTGAAGGCGCCCCTGCTCCGCGCTTCGTGGATCAGGCCGGCGGCGGGATACACCACGGCCGAGGTGCCGGCGGTGAGAAAGACTTCGCAGGAAGCAGCCTCCACGGAGCGCGTCCACACTTCCGGGTCGATGGCTTCGCCGAACCAGACTACTCCGGGACGGATCAGACCGCTGCAGTGCGGGCAATGAGGGGGAATTTCTTCGAAGGGGACGCGATCATCGCGCCATCGCTCCGGCGACCCCGGGCAGCGCTCCCAACAGAGGACTTCCCAGATCGAACCGTGAAACCGCACTACGTCCTGGGTTCCTGCCAACTCGTGCAGTCCATCTACGTTCTGCGTGATCAGGTGAAAACGCGGATATCGCCGGCTCCAGGCGGCAAGAACCGTGTGAGCGGCATTCGGCCGGCACTTCGCAATCAATTCGCGCCGCCAGTTGTACCACTCCCAAACCAGGCGCGGGTCCTCCCGGAACGCCTCGGGTGTCGCGAGCTGCTCCGGTGCATAATTCCGCCACAACCCTTTGCTGCCGCGGAACGTCGGGACACCGCTGGCGGCGGAAACGCCTGCTCCCGTGAGAGCAGTGATGCTGGCGGCTGACCTGATGCGTGTCGCAAGTGCGGCGATCGAATGTTCCAGGTTCATGGCTGTATCCAAATGGCGCCTGGGTGGTTCCTGTGGCGAAATTCGATAAGGACTTTTCCTGGTTCCGGTCCTGGAGCTCGACCTGGACTTGGGAACGGATGGGGGTGCAGAACAACCAACAGGGCGTTTCCCGATTTCACACACGCCAGGGCGTATTCCGCCCAGGATTG
>JAFNAG010000046.1 GCA_017860135.1 Acidobacteriota bacterium
TAGTGAGCCTTCGGCAACCTTGTCCAATTATTACATTAGCGTTAGGATTTGTAAGGGAGTAGGGGTTTCCGGCGATGCCCGGGAGGGACAAGGACTGCCGGGCGGGGGAATGTTCTTGGGGAGAACGGAATGGCAAAAATTGCGGATAGTGTCGTAGATCTGATTGGAAATACACCACTTGTTCGATTACACGCCCTGGCGCAGGACTGCTTTGCAGAGGTTCTTGCCAAACTTGAGTTTTCTAATCCCGGCGGCAGCGTAAAAGACCGCATTGGCTTGAGCATGGTAGAGGCTGCCGAGAAGCAGGGACTCATCAAGGAGGGAACCGTACTGGTGGAACCGACGAGCGGAAACACGGGCATCGCCCTGGCTCTGGTTTGTGCTGCCAGGCAGTATCCATTAGTACTGACAATGCCGGACACGATGAGTGTGGAGCGGCGCAAGCTTCTCAGAGTGTTTGGCGCCAGGTTGATCTTGACCCCCGGAACGGAAGGAATGGCGGGAGCTATCCGGAAGGCGGAGCAACTCGTCGCGGAGCACGACAACTACATCATGCCGCAGCAGTTCCGGAATCCCGCCAATCCCGCCATCCATCGCCGTACGACTGCGGAGGAGATCTGGAACGACACGGACGGCAGTGTGGACATGGTGGTCGCAGGCGTCGGTACAGGAGGGACCATCACAGGCATTGCCGAAACGATCAAACCAAAAAAGCCGGGCTTCAAGGCGATCGCGGTCGAACCTGAAGACTCCCCTGTATTGTCCGGCGGGAAGCCGGGCCCCCACAAGATTCAGGGCATCGGCGCGGGCTTCATACCCGAGGTGCTGCGCAGCGAACTGATCGATGAAGTCATTAAGGTGAACCACAGGGATGCGGGAGAGATGTCACGCCGTGCCGCACGGGAAGAAGGGTTGGCCGTAGGCATATCGTCGGGCGCCGCGTTGGTTGCGGCGCTTAAGGTCGCCAGACGCCCGGAGAACCGGGGAAAACAGATCGTGGTGATCATTCCCTCCAACGCCGAACGCTATCTGAGCACCTGGCTGTTCGAAGATCTGGAGGCGGAAGCCAAACATGAATGACATGACTATGGACCCTGGGATCATGATGTCGATCGTCGAGGATTTGAGCCGTTACTCAGGAGGATTTGCCCCTCTCGACAGGCAGCCCGGCTGTGCCCAGCCTCTCCCCTCGAGGCAGATTATGGCAGCCATCGCGGAAGAATTGCGGTCGGTCCTGTTTCCGGGCTACTTCGGCCGCATGGAGTCGACCGGGGAAAACCTCCGGTTCCACATTGGAGCCGCGCTGGATGGCGTCAGACGGGACATACAGGAGCAGGTCCGGCGAGCCCTCTGCTTCGCCTGCACTGATTCGGACGCGGTGCGAGGTTGCGCCGGCAGGTCGATGGAAATAACACGGCGATTCCTCTCAAGTCTTCCCATGATCCAGAAGATGCTTGTCGAGGATGTGACGGCCGCTTACGAAGGCGATCCGGCGTGCCTGTCCCCGGACGAGGCGATCCTTGCGTATCCCGGCGTCTACGCCCTTGCTGTCCACAGGATCGCTCACGCGCTCTTCGAGCTGGAAGTTCCGCTGCTTCCCAGGATGCTCAGCGAGATCGCGCACGGCGCCACAGGGATCGACATTCATCCCGGAGCCCGCATCGGAAGGCGTTTTTTCACCGACCACGGGACCGGAGTGGTCATCGGCGCCACGTGCATCATCGGTGATCGCGTGCGCGTTTATCAGGGGGTCACCCTGGGCGCCAAGACTTTCCAGCTCGACGATGACGGGCATCCTGTCAAAGGCGTACCCCGCCACCCGATCATCGAGGACGACGTCGTCATCTACTCGGGGGCCACCATTCTCGGCCGCATTACCGTCGGCCGCGGATCCATCATCGGCGGCAACGTCTGGCTGACGCGGAGCGTACCGGCCGGCAGCCGGATCACTCAGGGCAGCGCCCGCCACGAGATATTCCAATCCGGTTCCGGCATTTAGCAGGCGTGAGCGCGGGCTTCGGCCAAGTGAGCGCGGGCTTCAGCCCGCGCGCTGTAAGCCGAATAATCATTCCTGCCGCAAACCTCCCATCAAATCCGATTCCGCACAACGGATCACCGATGTATTCCGAGCTGCGGCCTGACATATATCGAAATGGAAAGATAAGGGGTTTTAAAGCGCACGGGCTAAAGCCCGTGCTCACTGATTTATTCCCGTGGTATCCTCTCAGCGGTGTGAAGGATCCATTTCCTTCTCGTGACGGAGCCTGGAATAACTCCGGGGCCCGCAAGCGGGCTTTTATCATTACCTTCTCTTGTGAGGCAGCTATGTTGACTTTTCGTTGGAGAGCGGCGAGTTGCAGCCTTTGCTGGATAGCAGCGATCCTGGCGGTGGGTGCCGTGGCACAAACCCGCAACGCCGGCGCAGGACGGCCTATGACGTTTCTCGACATGCAGCAGATGCGGCAGGCCGGCTCTCCTGCGCCCAGCCCCGACGGCCGCAGGATGCTCTACACCATCTCCACACCGGACTGGAAGGAGGCAAAACAGCAGACCGATGTTTACCTCGTTTCGCTCCAGCAGGGCCTGGCGTCCACAAGGCAGATGACTTTCACCAGGGACAAGAACGAGACCTCGCCGCGATGGTCGCGCGACAGCAGCTTCTTCGTCTTCGCCTCCAACCGGGAAGCGCCTGCGGCCTCGGCGAATCAGAACCAGCTGTACCTCATGCGCCCGGACGGCGGCGAAGCGCGGCGCATCACGGACGCGAAGGACGGTGTTTCCACCTTCGCGTTCAGCCGCGACGGCAAGTGGCTGGCATATCGAAGCGGCAAGCCCGGCGAGGAGCAGCTGTACCGGTTGCCTGTGGAAGGGATCGACTCCGCGACGCCGGAGCAGCTGACCAGGCAGCCTGCGGGCATCGGCACCTGGGAGTGGGCGCCCGACAGCCGCCGCGTCTATTTCGCCGGCGCGGAACGCGCGGATGCCGACGACAAGCTGCGGCGCGAGAAGAAATTCACCGTCAACATCCGCAACCAGGACACCCCGCTCATCAGCCTCTGGGCTATCGATCTCGAGCCCCGGGAGACAAAACAGCTGACGCGCGACTCCACGATCACGGTCGCGGACTTTTCGATCTCGGATGACGGGAAGTGGATCGGTTTCCGCGGCATCTCAGCCGACCGCTACAAACGGAACGTCACGGAGCAGAACATCAACGGAGATCCGTATCTCCTGGAAGTGGCGACCGGCCACATCGAACGATTGGTCAGCAACACCGAGGTCGGAGAGAGCGGTGTGAGCTTCTCCCCGGACGGTAGATGGATCGCATTTTCGGCGCCGGACGACCTGCAGCAGTACAGCATGAAAAACACGCGCGTGTATCTTCGGGCCGTGGGCGACCGTGGCGGCCAGTGGCGCAAACTGGGCAGCGGATTCGACGGTGATGTCACGGTCGGATTCTGGTCGCAGGACGGCAACACCATCTACTTCAACGAGGGCATCCGCGCCACCAACCAGCTCCTGGCGCTCGATGTGCAAAAGGGCGCAGTGCGGCAGCTAACCGGTGAGAAGGCTTCGCTATCGGTAAACCGCGACGATGACAGCGGCGTGCTGCTGATTAACTTTTCGGACGCAACCACACCGCCAACCCTATTCTCCGCGGCGAGCATCGACGGGATCGCAACCCGGTCGACCTGGATTCAGATGACAGACGTGAATCCGCAGGTCCGCGGCTTCCAGCTCGGCGAACAGGAGGAAATCACCTGGAAGTCGAAGGACGGCAGGGCCGTCGGCGGCGTGCTCGTCAAGCCGGTGGGCTATCAGGCAGGCCGGAGCTATCCGCTGATCGTTGCGATTCACGGCGGCCCGGCATCGGCCGACGTCCTCGGCTTCAACGGCGGTTATGGATCGCAGGTCTACGCAGGGGCCGGCTATGCGGTGCTCCGGCCGAACTATCGCGGGTCCACCAACTATGGCGAGGCGCACAAGACCGGCATCGTGGGAAACTACTTTCCCCCGGGATTCGACGACATCATGTCGGGAGTGGACTCCCTGATCGCGCAGGGCATCGCGGATGGCGCGCGCATGGGCGCCCTCGGCTGGAGCGCAGGCGGCCACTGGTCGAATTGGATCCTCACCCACACCGATCGCTTCAAGGCGATCAGCACAGGAGCGGGCACCTCGAACTGGATCTCGATGTATGCGCAGAGCGACGTGCAGCGGAACCGGCAGTTCTACCTGGGAAACCGGCTGCCGTACGACGATTACGACGCGTACTGGGTCCAGTCGCCGATGAAATACATCAAGGCTGCGAAGACGCCGACGATGATCCACGTTGTCGAAGGGGACCCGCGCGTGCCGAGCCCGCAGTCGGTGGAGCTGCACATGGCGTTGAAGAAGCTCGGCGTGCCGACCGAGTTGTTCCTGTACCCCGGACAAAGCCACGGCATACCCGATCCGCGCAACCAGTTCGTGAAGGCGATGAGCGAGATGGCCTGGATGGATTACTACGTGCGCGGGATAGGCGAGAAGTTCCAGTGGCGGTCGGTCCTCCAGACACTGGAGGAGGAAGGCGCAGGCGCGAAGAAGTAGGCCGGGCACTTCTTAACCTTGCCCCGAAGTTCCTCCAGGATTCTGCGCAGATTGGGTGCGCGGTCCGAGTCAGGATGGAGCTTGAGAAATTCCTCGACTTCCAGCGCCGCTGATGAGTACTCCTGCCTGCGCGCGTAAATCTCCGCCAGCACCAGTTGCGGAAAGGAAAAGTGCCCCGGATCCAGCGCCTTCGCCTTCTTCAGTTCGGTTTCGGCCAGGTCTGTCTGGCCAAGGAGCATATAGCTCTGACCCAGCTGGGAGCGAGCCAGCGCATCACCCGGCCGGGCTCGAACTGCGAGAAGATTGTACTTCAGCGATTCCTGTGTCTTTCCACCCGACAGCAGAGCCCCGCCCAGATTCACCATGGGAGGGTAAGAGTCCGGATCCTGCTCGAGCGCCCGGCGGAAATAGCCTTCAGCTTCCTCGTAGTTCCTTGATTGGTATGCGATCGTGCCCAGATTATTCAACGCCGCTGTGAACTGTGGAGCGAATTCCACAGCCTTCTTCAGATGAACGATGGCGCCGGCAAGGTCGTGCCGGGCCAGACGATCCTGCGCCTTGCGGTATTCATCCTGAGCGCGGCCGGGTATGCTGAGGGCTGCTGCGGAGACCGTTTTGGCCTCCTCCGGCGCTGCAGGCTCGAAAGTGAGGTCCAGGCTAACCCTGCCCTTGCTGTCGGCGAAGGTGGGGCCGATGTCGATGGTCCGGATCATTTCCCCTCTCATGGGGATGCCGACAATCACCGAGTACAGGCCGGGGCGGAGGTTCTTGAACTTGAATTTCCCCGATGATTCCGCGAAAGTCTTCTGGTGGAAAGGGGTCAGCACGCCGTGCAGAAAGACCACCGGTGTAGCCTCGCCCCAGGGCTTCTTGTTGCTCTGCACGACCCGGCCCTGCAGTTCATAGAGGCGTTCGCCTCCGGCCTGGACAGGAACATTAGTCCGGGTCAGCGCTATTAAGAGCAGGACCGCCGACGCAAATCGCATTCCCGTCATTTCCAAACCTGGAGGCCAATGCTTTGCGCTGCTATGGGAATCATACGAAGGTTCGGCGTTGAAAATCCACCGCATTCTCACCCGGCGCCGGCGGGATGGCCAATTCCGGCAGGAAAGAGGAGGAAACCGGAGAGCGAGGCGATGGAGCCGTTGCGAGGTGCGGAACCGTCGAGGCAAAACCGCAAGCACATAGGCTCCCGGCTCGTCCAAAATTAAGCGGGCGCGCAGAGAATTGGACGTAATATTGAACTGCTCTTTTTTCTAACCTCTGGCATCACCCGAGTCTCTTTAAGAACGGAGCGGAGACTCCGAAAGTCGCAGACGGATGAACGATGGCCCAGGCTGACGTCGGCGCCCCCGACGAAATACTCGTGGTTGCGGCGATTCTCGGCGACCTTGCCGCTTTCGATGCGCTAGTGCTTCGGTACCGCTCCGCGGTGGTGCGGACAGCCCGGATGATGGTTCCTCAAGACGACGCCGAAGACGTGGCGCAGGAGGCGTTTTTGCTCGCGTTCAAAGCACTGCCCTCGCTGGAGGAGCCGCGGAAGTTCCCCGCCTGGCTGCATGCGATCACGCGCCGGTGTGCTTTCCGGTTTTCAGACCGCGCGCGGGCGCTCCAGCGAAGAAGCGCCGCTTTTGACGAGGCGATCCTGGAGCAGGTTCCATCCATCAGCCGCACCACGTCCGGCGAACGCGCGGATGAAGAGCTGCAGCTCGCACTCGAACGCATCCCTGACAATTATGCGCTGGTGCTGCGGCTCCATTTTCTGGACGAGATGCCTCTGAAACGGATCGCCGGCTATCTCGGGGTGTCGCTGGCAGCCGTGAAATGGCGCATCCATCACGGCAAGAAACTGTTGCGCGAACATTTCGAAATCTTGAGAAAAGGGAGTGAGATATGGAAAGGGAAAAAGAGGTAGCAAAGCTTGTCAACGTGCTCCTTCAGACCGCCCGCATGGCCTTCCAGTCCGAATGGACGGGCTCCGGCAGCGGCGATGTGGCTGCTTTGTGTGTCGACCGCCACAACCGGATCCTGGAATGCCTGAAACAGCATGACCCGGGGCTTTCGGCGGTATTCGAGCCGCTCCCCGCGGAGTGCTCGCTGGCCGCCGCGGCGATGGCATGCCGCCAGCTGGCCTCTTACTATGAAGACGAGATCGGCTGGTCGTCGCGTTTTAAGCGCGCGTATGGCGGCGCCTGCGATCCGAAGGCATTCAAGGAATTCTGGCGCAAATCCGCGAAGGACGTCCAGGACCTTGGAGAATACATGCGGGAGTGCGCCGAAGAGTGGGCCCGCCGCCGCAAGGCTAAAACCGAAAGTACCTCCTCGCCCACCGGGGAATAAACGCGGTCCTGCCGGAGCATGGGCGGCCGTTTTAAACACGGGCGGAAGCCCAACCCCACACCGATCTGAGCAATAATAGTGAGGGCGGGCTTCAGAGGGTGTCCAACGATTGCATCACGGCAAGCCAAGGCGCGAAGCGCCGGAAGTGAATAGCCCCGCGCGCCAGCGCGGGGTTCGGGCGCGGCCACAAACGAGGCCCGAAGGGCCGGCACATCCTCCATATTTTCATTAATTTAGTGCCGCACCTACGGCGCTCAACCACGCTCCATCTCTATCCCGGCCTGACGGGTGGGCCTATTTGCTGCCGGGCCTGGTCGCGCCGTGAATCAACCGTTGGACACCCTCTTCAGCCCGCGCGCTTTCAACAACGTATCCCTCTCCCCTCCATGGGAGCCATCCTCATCGATTAATACCCGCCCTGTTTTAAACACCTCCATTCCGGCCTTTCCCTGAGTTCCTCAAGCGTCAGCCACCGGGACATAATGGCCGCAATTTTCGAGACCTGAAACCCGTTTCGCATTATCATCTGAAAGTCTTTGTCCGGTGCAGCACCAAATCCGCCCGCCAACAGGCCGAAGGAGGAGAAATGACCCACGGGCCGACGAAAGGTTTGAGGATCCTCATCCTCGTACTGACACTCGCTTTTTCAGCATCCGCGCTCCGCGCTCAGCGGGACGCCCCTTCTCAGTTTGGCTCTCAGAATCCGCGCTGGCCGCGCACCGAAAAACCTCAACTCCACGGCAAGCACTGGGTGGCGATCACCGGAAAGCCGCTGGGTGCCGCTGCGGGAGCCATGATATTCTCGCAAGGAGGGAACGCCGTCGACTCCGCCTGCGCCATGCTGGCCGTCGTCAGCACGATGGTCGACACTCTGAGCTGGGGAGGAGAGACCCAGGCTCTCATTTATGACCCGAACAGCAAAAAAGTACACGCCATCAACGGACTGGGAGTGGCTCCCACCGGCGCTACTCCGGAGTTTTTCCGGAGCAGAAACATGACCTATCCGCCGAGCGAAGGCCCGCTCGCCGCGGTCACGCCGGGAACTCCGGGCGGTCTGATGACCATGTTGGCCGAGTATGGCACCATGAGCCTCAAACAGGTGCTGGCGCCGTCCCTGGAAATGGCGAAGAACGGGTATCCGGTGGAAGCCCAGGCCGCCAATGCCTGGGAAGGATCCAAAAAGACTCTCGCACAGTGGCCGTACTCCAGGAAGACCTTCCTGCCTCACTATGATCCCGGTGACGAAAAGAAACGCTGGGCTCCTGAAGCGGGCGAGATCTGGGTGCAGCCGGACCTTGCCGCTACGCTGCAAAAACTCATCGACGCCGAGCAGGAGGCACTGAAAAAAGGCCGGAGCAGGAAGGAAGCCATTCTCTCCGCCAACGACCGTTTCTACCGGGGCGACATTGCCCAGGAGTTCTGCCGCGGTTCGCAGGAGCAGGGGGGGCTGCACACTCCCGCGGATATGGCAGGCTGGAAGTGCTACATCGAGGAGCCTGTGAAGACCACCTACAAGGGCATCGAGGTCTACAAGCTCAACTGTTGGCAGCAGGGACCGGTTCTCCTGCAGGCGCTGAACATCCTCGAGGGGATCGATCTCAAAGCCATGGGATACAATAGCCCGAAGTACATGCACACGCTCTACCAGGTCATGAACCTGGCGTATGCCGACCGCGATTTCTATTATGGCGATCCCTATGTGCCGCCCGAGGAACCGATGAAAGGGCTGCTCTCCAAAGAGTACGCCGCCGAACGCCGCAAACTGATCAACTGGGAGAAAAACGATCCAGGTGCCAAACCGGGAGACCCGTACCCCTTCCAGGGGGGCGCAAACCCATACAAGAGCCTGCTGGAAAAACGGAGCAACGTCGGCGCCATGCCTCACGATATGTGGAGCGAAGCGAAGCTGGCCGAATGGCACAAGGAATTCACCGCGGGCACGACCTCGATTCAGGCCGCCGACGAAAAGGGGTGGGTCGTTTCCGTGACGCCGAGCGGAGGGTGGAATCCGGCCTGCATCGCAGGCAGCACGGGGATCGGCATGAGCCAGAGGATGCAGGCGTTCGTGCTCGATCCCGCGAGGAATCCCTTCAACGTCGTGCGCCCCGGGCAACGGCCGCGTTCCACACTGTCGCCAAGCCTCGCTTTGAAGGACGGCAGGCCTTTCCTTTCCTGGTCCATTCAAGGCGGAGACGAACAGGATCAGCGCTGCCTCCAGCATCTTTTGAACGTGGTCGAATGGAATGCCACCGTCCAACAGGCGTGCGAGGCTCCCGACATTACAAGCAGCCAGATGCAGAGCAGCTTCGGAACACATGAGGCAACCCCGGGCGACCTGCGGGTCGATGCACGCACGCCGCAGGACATCATCCAGGCGCTCGCAGGCATGGGTTACAAAACGCGAACCGTCCAGCGCAACTCGGGACCCATGAACTCGATCTTTTTCGACTGGAAACACGGCAGTTTCTGGGCCGGCTCGAGCAACAACGGCGAAGACTATGGAATCGCCTGGTAACAGAGGTCAATCCTGTAATATTTGATTTTTGCCGCAACAGCGGCCGGCAGCCGCCAAAATGCAGATCTCGCAGACCTGACCCCATCTGTTTTGAGGAGCTTCCTTATGAGAAAAAAAACGACGGTGACCCTGATCCTGTTTCTTGTTCTCGTCGTGACTGCGTCGGCCCAGAGAATCTATTGGGGCGATTCCGTTCCCGAAGGCTGGAACGGGAAGTGGCCGGACAAGTACCTGACCGTCCCCGAAAAGACGAGTTACGAACGAACCGCATCCTCCGCCGAAATCCTCGATTTCATCGACACGATGCGCTGGAACAGCGACAAGGTGTATGCCTTCTCCCTCTACACCAGCCCACAGCGGCGGAACTGTCCGGCAGTCGTCCTCGCCAGCCCGCGGGTCACGACGCCGAACGAGGCTGCGCGATCCGGCAAGACTGTCGTTTATCTCCAGGGGAACATCCATCCGTACGAGCCGGAGGGCAAGGAAGCGCTCCTGATGTTGACGCGCGAGATCCTGCTCGGCAAAATGACCCCCCTCCTCGACAACCTCATCATCATCGTCTGCCCCAGTTTCAACATCGACGGCAACGACACCCTCAACTTCAACGAGGGCACACCCCACCTCACCGGGACGGGAAACAACTCGCAGAATCTGAACCTCAATCGTGACGCGGTCCGCGTGGACACGGTGGAGGTCGCCGGTCTCTATCGGACGATCTTTAACCGCTGGGATCCGATCCTGTTTTTCGACGCGCACATGATGGGGCGTGTCCAGCACGGCTATGCCAACGGGTATGCGACCTGCACCGTTCCGGCAGCCCACCCCGCACCCCGCAGTTACGTGTTCGACACCCTGTTCCCTGCTGTCCGGGAGGCGACCCGGAAAAATTTCGGTCTCGAGGTTTTCACCCACTGCGGCCTCGACAGCCAATGGCCGCCGACGGTGTGGGGGCACGATCAGGCCATCTGGTCTAACGAAGCCAAGTTTGTGGCCAACACCTACGGGCTGCGAAACCGGATGGCGATCCTGGCGGAGACACCGGGTCACGAGTCATTCCAACGCCGGATTTATGCCCACTATGCGCTGATCTCCGAGGTCCTGAATTTCGCGGCTCTTCATGGCAAGGAGATGCAGGAGATCTGCCGCCGGGCGGACGCCGAGGTGGTGGAAACCGTTAAAACCAAGGCTGAATCGGGCCTGCTCACGAATTTTCTGGCAGGAAAGTACGAATCCTGGGGGAAGGTCGACGTGCTTGCCTACCGGCAGAGAAACACGTCCGAGCTGGTTCCGGGAACCAGTGTCCGGGCAAAAATGGCGGCGCACATGCTCGGCGAGCCCGAATTGGTCAAAGGCGTGGAGTTCATGACCAAGCCGGTAGGGACGGCGTCCGCGCCTGTGCCCCGCGGCTATCTGATCCCGGCCGAGTTGGGCTTCATCGCGGAAAAACTGCGCATCCACAATGTCAGGGTTGAAGTCCTGCAGAAGCCGATCAGGGTATCGGGCGAGGAGTTCGTGGTCGACCGCATCGGCCAGGGACGCGGCGGCGGCTACAACATGATCAAACTCGACGGCGCATTTACCAGAATGCCCGACAGGGAATTCCCTGCGGGAACGTTTCACGTCGACATGGCGCAGCCTGCTGCGAACGTCGCCTTTTATTGCCTCGAGCCCCAGGCCGCCGACGGGTTCGCCGGCTCAGGCGTCCTGGACGCCTATCTGAAATCCATGGGTGCGGATAGAGGGAGCGTGAAGTATCCGGTCGTTAAGTATTACAGGATTTTGGAATAAAACCGATGGCGCCCGCCTGCTGGGATCGGCCGCATCCAGATCCATAAGAATTGGAATCCGCGCAGAAGCATACCTGGATTTCACAGGTTCTTGCATCAGTGAGATCCGCGGCTGTTTTGCGCCTTCGAAGCAGTTGCGACCGCGCCTCCTCATTGTGAAGGCAATCAGGTGCGGGCAGCTCGTCCATTTATGTTCCGCAGCAATTGCCTGAGGATTGTGGAGCCATCGAGTGTCGGGATTGGCAGCAAAGTCCACAAACCTATGGCAATGTTCATCCACCCGAACACTATCAGCAAGTCGATACCTGCAGCTTTCGCTGCGCCAAGCGCCACAATCCCGATCGACAAGTTGGCGAAGGGGCCGCCAAGCGCGCGCACAATGCGGATATGCGGCGGGGTATGCGGACTTGGCGAAGTATAGATGTTCACATCGCGGGTTGAAGTCAGCAGGTTCGCTTGCATCGGGGCTCCCATGATGCGGCCCGCCAGGATGTGGCCGAGCGTATGAAGGGTATTGCAGGTCATCAGCAACACGCCGTAACCGAGTCCTGCCGGAAACACCCCTCCGAGCGCTGCCGCCGGGTGGCTCGCGAAGGCGGTCGCCAGCCCGAGGCCAATCCAGAACAGCGGGCTCAGGACCGCATACCGCGTGGCCATGAAAGTCACACCCAACCACTCGAAAAGCCTTCGACGGGATGCCGGCCCGACATCCTCAAATACCAGCAGCGGACGTTTCACTGTTCCGTTTCCCAATTTTGTGGACAGGAGGACTGACTTTGAGATTTCGTTCAAGAATCAACAGGTTGCAATATCCTGCTGATTGTTGATACGGACTGCCTGAATCATTTTCAGAGGCTGGTCGCACGATCAGGCGCGATGGCGACCGGGATTTGAGCGAATGGCGCCTGTCTGGATGATTCATCGCGCACCAATCGCCTCTTTGTACTTTGCCGCGCCGCCGACCACAGGCAACTGCAAGGTTGTGCCGTCAAGATCGATCGTCAGCTCCGTGCCGGGCTGAGGCCACAGCGTGAAGTCGCGGTCGCTCGAGAAGATCATCAGGCCGATGCGCTTGCCGGCGGGAATGATCTGATCGTCGGGTTGCAGATCGAACGTCAACTTGTAGAACCGACCCGGCACAAGCGGCTCGCCGCGGGCGAGCGAGTGGTAATCGCCTCCTTTTTTCAGCGACGCGTAATTCTGAGGATCCGCCCATCCACGCGTGATGAGGTTCGACGGACCGATCGGCCCGTCGGCCCAGGGCAGTACCACGAGCCACACCGAGAGGTTCGCGGCCGGCTTGCTCGAAGCGAGCCGCAGGGTGATCCGGGCCGTCCCGGAAATGTGCACCGGCGCACGCAACTCGGGCGTGGCGTAGATCAAGCGATTTGCAGACTTTTCGGCCTTCGCAAGCGCGGCACCGCTGAACTCGACGTTATCGACCAGCTTTTCCGCACCCCGCTTGCCCGCCGCGTCGATACTCAGTCCGCCGCTGGTGCCGCCACCTGGCTGCAATCGCAATTTCACCATGGAAGCTCCGGGGTTCGGATAGTCGGCATACGGAGTGGGCGGCGGAGTCGGCGCCCTGCCCCGCCCCTGGCCCGCACCCGAAGGCGGAGCACCGGCAGCTTCCGGCTTTGCCGCCGGGGCGGGAGTCGTTTCACGAACGATCCACGCCTTCGGATCTTTCTCGACGCCGTTCTGCACCCCGTACAGGTAGCGTGTGAACCATTTGTTCATCATCTCCATCGGCGGCGCGCCGCCGTGGCCCCCCTGATGGTAGTACATCTGCAGCGGCACTTTCCCTTTCAGCGCCATGGCAATCCGCACGCTGTGTTCCGGCACCACGTTCCAATCGTTGAATGCATGCGACATCAGCACGGCAGCTTTGACTTTCCCTGTCCTCGGCAACAGATCGCGCGTCGCCCAGAACCGGTTGTAGTCGCCGCTCTCGCGCTCGCGCCCTTGGGAAAAAATGCCGTCGCGATACAATTCATTGCAGCGGTCGCGCCGCGCGGGGTCGCCACTATTGACGAAGTCGTACAGGAAATCGATGTCCTCCCCGAGCCATCCGCCGGGGTGGCGGACCAGGCCGTTGCTTCGATAGTAATGATAATAGGAGGTATTGGGCGCGATCGGGATAATCGCCTCCAGGCCCTTTACGCCGGTCGTCGCAGCAGCTACCGGGAGAGTCCCGTTATAGGATGTGCCGGTCATCCCGACCTTGCCGGTGCACCAGCCCGTGGCCACGACCTCTTCCAGTCCATCGATCGTTTTGAACCCCTTCGCGCGGCCGTTCAGCCAGTCGATCACCGCCTTGGGCGCCATGATCTCCGGCGTGTCGCCCACCGTCACGCATCCCTGCGACAACCCCGTGCCCGGCGCCTCGGAGTGGACGACCGCGAAACCGCGCGGGACCCAGGTGTTCACCTGTGAGTTCGAGACATTCGCCCGGGTGGGATTGAACTTGACCGCAGGCTGCGACTTGCGCGGCGGCGGCGGCGCACCCAACTCCTGCTTCACGTCCCAGAGGTACTCTCTCGGCCCGGAGGTCCCCGCGAAGTACGGCGACGATTCATAGATGACCGGGACCTTCAATCCCTCCGTGTCGGTCTGCCGCGGACGCGTGACGTCGACGAACACACGATCGCGCTTGCCGTCCAGATCAGAATCGAATTCCGTCTCAACCCAGAGCGTCTCTTTGATCCACTGATTCGCATCCTGAAACGCCGGTACGATCTGCGCCTGGCCATCCACGAAAACGGGACGGGCCGGCTGCGGAGCAGTCTCCTGTGCGGAAATCAGCGCGGTCAGCGCCGCAACACCCGCCACAACCGTTGCGCCCCGAAAATTGAACGGTTTCATCGCTTGTCTTCATCCTTTCGTATCTGCGGCACGCCGTCCTCCATCGACTCCGGATGAAAGATGATGATCCGCCTGTTTCAGGCAGCAGGATACCAGTGCTTGTCATTGAATTCATAGGGGAATGGTGACTGCTCTTTTCATCGAAATCCCCTTTTCAAGTGACTCTCCGGAGGCAGCAGCAAACTCTTGCTCTGCGCACCGGTCTTCGCTTAGCCTTGTTCCTGACCTGCAACTGCAGGATTTATATTAGGAGAAATCCCATGAAAGAGGCAAGGCATCGAGGCAGATTGGGCGCAATTCACCAAGTAACCATCCCGGTGTTGTTCAGCTTCCTTTGGACTGCGGCGGCTCTGGCGCAGTTCACTCCCTTCGAGGCGGCGGTCGCCAGGTTCGACGCCGAGGTCGCTGCCGGCGTCGCGAAGGATGCCGCAGGATGCGTTTCCGTCGCTGTGTTTGAAGGCGGCAGGGTGATCTGGTCCAAGGGGTACGGCTGGGCCGACATCGAGAATCGCGTTCCGGCCACACCGGATACCATCGGGCGCATCGGCTCCATTTCCAAGTCCTTCACCGCCGTCGTGCTGATGCAGCTTGTCGAGCGAGGCATCCTGAAACTCGACGAGCCGGTGGAGAAGTATTTTCCTGAAATCAAAGGCCTCGCCAATCCTCCATCAGGAATGAAGCCAATAACCTTCCGGATGCTCGCCAGCCACACCGCAGGCCTGATCCGGGAACCGGAATTGCAGGGCGCAGCCGCAGGCCCCATATACCTGTGGGAGGAAAAGATCCTCGAGTCCATCCCCAGAACTTCCTTCAAGACGCCGCCCCTGACCGAATATTCCTATTCCAACATAGGATTCGGCATCCTGGGACTGGCTATGTCGCGAGCAGCCAAGACGCCCTTCATGGATCTGGTGACGGAGCAGATCTTCAAGCCCCTGGGCATGAACAGCAGCACCTTCATCCTCAACAGTCCGGATCTGTGGGCGCGGATGTCGGTCGGCTATGTGCGGGACCGCGCTACCGGACAAGTGAGTGCGGAAGCCGCTACGCGAGAGCACTTCGGGCGGGGATACAAGGTTCCGAATGGCGGCATCTATGCGACCGTGGGCGACATGGCGAAATTCACGGCCGCACTCATGGGTGTGTCGGGGGTGCGCATTCTTTCACCGGAAAGCCGCAACGAGATGCTCTCTCCGCAGGCGCCGGCCAAAAACTACGGTATCGGGCTCCAGCTGCGCGAGGCGAATGGCGCGAATTATGTCGGCCACGGTGGTTCTGTCGCGGGTTACAACGCCGACCTCCTCTTCGAGCCGAAGAGCAAACTGGGCGTGGCTGTGCTCCGAACCACCACCTACAATCCTCCCACCGCCAGGCTGCTTGAAGAGCTGGTCATGGCAGGGGCAAAATAGATGTTTTCGCCAGGCATATCAGGAAAGCTTCCGTTAGAGAAGGCCGTTGCAATAGAGAATGATGATGGATGCTTGCGATTGTATGCCCGTCGGGTTCCTCTCGGTCACTGTGAAACCGAAAGCCTCGTAACATCCATCAGAGTATTAGCCGGGACCTGCAGCCACGAAATACACGACAGGCACGAAAATCTTTTGTGTTTTTCGTCCATGTAGTGGTTTGCTGCATTCAGTCTGCTGAGGAAGCGGAAGGAGAACAATGGCGAGACCTGCGAATTCCATCGGATTGTTCGCGAGAACCCGAGGGTTGCTTCTCATGTCGACCTTGGCGCTCTTGGCTATGCAATCGCCGGCGTCTGATTGCACGCGCACTTCGGTCGGACTCATTCCGCTCATGGACCTGGTTAGCGGGTGGTATCAAGGCGTGCAAGGCGGACTTTACCCTAAGGGGAGCAATACCCGCCCGCCGGCGCATGAAGCGTCGGGACTCGAGGCGGCTCGGGCCGTCCGTCCCCTCGACAGCGCCGGACAGCCCGACGATGCCTCTGGCAAGATCGTGTTTCTTTCCATCGGAATGTCGAACACCACTCAGGAGTTCTCCACCTTCAAGCCGTTGGCCGATGCGGATGCGGACAAAAACCCACGGCTGATTATTGTCGACGGCGCCCAGGGAGGCATGACCGCAAGCATCATCACCAACCTCTCCGACTCCCGCGCCATCCGGTTCTGGCAAACCGTGGATAATCGGCTCGCCGCTGCCTCGGCATCGCCTTCCCAGGTGCAGGTTGCATGGGTGAAGGAGGCCAACGCTCAGCCGCGCGATCCTTTTCCTGACGATGCTCGCATACTTCAATCCCAGCTCGCTGAGATTGCGCGAATCTTCAAAACCCGATTCCCCAACATCCGCATTGCCTACTATTCCAGCCGCATCTATGCAGGATACGCCTCCACTGCACTCAATCCCGAGCCCTACTCCTACCAGTCCGGATTCGCCGTCAAGTGGATGATCGAGGAGCAGATCAACAGAACATCCGGGCTGAATTTTGACCCATCGACGGGCACGGTGACTTCCCCGTGGCTCTCCTGGGGACCCTATTTGTGGGCGGATGGCCTGAAAGCGCGCAGCGACGGGCTGACTTATGCCTGTACTGACTTTAATCCTTCCGACGGCACCCACCCCGCTCCCGGGGGCGCCCGGGAGAAAGTCGCGCGCCTGCTCCTCGATTTTCTTAAGACCGATAGCACCGCCAGGCTTTGGTTTTTGCGGCCGGAGAAAGCAGGAAACATTGCACTGATCTATCCTGCACTGGTCGCCCGGCGGGGCAACCTGTTTGACTCCTCCAACAACACCTCCACCGGCCTGGCGACTGCCAATCTGGATGAGACCGGGGCAGACCTGGCGCTGACGGCGTTCCATCAGGCCGGAACGCTGATTTCCGGCGCGGGGATCACGAATCCGACGTCGATGAAGCTTCCGCCCGGTGCCCAGTTTCCGAGGATCGACTACGAAGTCTTCGGCGACGGATTTGCAGGCGCCGACCAGCCAGGATGGTTCAGGCTCGACAGCACCAGCCCGAAAATTGCCGGCTTCTTTGAAATATTCAACGGTTCCCTGACCATGCTCGATGGAGCCGATGTGTCCTCCCGCCTCATGAGCGCATCGGTTTTTCCTGAAGTGGAGGCCGGCGGCTTCATGGAAATCCACGTCGTCAACCCAAACGGCGCCTCCATAGCCGTCGCGTTGGACCTTTTGGACTCCAACGGCGTCTTGCGCGGTCCTCCCGCTGTACGGACCGTCGATCCTTACGGCGCCTTGGTGGAGTCGCTTGCCGGGCTGTTTCCCCAGACAGCCGTTCAAAGCTCCGATCATGCTCGTGTCAACGCCAGCATGGGAATGGCATCGTTCGCACTTCTGGGAAAAGCGGATGTGTACCTCAAGGCGATGAACGGCCAGGATGTGACGGCCGGCGCCACGACGCTCTATTCCCCGCAGTACGCTGTTGGCGGCGGCTGGCGGTCGACGCTGTCGATCGTCAACCTCGACCCGGATCCAGGCCTGGTGACGCTCGTCCTCAAGGACAGGAATGGGCGCCCGCTGGGAGACGGCCGCAACATGGAAATCAGGGGCTCGGGCAAGGTCCAGATAGATGCGCAGGATTTCTTCGTCACTCCGGAGGAGGGGCTCAAGGAAGGTTATGTCGTGATCTCGAGCGGCGGCATCGCGCTTTGCGGAAGCGTGTCGTTCGGCGACGCAAGCGGTCACCGCTTTGCTTCCGCACTGCCTTTGGTTTCCAATCTGCAGCGAGAGGTGATCTTCAGCCAGATCGCCTCCGATCCGACCTGGTACACAGGTCTGGCGATCCTAAATCCGCACGAGGCGCCGGTGATGGTTACGCTCGAGGTTCATGATGCCGCAGGAAGCCGCATCGGCACTCGCGATCTGATCCTGGAAGCCGGACAATCCATGTCAAAGCTCCTCACCGAGTATGTTCCTGCCCTGGGATCGAGGTCTCTGACCTCCGGTTACATCCGGCTATCGGCCGCCAAACCGCTCGCGAGCTTCGCGGTCTACGGCAGCCAGGAATCACTGTCTGCCGTTCCTCCTCAGGCAATAAGCGGGGAGGTACGCGCAGAGGAGCGCCAATCATTGCGCCGCTGAAGGTCAATACGCCCGCACGACGTCTCGACAAAACAACTCCGGATGAACTATACACAGCGTCCTGAGTCCCGACAGGTTTTCAGACTGAATTGAGGTCAGGAAAGACAAAAACGAGCCACGAGTTTGTCCGCATCAGGTTCCAGATCCGACCTTCAACAACTGGTTAGCATGTACTAACATTTTATAGAGGATGCGAAATCCTCGAAATTCCTCCGACCCGGGAGCCGGGATCGGTGATGTCGGGCGGGAATCGGGAGAAAGGAAACTCGGGTGTTGGATCATCCCGTGTGGGATAGAGCCGACAGGCTGCTGGACGAGGCGCTCAGCTTGTCTCCGGAAGTCCGCGCCGGCTGGCTGCGCAGTGCGTGCGCGGGCGATGCACAGCTCGAGGAGCAGGTTGACGGCCTGATCGAAGCATGCTGCAGCCCGGACGACAGGTTAGTGCCGGCAGGGGCTCTCTCCGGCCCGCTGTGGCATGAGATCCGGCGCCAGATCGACGGCGAGATGGCGGCAGAGATCCTTGCCAACGGCACAAGGATCGGCGCCTACGAAATACTCGGTGTCCTCGCCAGCGGCGGGATGGGCATGGTGTATCGGGCGCGACATGACCTCCTTGGACGGGAGGTCGCCATAAAGGCGCTGACACAACCTTACGTCTCCGACAGCCGCGGCGTGGAACGGTTTGAGCGGGAGGCCCGTATTTTGGCGCGGCTTAGCCATCCGCACATCGCCACCGTGTACGACTTTTTGTGGGCGGAAAACAAACCCTTTCTGATCATGGAATACGTGGAAGGCCCCACGCTCCGGGAACGGATCGAGAAAGGTCCCATACCCATGTGGGAGGCGCTGGACATCGCCCAGCAGGTCGCGATGGCGCTGGAAGAAGCGCACCGGAAAGGGATCGTGCACCGTGATCTGAAGCCGGGAAACATCGCTATCGGCGCAGACGGACGGATCAAGGTGCTGGACTTCGGGCTGGCCAAGGCCTGGAACAGGCGATGGGGAACCGCACATGGCGCGGTGGATGATACCGTCACACAAACAGGAGTAATGCTCGGCACTCCGAGTTACATGAGTCCGGAGCAGATCCGAGGCGAGGAGATCGACAATCGGTCGGACATCTGGGGCTTCGGTTGCCTGGTTTATGAAATGTTTGCCGGGAAAAGAGCATTTCCAGGCGCTACCACCTCCGACGCCGTCGCGGCCGTCCTGCGTGATGAGGTGGACTTGCGTCTTCTGGTTTCGCGGGATGGTTTGGAGATCTCCGACCTGGTAAGGAGATGCCTGGAGAAGGACCCCGACCGTCGTTTTCAGGACATATCTCAAGCCCGGGTTCTGCTGGCGAAACTGCGAAGGTCAGGGGGCGGCGCCCCGAGCGCGCTGCACGGAGTGCACACGGCTTGGGTGCCGGTGGTGGCCCTGGGCGCGGTTGTCGTCCTGATCGTCTTCCTGGCATTCGCCCTGGCGCTCCGCCGGCATGCGCCTCCCCGATTGCAAGGAGCCGTTCAGGTAACGATGGATGAACGACGCGAGGACTTCCCCGTATCGTTGCCGGGCGTGGGCAGGAGTGCCTACGCAGCACCTGAGGAGGCGGAGCCGGATGGCAGGAGAATCCTCGCCGAGAGAGGTCTGCCCAAACAGACTTCCACTGATCCAGGCAGAGGCGTGGCTCCTTCCGGCCTCGGGAAGAAGCAATGACCAAACACCTGGCCCCTAAGTCAGAGGAAGTCGGGTGTCGCCTCAATGCGCTTCCTCGCCTCGGGTTGAAGCTGCTCGAGCGTACCGAGAAAGTTCTTGTGCGTCATGCCGGATCCCAGGTAGGTCCACCGGCATGCCTGATGCTGTACACTGATGAACTCCGCCCGTTCGCCATCCGAAAGGCGCCGTCCGACCGCCTGCTCGAAACTTTCCAGATCGAACCTGGTCTGCTGTTCGAGGCCGGCATCCAGCATGCTTCCGATTTCCAGGTACTCATCGACCGCCTGAGCAATCTCTTTCTCGCCCATCGTCGAGGCCATATGCTCAATCATGAGAGTGTCCAGCTTCGCATGCTGGGCTTCTTCCATCCAGTGATGCTTGAGGAGGCTCTTGAACTGGGGATCGAGATCCTCGTCGTTCTGAACGCTGTCGATGTAGTGGCGCTGGGTCATCCACTCGATGTGCATGATCGTGAATGCGACGGCGAGCGGGTGATGCCGCAAGACCGCTTTGGCAATCTCATGGGGCGGTCCAATCACTCCGCAGGTAACATGGAAACCTTTGATAAACTCCTCACGGAAGCGTTTGAAGAGGTGAATGTGCTTCGCTTCCTCGCCGGCGAACTCCAGCAGCGCACGGACTTCGTAGTCGTCGTATGCGTCCGTCACCAGCCCCCCCCTGGCATGATCCATCACAAACGGGAGGATGAACTCTTCCACCAACCCAAAGGTGTAGAGATAATCGTGCCCGCGGATCTGGTTGAGGATGCGTTTCTCGTCGCGACTCAAAAACGCGAGTGGTTCGACCCTTGCCAGTGTTTCGGGCAGGAAGGAACGGGAGAAATCCAGCTTCTTTTCCTCGCCGATCAGGTCCTCGACCCGCCAGTTGATGCGCTCCGAAACAGCCAGCGCCCCTTCGTATGTATAGGTGTGTTGCATTGACTCGCCTCCTTTCCCAAAATAATCCCTTGACCACCCCGTTGATGGCACGCCGCAAACCTTCCGGCGATGTGCCCACATCCGCTATAACGAAATCACCGGCAAATCCCGCCAGGCTGTCAGGCGCTTTGTTCCTATCATGCCCTGGACCTGGACCATGGAACCACCTTCCGAGCTAAATCTATTGCCAGTGTAATGTTTAGAAGATCGACATTCGATCCTCTCGCATTCAAGTTCTGGTCCACGGCCAAGTTCAAATCAGGGGCCGGGCCGGAAAATCTCGGGATTTGGCGTTACACGCTCACTGGCGGCGTTTGGAGGCAGTCCCTGGGCCGGCCGAGATCGATTCCGTCGTTTTATGAGGCGAGGAGGGTCTTGCGGTTTGTGGCCAGGGGAGACTGCCGTCGGGGCGGACGCGGCAGGCAGAGCGTACCGTGCGGAGGTTACTCAGGGCTTCGCGTCAGTTCCAGCCGGATCCAGATCCGCGCACGCTGCCATTCACGCTGGACCGTACGTAGCGACACTCCAAGCGCCTCCGCGGTCTCCTCTTCGCTCAAGCCGGCAAAGAAGCGGCACTCGAAAGTTTGGGCCAGCCTCTGGTTGTAAGCCCGCAAGCGGTTCAGCACACGATCGATATCGAGAAGCCACTCTGCGTGGACTTCCACGGCTGCGATATCCTCATCCAGTTCCAGCGGCTGCTGTGCTCTCCCCCGTTTTCCGGATGCCCGCGCTCGGGCACGGTCAATGATGATCTGGCGCATGGCTCTGGCAGAAACCGCGAAAAAGTGCCCTCGATCTTTGAGGTTCAAGCCCTCCTGCTGGGCGAACTTCAAATACACTTCGTGCACCAATCCGGTCGTGTCGAGGGTCTGGCCGCGATTGGTCCGCCGCAGGTGCCGGCGCGCGATGCTGCGCAGCTCTTCATAGACCATGGGCACCATGCGATCGAAGGCCTGCCGGTCGCCTGCGCCATAGGCATGAAGCAGTTGGGTGATTTCGGACGAGCCCATCTTGGCACCTCCGCCGCTCCGGCACCATCTGCCTGCCGAAGTCACTTCTCAATATAATAGCAGGGAAAACGGAAGCATTCATTGATTGGTATGACCTAAAGACTCGATGAGGCACTGAAAACCGCGACCGGCAGCCGAGAACCCCACTGGACCGACAGCATCGCTGTCGGCAGCGAGGCTTTCGTATGCCGGATAGCAGCGCAGTCGAAGAATCGGAAAAGGCTGGAAATCAGGGAATGGGCGGATCACGCCTGGTATGTGCGGGAATCAGCCGCCAACTATGCGCCCAATACACATGCTGGCGCTTTCGCCACGCGCGGTTCGAGTCAGGCATTCGAATCAAAATAGCTGTTTAGCCGGCTCGGGACAGTTGAGGGTCTGCAAATAAAGCCACGAATTTCACGAATTCTCGAAGAACTATCTCCCTTGATGCGCGCCATACGATGCGGCTTTCGTGATAATTCGTGGAATTCGTGGCAGTTTTCTTCGGGCTGGCTAAACAATTATGAGTCAAAAAACGGCCTGATCTTTTGGCTCAAGCCCGCTCCGTCACATCGCTAACCGACGCTTTCGTTAGTCCTGCCAGTATTTGCCGCCGTCAGCCCCCGGTTAAGATTGCCGGGAAGGCGGGCAGCGGAGGCTGCCCGTTTCCTGGCGAGGGACACGACGGATTCGTCAGGCTATGACAAGCTTGGAATTGAGCCGTACGGGATTTGCAATGTTCCAGTAGTTGGGGGAGGTGGCCATCACCATTTTGTGGACTTCTTCCAGATCCGCGCGCGACCCTTTCGCCTTGATTCGTACCGTGTAGTCAAGGCTGTCATAACCGGGCTTGACCGACTTGTCCAATCCCAGGAATCCGCGCAGATCCAGCCCTCCGGTCGTCTTGATCTCCAACTCCTGGATTTCGATCCCTTTCATGGCGCACCCAGCGACATATCCCACCACCATGCAGGCATTTAAAGCCGCCATCAGTGTTTCCTGGGGATTGGGAGCGGTATTCCCGCCGAGCAGTTCGGCCGGCTCGTCAATGCGGATTGTGAAGTTTTTCGGCAGCCTCTGACCCGCCAGTTCCCACGAGTCCACACGGGTCTCCGACATGGTGCCGCCCCTCCAGATCGTGTTGACATTGAACCCGACCTGCCCCTTGGCGGCGTCGCCCGACACTTCCTCGATCACCTGCTTCAGGGCGTCGACGTCGATCCCATTCGTTTTTTGCATCACTGCGCTTTTCATGCGTTTGCCTCCGTTCGACAAAAATTTGGTTCCTTTCTATCCGGACATATACGCAAACCGTGTCAAATCCCGCCTCCCTCCGTACTCAGCCGGTCTCCTGTCCACATGACGTCCCTGTTTTTTTTGCCGATCGCGTCTGATACCTTGTTGTTCATTTGTGAAAGATTCGGCGATCGTGGTCCTTGTGGCTTTTACGAAGATCCTCGGTGAATTCCGGGAACGTGAGGAATAGAACGGGAACGGATGTTGTCGAATGCAACGTGAGCACACCAGGAGGCATAGACAGCCCGAAGCCCATCGAGATCGGCAGCAGGTATTTCCAAGAAACCTGGTCGTTCGGGAATCGAGTCCCGGAGAACGGACGGAAAGCCAGTGGAATCTCTTATGCCTCTGCCGGTAATTGCGCTCACTGGTTCCTGCAGTTTTTGAACAGGTTTATCGCAAAAAACAGCAGTGCAACCAGCACGAGACTCGAGCCGACGCCGATGACCGCTTCTGCCTGGCCGCCGGGGCTGTTTGTATTCCAGACCAGCCCGGCGATCATTATCGGCAGCCCAAGATTGTGCAGCCAGAAGTGCGCTTGTGCGGGCCGCGTGCCGTCGCATCGAGGCGCGTTGACATAGATCAGTCCCGCGAGAGCCATGGTCGTCCAACCCAGCAGGCCAATGTGGGAATGCACGCTGATCATCGCAAATGCGTGAGTCATACCCATGTAATATCCAAGCGCAAGGCTGGCCAGCATGTAGATTGAAGCTATCTTGATGAGGTGAATTCCCAGCAAGCTTCTCGTTTCCATCTCCTGCCTCCTTTGAAATTGAGGATATGAACCTGTCATTGCCTGTCCCGTCGCTTCCGCCGGGTGACCCGGGGATTTCTGCACGTCATTGGAAATCCTGTGCAACAGCACGGGCAACGCCAGTTTTTGCAGTCCATGACAAACAACCGTTCGAATTGTTGTCCGCGAGGGCTCCGAAATCACAACCCTCCGAAATGACGACGAAGACACCCGATATCATTGTGATTTTCCAACAGGAATTGGGACTGTTCAAGACAATCAGTCATTTGTTATTGCAGGCCCGGTAGCCTGGCCTGTGTTCCGATTCACCGCCCCGTTGCAATTGCTGGTCCACATCGAGTAAGTTGGAATGGGAGCTAACACTCCATTCCCAAACCAGGAGGAATCCCGATGGAAAGACGTGAATTCTTGACCACAGTAGCGGCATCGTCAGCATGCGCCATGGCAGCGGTCCCGCTCGA
>JAFNAG010000191.1 GCA_017860135.1 Acidobacteriota bacterium
GCTTGCCGTGTGTCAACCGTTGGACAGCCTCTTCAGCCCGCGCGCTGCAGATCGGAGAATTGCTCGTGCCTCCGCGGTGGTGGGAGAGGGCTAAAGCCCACTCTCACGAGGGAATCGGAGTGAGCGCGGGCTTCAGCCCGCGCGCTGTAGATCGGAGAATCGCTCGTGCCTCCGCGGAGGTGGGAGAGGTAAGGAGTTTTAAAGCGAGCGGGCTGAAGCCCGCTCTCACGGCGGATCTAAAGCCCGCTCTCACGGCGGATCGGGGATAAATGAGCGGCTGGCCTTTCATGGTGTTTGCGGTCCTCTTCGCGGCGGTGGTCTGCCTGCACTTCTATCTGGCATACCGTGCGTGGCGCGGATCTCGGGAAGAGCAGGCCGCCGACATCGATCCGGAATACGTCAGGATGGAGGATTACTTCGCGCGCTCATTCCGCCGGAAAGTCGCCGCATGGATCGCGCTGCCGGCAAGGAGCGCGGCCCCGGACGGCAGCCGGGTGATCCGGAAGGAGCGCGAACTCATCCGGGTCACATCCTCGGCCGAATATCCGCCGCAGAGCCGGCTCGATGATATCCTGGTGGTGCAGGGCGCGTTTCGCTGCCTTGCGGGCTGCGTCTTCAGCCGCGAAATCTACGCGAAGGCGGATGCCCGGATCGGGGCGGGAACCCGGCTGCAGTCGATCGCCGCGGACGGGAACCTGGAGCTTGAGAATGGGGTGCACGTAGCCCGCTGGGCAGACTGTGCAGGGGACATGACGCTGGGGGCCGGCTCAGCGGTAACGGCACGCGCCACGGCAGGGAAGAGCATTCTGCTGCATCCCGGAGCGCGGGCCGGGTCGCTGTTCGCCCCGACAGTGAGCACTTCGACGCAACCGCCGCAGTCCCCCGCGCTGCCTGCAGCTCCTCAGGCGCGCAAGCTGGAAATCCCGCCGCCTGCCGGAACCGGAGGCGCAGCCGACTATGGGCGCGAGATCGACCGGAGCCGCCTGAACCGGCTTAGTGGCGAATGCCTTTTGTACGACGGGGACCTGAAGCCCTCCGTGCCCGTCCTGTTGCGGATCGCCATGGTCGTGAAAGGGGACTGTCTTCTGGCCGCGGGAAGCGTACTTGAGGGGGATTTGAAGGCCGAGGGCCGAATCTTCATCGGGGAAAGCTCCATCTGCCGGGGAAACGTCGTTGCCGGCGGGGACATCCGTTTTGGCGCGTCGTGCCGGTTTTACGGGGTTGTTCATGCCGGGAAGAAACTGCGGCTCGGCCGCGGTGTGCGCGGCGGCGGTGAAGGCGCTAATGTGGCGGCGTTCGCCGGGGAGGTTCTGGTTGTCGAGGAGGATGTTATCGTTCATGGCAAACTGGCTTCGGCGGATCACGTGATGGTGACATCGGGAGCAGTGAGATGATATCTGGTAAAACAAGCCACGAATGCCACGAATTGCACGAATGTGCCTGGAAGTCCAGATTCGTGAAGTTCGTGGCCGCTTTTGCTGTCGTGGTTGTCAGTGCCATGCAGGGCCTGGCACAGGACAAGCAACCCGGGTTTCAGACCGGGACGGCTGCAGCGACCGACACTCCTCCGATGAGGATCGAACTGGGAGGATATTATTCCTGGGCGGACCGGGGATACGGCGATTGGCGCGGCCTCAACGCCAATCTGTGGTACCGGGGAAGCCGGAAGTTTGTTCCCGGATTCCTGGTGGATTCCCAGACGCGCCCGGAAGGAACGCAGCAGAACTATTCGTTCATGTCCTACCTCAACTGGACGCCGTCCTTCTATACCGTCCAGGGCGTTAGCGGAGCGCCCCAGAGATCGGAAGCGGCAATCTTTTTTCCGAAATTCCGGGCCGACGTAAAAGGGAACTGGAAGTTGACCCCGGGGAAGAAATTTGTCCTGGGGACAGGATTCACTTACTTTGACTTCGGCCGTCCCGGCAAGGGAGAGATCTACAATGTGGGCGCCCTTTACTACCGCAACAAACTCGTCGTCGAAGGGAACCTTTTCATCAACCGGAGCCAGCCGGGCAATCTGTGGAGCAGCTCGGGCAGCCTGGCGCTGCAGTACGGGACGGAAGGGAAATACTGGATCGGGTTCCTGGCCAGCGGAGGCCAGGAGCTCTACCGCGTCGATGGGCTGACCCCCTTCGACGCGCGCCTGAAGAGTTATACCATCGAACTATCGTACCGCCGCTGGATTTCCCGTCACGTGGGGTATTATGTCGGTGCGATCCTGCAGGAGAAGATCGACGCCTACAGGCGGGGCGGCGGTTCGGCCCGGTTGTTTTTTGAATTCTAGTGAAGTGCATTGGGAGGTGTGTTGTGAGAAATACTGTCTTGTGTCTGGCTGCGGCATTGCTGATCCTGGCGGTCGGCGCCCAATCCTCGCCCGTTCCTCCGGCAGGGAAAGTCGCACTGCTTCATTCGCAGCACACCCGCGACTTTTTCGCGGCGCATTACCCGGTCTGCGGGACTCCGATTCTCGACGTGAATGGCAACAAGATCGGAGAAAGCACGTACCTGGGAGAGGATCCGGGAAACGAATACGAGCGCTACTATCGGGGTTGGGAGTGGCTGTTCGATCGGGAAGGAATCGAATACGATCTCATCCGGGATGATGGCATCACAGCATCCGGCCTGTCGGAATACAAGCTGCTGATCCTGTCGAACGCCGCACTTCTTTCCGACGATCAGACCCGGGCGATCCACCAGTGGGTGCTGCGTGGCGGGAGGCTGCTTGCGACCTTCGGCAGCGGTTACAAGGATCTGGTCAGCGACCCGAGGCAGATCGACGGCTGGAAGGAGCAGAAAGGCGGCACCTTCGGGCTGCACCAGCTCTGGCATGACCCGGTAGGAAAGCTGTTCAGCACCTATTGGATCGCTCCGGCGGATCCTTCAGAAGGAGTGAGCGTCAACATCAACGTCACCCGACTCGAGGGCCCTACAGCGGGGCTTTCGCCCGGGTTTCTGGGATATGGCGCAGAGGCCAACCTGCTGATCCAACGTCCCCTGAATCACCCGAACGTCCTGGCGTTCCTCGAGATCGACAACGCCGGCTGGAGGACTACGAATCCGGCGATCATCTCGACCCGGCAGAGCAAAGGTCTGGTGGTCTATTTCGCATTCGCTCCGGAATACATCGTGTACAAGGAGGCGGAGTATTACGAGGTGACCGGGACGAAGCCCGACAACTGGCCGGAATTTCCGGATGACTGGAATGTGTGTTGGGACCAGCAGCCGTGGAACGACCGGAGTACGGCACTCCAAAAACTGATGATCGACGCCGTCAATTATCTCCTGATCAAATGAGATAAATTGCGAGTGCGTGTAGGGGCGACCGGCCGAACGCCCGATCGAAAAACCCCTGCGGGCGACCTGCTGGTCGCCCCTACGGGGTTTTACGGGTGCCCAGGGCGGCGCGGGTTGTGGTGGGTTCGATGAGAAGAAAGGCGCACAGGCTGCCGATTGCGACGGCGACAAGCAGCGTTGTGATCACCTCGTGATCGTCGTGAATCACCAGCGCTGCAGCGAGGAGCAGAGCGACGAAGAGAATGTCTGCAATCCGGATCAGAACGGCGACGCGGCGGCGCTGCCCGGAAAGCTCGACAGGGTAGTAAGCTGAGGTAAACCAGAGATGGAAGCGCAGATTGGCGCCCACCGCTACCGCTGCCACTGTCAGAAAAAAGAGCAATCTTCCGAGATTTCCCGGCGTCCACACTTTCACCTGCCACATCGGGTACAGCATGGAATAGTACAGGCAACCGATCACGGCCTGGTGAAACTGCCACCACCAGAGCGGATGCAGTCCCTTGCCTGGCTCCCGCGCGGATTCCGCTTCCCTTGAGGCTTGGGGATCCTTGTCGCGCAAACCCGGCCTGAGTCCCTCCAGCTCCGCCAGGAGTTCGCGGGTGGTGGCGTAACGCTGCAATGGGGTTTTGCGGATGCAGCGCTTTACGATGCGATCCAGGCCGGGGGGGAGTGCAGGACAGACCTGTGTGAGCTCGGCGGGTTCTGCTTCCAGGATGCGCGCGAGCGTGGTGACGGAGTCGGCAGCCTCGAAAGGATGGGTGCCGGACGCAAGTTCGTACAGCATCACTCCGAAAGAGAACAGGTCGGTGCGGAAGTCGACGTCCAGCCCGAGGAGTTGTTCCGGGGATGCGTAGGCGGGAGTCCCGACAAACATGCCGGCTTTGGTCAGACGGTTCGGGGAACTCCATTCCCGCTGCTCGGCGGTCTGGAACCGCGCGAGGCCGAAATCGAGGATCTTGACCGCGCCTTCCGGCGTGCGCATGACATGCTCCGGCTTGAGGTCGCGATGGATGATCCCATGCTCGTGCGCGGCCACGAGGGCGCGCGCGATCTCGATTGCGATCTCGAGCAGGAGTGCCGGCGGGAGCGGCCCCTCTTTCACCGCTTCCAGGAGGGTTCGGCCGCGCACATATTCGCAGACGATGTACAGGTTGCCGCCATGTTCCTCGAGGGCGTAGACGGTGGCGATCCCGGGGTGGCTGAGTGTCGCTGCGATCCGGGCTTCCCGTTTGAGGCGTTCGCGGTGGTCCAGGTTCCTCGTGTGCCCGGGCGGCAGGGCCTTGATCGCCACCTGACGCTTGAGTCGGGTGTCCTCGGCGAGATAGACGACTCCCATCCCCCCCTGGCCGATTTTCCGGATCACCGAGTAGGGGCCGAGCTTTTGGCCGCTCAGGCTCTCGTCGGCGGTCTCGAGGACCGGCTCGGCAGGCGCTTCACGGGCCGGCTGCTCCAGGAACGTGTCCGATCCGTCGTGGGCGGCGAGAAGGGATTCGACCTCTTCGCGCAGCGCCGGATCGCCCGCGCAAGCCCGGCTCAGGAACTCGGCGCGGCGTGCAGGATCCTGCTCTGCCGCCTGGTAAAAGAGGTCCTTGAGCTGCTGCCAGCGTTCAGGATTCACGGTCCGCGCCCTTCTGCATTTCGCGCTTGAGCCACGCCTTCGCCATGCTCCATCCGCGCTTGACGGTTGCAGGGGAGATATTCATGGCTTCCGCGGTCTCCTCGATGTTGAGACCGCCGAAGAAGCGGAGCTCGACGATGCGCTCCTGCTCGGGATCGAGGGCAGCCAGGCGGAGGAGCGCCTCGTCAAGGGCGAGCAGGTCGACCGATGTTTCGCCGCCGGCGGCCACGGCTTCGCTGAGCGTGATGCGGACCTGCGAGCCGCCGCGCTTCGCGGCGCGGCGGGCGCGCGCGCGTTCAACGAGGATCTGCCGCATGGAGTTGGCAGCGATCGCCAGAAAGTGGGTCCGGTCCTGCCAGGGCTTGCTCTTGTCCTTTTTCAGCCGGAGATACGCCTCGTTCACCAGGGCGGTCGCTTGCAGCGAATGACCTGCACGTTCCCGCGCCAGATAGTGGCGGGCCAGTCTCCGAAGCTCGCCATAGACCGCCGGCATCAACTGGGAGACCCCCCGAGGATCGGGAGCGCCGCTCTTCGTCTCGTCCGACTGTGGATTGGTTGCACGCGGTTTCATGAGCGCCATGGGGAAACTTGGAATATTCCGACCTGTGAAAAGCAGCCACTAGTTGCACGAATTTCACGAATTTGTATTTCCGGCCGCATTCGTGAAATAATCACCTGTATTCCATTATATCATTCCGCGGCGAGGCCGCGGAGGAAGGCTGCCGAATCCTACGGACGACCGGCTTCGATTCCACACATTCCTGAGTGCTGCCCCTCCTGCGCTCAATTCACCTCGATATCCTCATCCCCATCCGCCAAATTCGCTGCCCCGCGCGCGCGGGGAATGCCGTACAATAGCTCCTGGAGGAGTGGATTGCCATGAAAATAGGACATGTGACCGAAGTGGAAAAAGAAACGGTGCAGGCGCAAGGCAGCCAGGGCGCCGGCATACAGTGGCTGTTGTCAAAGAGAGACGGAGTGCCGGATTTTTACATGCGGCTCGTCAGCGTAGAGCCCGGGGGGATCATCCCGCTCCACAAGCACGAGGTCATCCACGAGATGTTCATCGTGAAGGGCAAGGGCGCGGTACTGCGCCCGGACGGAGAGACGCCGTTCGAGGAGGGGAATTTCATATATATGCCGTCGAACGAGGTGCACGGCACCAGGAACACAGGGAATGAACTGCTGCAGTTTATCTGCTGCATCAATGTCCCCCCTCAGCAGCAGTGAGCACGGGCTTCAGCCCGTGCGCATTGGAACGGATAAATATGCGGACGGTGGGGGAGGTAAGAAGTTACGAAGCGCGCGGGCTGAAGCCCGCGATCACTAATACTTAGACCGCGCTCACTGGTGCCAGTGTGTTTCGCGGGTGCTGAATTTTCCTTGTAGGGGAGAGAAGATGCTTTTATGCTCTTGGCATTCAAAATGCGGGGGAGACAATCCATGAAACCAGTGTTGCGGTTGCTTGCACCCTTTTTCCTTTGCATTGCCCTGGTTGCCAACGCGCAGATCGGCGGCACTTCCAGTCCGGATCAGGGTGTGGCTTCCACCACCGGCCTGGTGGTGTCGACCTCCGCGCTGGCCTCCGACGCCGGGGCTTCCATCCTGCGCAAGGGGGGCAACGCGGTGGACGCCGCCGTTGCGACGGCATTCGCCCTGGCCGTCACGCACCCCACGGCGGGCAACATCGGCGGCGGCGGATTCATGATCGTTCGCCGGCCGTCGGGCAAGACCGCCGCTTTCGACTATCGGGAGAAAGCGCCGCTCAAGTCCACGCCGGGCATGTACCTGGATGCCGGGGGAGCGATCAACCGGAGGCTTACGGCGGAGGGATATCTTGCTCCGGGCGTTCCGGGGACGGTGCGCGGACTCGCGCTCGCGCACAAGAAGTTCGGGAAGCTGCGCTGGAACGAGGTGCTGGCGCCGGCGGTGCAATTGGCGGAAGAGGGCTTCCTGATGTCGAGGAGCCTTGCCAACGGCTTGAACCAGCAACTGAAGGGCGCGATGGGCCGGTACCCTTCCTCAGTGGAAGCCTACGGCAAGCCCGGCGGCGGGCAGTGGGCCGAAGGGGATCGGATCGTCCTCAAGGACCTGGCGCGGTCCCTGCGCGCCATTGCCGATGACGGTCCGGACGCATTCTACAAGGGATGGATCGCAGACCGGATCGCCGAGGACATGCAGGCCAACGGGGGGCTGATCACCCGTAAGGACCTGGCTGCCTATAAGGCCAAAGAGCGCAAAGTCGTCACCGGCCGGTTCCGCGGCTACGAGATCATCTCGATGCCGCCGCCCTCGTCCGGCGGGACGGCACTGATCGAGATGCTCAACATCCTGGAGAATTTCGATTTGAAAAAGAGCGGGCGCTATTCTGCCGAGACGCTGCACATCATGGTCGAAGCGATGCGCCGCGCATATCTCGACCGCGCGCGGCACCTGGGGGACCCTGACTTCACAAAAATCCCCGTGGCCCGCCTCACTTCCAAGGACTATGCCAGGGGTCTGGCTGCGAACATCCTCCCCGACAGAGCTTCCAGCAGCGTGGAGCTGGGGAAGGATATCGTGACCGCCGTCGCCGATGACGAGAGCGAGGAGACGACCCACTTCTCGGTGCTGGACCGTGACGGCATGGCGGTTGCCAATACCTTCACTCTGGAAGCGGGATACGGCTCGAAAGTGGTAGTAAAAGGCGCGGGCTTCCTGCTCAACAATGAAATGGGGGACTTCAACAAGAAGCCCGGCGAGACCAACACCGGCGGCGATATCGGCACCAGCGCCAACCTCATCGCGCCCGGCAAGCGCATGCTGAGCTCCATGACCCCCGTGATTGTCACCCGCAACGGGAAACTGGCGCTCATTACGGGCTCGCCCGGCGGGAGAACCATCATCAACACGGTTCTCTGCATCGTGCTTGGAGTGACCGAATTCGGCATGAACGGGAGGGAGGCGGTCGATTCCGCCCGCCTGCATCATCAGTGGCTCCCGGATAACGTCACATTCGAGGAATCTTCCCTCCCGGAGGATGTGTCTGCCCGACTCAAGTTAATGGGGTACAACATCAGGTTGCAGGGAAGGCAGGGGGACGGCCACACCATCTACATCGATCCCCAAAGCGGGATGGCATACGGCGTAAACGATCGGCGCAGCGCCGACTCGAAGGCATCCTACTGAGCAATCAGCTTCTTTTCTGCAGGACGCGGATGAATCGACCACGCATGAAAAACTTGGCCTTGGCCTGCCCCGCAGAGCGCTGGCTGCGGGGCACAATGGACACTGTGGGCAGACGGTCTTGCGGGCTGTCAGGCAACGCACCAGGTCCGGAAACTGGAAGGGATCCCGCAGGGGTTCCGGCAGGACAGCCCAGGGCTCGCGCCCTGGCCTTTGCTGCACGACCCTTTCAGGGTCGGAGCCTGGGTGGTTCCCCAAGTGTGAAGATGCGCGCTTTTTCCCAGGGCTTGCGCCCTGGGCTATCCTGCACGACCCTTTCAGGGTCGGAGCGTGGGTGATTCCCCAAGTGCGAAGATGTATGCCTTTTCCCAGGGATTGCGCCCTGGGAATCGTGTCAGGTCCGGATGCCCGCCCTGACAGGGCGGTGCAGGCGGCTTCGGCCTTTCCAGGCTGGCATCCTGGGCGCCCATGTCGCCAGGGCTCGCGCCCTGGGCTATCCTGCACGACCCTTTCAGGGTCGGAGCGTGGGTGATTCCCCAAGTGTGAAGATGCGTGCTTTTTCC
>JAFNAG010000556.1 GCA_017860135.1 Acidobacteriota bacterium
GCCTGGTCTCCCGACGGGCGCTCCATCGCTTTCCTGCGCAAGCTCTCCACGGAAGATTGGTCGCTCTTGATCGTCCCTCCGCTCGGAGGACAGGAACGGGTGTTGGTGGAGTCCGGTGTGTCGGTGTGGGATTATGGCCCCAATCTGGCATGGACACCGGATTCCAAATGGCTTGCCTTTCCCTGGGCGGAGCCCGGCAAAGCAGGCCCAGGCCTGTTTCTGCTTTCTGTCCAGACATTGGAAAAGCGAAGACTCACGAGCGGCAAGGACGCGAGTCCTGCGTTTCCGCCGGACGGCCGGGCCCTGGTTTTCACACGCTGGCATGCCGACGCATCGGATATCTACCTTCTCCACCTTGGGGTGGACTATGCGCCAAAAGGAGCAGCGATAAGAGTTGCGGCGGGGGAGCCGTTTGTCTTGTCCGCAGCCTGGACCTCCGATGGAAGGGAGATCGTGTCATCCATCAGTTCCTACAGCCGCGGCAGTATATGGCGGATGGAAGCATCCCCTTCCGCAAAACCCAGAAGGCTCCCCCTTCCATCGGAGGGAGTCGGATCGCTGGCGCTTTCCCGCCAGGGCGACCGTCTGGCGTACACGGTGCCCAGGAATAGAAGTAGCATCTGGCGTATTGATTTGTCCGGTTCGAGCCAGCCCCCGGGCACCACGTCCCCGTTGATACAGTCTACGCGGAGCGAAGGGATGCCGGCGTACTCGCAGGACGGCAGAAAGATCGCCTTCACTTCCGAGCGTTCAGGGCAAACTGAAATCTGG
The DNA here is from genome assembly GCA_017860135.1 of Acidobacteriota bacterium. Lineage (GTDB taxonomy): Bacteria > Acidobacteriota > UBA6911 > UBA6911 > UBA6911 > JAFNAG01. The sequence goes on from JAFNAG010000556.1 coordinate 772, forward strand.
GTGTGCGATAGCGACGGATCGAATGCGGTGCAACTGACTTCTTCGTTGGGGGGAGAAACCTTTGGACCGAAATGGTCCCCCGACGGACGCAATATTGCATTCGTGGTAGAGACACGAGGACATGGGGAGGTTTACATCCTGAGCTCGAAGGGAGGCTCTCCGCGGCGTTTGACGTCCAACCCGACTGACACGACGCCTTGGCCGTGCTGGTCTGGGGATGGCCAATCCATCTACTTCCGCTCAACTCGTGGCGGAACCAGCGAGATCTGGAAGATGCCCGCCGCGGGCGGCGATGCGGTTCAGATCACTCCGAATGGAGATGAACGAGATCTGCCACAGGAATCGCCCGATGGGAAATACCTCTACTACGTGAAGGCCGATCGCTATCCGGAGCAGTGCAGCGTGTGGAGAATGCCGTCCGGGGGAGGAGAAGAGAACAGGGTGCTCGAATCCACCTCGTGCGGCGGCCCTTTTGCGGTTGTGGAACGCGGCATCTACTTCATCACACCAAGCCGGAGCGACATCAGTTACTACGATTTCTCAAGCGGCTCGACGCGGAAGGTCGTGACCGCGAAGCGCGCAGCCTTTATTGAGGCTTCCCCTGACGGCCGGACGATCCTTTACACGCAGGTTGACGAGGTCGGCAGCGACCTGATGCTGGTGGAGAACTTCCGATGATCGGCAAGACGCTGGGTCATTATCAGGTCACCGAAAAAATTGGCGCAGGCGGCATGGGCTCGTCTACAAGGCCCGCGACACGCGCCTGGACCGCTTCGCTACCCTGAAGGTTCTTCCTCCCGAGAAAGTGTCAGATCCCGAGCGGAAGCGCCGGTTCATCCAGGAAGCCAAGGCCTCCTGCAACATCAATGGTTCCTCAGCCTCTTCCGGCGGCACGACCGTGTGTCTGTACATCGCTATTGAGATGGCTCGGCAGGCCTTTCACCGCTTCGGATACTACCGCTGAGGCACGCGGGCGAGCTGAGTCACAATTTCCTTCATCCCCGGGGGGAGCGGAGCGTGCGGGTGCAGCCGGGAAACCTCACGGAGGAGTCGAGCAGCCTCGTCCTCATGGCGTTCGGCCAAAGCGATCCGGGCAAGGGACAGATGTGGGTAAGTGGCCGAACAGGGATCCAGTTCGATGACACGCTCCAGAAAACTCCTTGCCGCGGCGAACTCACCGAGCTTGTAGTGGCAGAGTCCGACCTGATATAGCACGAAGGGAACGTCAGGATGAAGTTTCAGAGCGCGCATCTCCGCCTGAAGGGCTCGGCGCGGCTCGCCGGTCACGAGCAACGTCACGCCGAGGTTTAGCCAGCCGGCATACATTTCCGGGGCGATCTCCGTCACCCGCTCGAAGAGTTGTGCCGCCCGTGTGTAATCCCCGGCCATATGGTAGGCGGAGCCAAGGTTTGACATCGCTTCCGGATACTCAGGATGTATTGCCAGAGCACGCTCAAGGTGTCGTACGCCCTCCGCCATGTCGCCTCTCCTGAGGTCCTTCTGGCATTCGCCGAACTCGTGCCTGGCCTTCTGGGGAATGACCAGGTTAGCCTTGTCGACAAGAGAGAGCTGTTCTGCCTGCGCCGCTGGTGCCGGAGGTTTGAGTTCGACGGAGAAACTGGCGGTCCGCGCCTCCGGAGGAGGGTATAGGTCGACCGATTTACAGCGGCATCCTCCGGCTCGGTCCGTCACGCATGCGCTGAGTATCCCCGGTTTCAGCCGCCTGAATCTGACGGAGTGTCCAGGATGGGCAAATGTCTGGCGGATGGTCTCGCCGCCTGGATTCCGCAGCTCCACAAGGAGGGTGCGACCGCTTGCGAGACCAGCATCGGCTGCGATGCTGCATGACAGTTCGACCCAAACCGAAAGATCCTGCGCCCTCAGTAATGCACAGCCAAGGAGAGCGCCGCATGCCCATGCCAGAACTGCGCCCCTACCGCCAAGTCCCATTGATCACTGCCCTTTCCAGATTTCTTTGAGGTCTTCCCCCTACTGGTTGCTGCGGAAAACAAGGGCATCAGGTTGAAATGAAATCGAGATTATTCATATTCTGTGGCTCCGGCCCATCGTGACGGTGCTAGAATGTGGCCAAGGCTGGTCGACAATCGTTCTCTTGGAGGCGTCATGGGGAACGCCTCGGCACATGAGGTGAGTCGGTTGCTTCACTCCTGGGGCGAAGGGGACGCGTCTGCGCTCGACGCTCTGGTCCCCCTCGTATACTCCGAGCTACACCGGTTGGCCCACAATTGCATGCGTCGGGAGGGGCGCGGCCACGTCCTTCAGACGACTGCAGTCATTCACGAGACCTTCCTGCGTCTCACCCGCTCCAAGTCGGCAGACTGGGAGGACCGGAACCATTTCTTCGGCATCTGTGCCCGGTTGATGCGCCAGATCCTTGTTGATTTCGCCCGCAGCGAGCGGGCTCAGAAACGGGGAGGGGATGTGATCCGGGTGG
>JAFNAG010000557.1 GCA_017860135.1 Acidobacteriota bacterium
TATCGCAATCGCTATCGCTATCGGGATCGATTTCGGCATGATCGCGCTGCCGGCATCAATACTGAGGCATCCGAACATGCACAGTTTTCGATAGCGATTGCGACTGCGATTGCGATCCCGATGCCGATGCCGACCCCGACCGTTATTCCGCGGTGCTGAAAAATCCTTTCCTTTTTGGCAAGGATTGTCGGGTGAGCAGTACAGGGAAGCGGCAGGCTGTGCACTCCCACAGTGTCACGTGCGGGCAACAGCCAGAGCAGAGCGGGGCAAGCGGAAGCCCCGCCTGCCAGGCGTGGTTGCACCTTTTGGGGTCTGTGCCGTAACGTAGCGGCACGGTATCCGGAAGCCTATCGCTCCGGCTGGAAGCTGCGACGGAAGTGGACAACCACATCGCGGCCCGGAATCCGGACGTCGATGTGCCTGGCCTTGGTATCGCCGTCGGTGATCTCGGTAAGGTATCCGAGCGCATAGTAGTTCTTCAGGGAAAACGCGATCTGCCGGCAGACCTCCGGGATGTCCGGGGTTTCCGCAGAAAACTGCCGGCCGCCGGATTCTTTCATCAGCTGGTTCCTGCTGATCTTATCGCCCCCCAGGGTGATCAGCAGGGCGGCTTTGTTGTCGAAGCCCAGGGTCAGCAATGTGCAGCCGGATTGCCTGACGTGATCTACTGTGGCCGGACCCAGTCCTCGGAAACGGTTGGAAACGAGCAGGAGCGCCTTCCTGCCATTACTGGCCGCCTGGAGTTTTTTGAGTGCGAGGTCGATGGCCAGGCCCGTCGGCGGAGTCCTGCCGAACAGCTCCCTCAGGATTCCGCCGGACCCGCCCGCAGGCACTCCGATGTTTTCGAGTGCATCCATGATCAGCGGCCGGCTCGAGGTGAATTCCTGTTCGAGATAGGCATCCCGCGTGTCGAATGTGTAGAGGCAGAGGTCGTCCGAACGGCCGAGAACATGAGCGAGGACACGGAGAAATGTCTTGCAGACAGTGAGTTTTTCGGCGGAGATCGCACTCGTGTCCAATACCATCGCCAGGCTGACCGGCCTGTCGCTCAGCCATGCGAAGTTGGAAACCTCCATCGCCTTGCCGTTCTCACTTACTGCGAAATCTGTCTTTTCGAGCCCCAGAACAGGTTTTCCTACCGGATCCAGCGCTTCCACATCCAGGGACACCAGATTGACGCGGACTCCGAACTTGGGCTGCTGCTCCTTCTGTCCGGAATGGGCCACAGCAACCAGCAGGAGTGCCAACAAGGAAATCGCCAGGCGCTTCCGCGCGCGAGTGTTCATTGAGATCCCGACCCTATTCCGCAAACAGGCAGTCTGGTTTCGACGGGCTTAAGAGGGTGTTCGACGATTGGCACACGTCAAACTGCGGCGCGAAGCGCCGCCGGGAAATTGCCCTGCGCGTCAGCGCGGGGTCGGCGCACAGCGGGAAGGAAGGCCCGAGGAACGGCACATTCGATGTTTCCGGGATTTCCGTGCCGCGCCTTCGGCGCTCAACCAACCTCCATCCCTATCCCGGCCTGCCGGCCGGGCCTATGCACTGCCGGCCCTTCGGGCCTGGTCACGTCGTGACGCAAGCATTGGACACCCTATCAAGCCCGCGAGCATCGACCGGGGAATCGCCACGGAAAAACGTGTCCCTTCGGCAAGCCCGCAGACGATGAAGAACCCTCGGGAAAGCGCACGCAGGATGCGTGCGGCCCCTGGCAGGCCGGATGTTCGGCGCATGCCAAAGGCGATCCTCATTTTTTCTCGGTTGTCTTGAGGTACACGATCGTCTGCAGCTTCCCGTTGCCGTCAGGGACCTGCAACCAGGTTTCCTTGGCGGAAGCGCCGGCCTGCACCGGAGTCTGGATCTCGGAGACCTGCTCGACCAGACGAAGCCCCTCAAGAGGAGCGGCCAGGCTCTTCTGCATCAGGGTCTGCGTTGTCTCCCGGCTGCCGTCCTGGAATGAGGTGCTCACAATCGACAAACGCGAGTTCAATTCGAGTTTCCCGGCGTTGCCTGCGAGCGAGGTCTCCCGTTCCTGGATCGTCTTTCCTTCCCGGTCCTGCCACTCCCGGCTGACCTCCCGGCGGATGAGCGACAGTTTCCCGTTCGCATCGCTCTGGTACACATCTTCCTGCGCCGAGAGGGCGTTGGCCGTCTCCCGGCAGGAGCTGACGCGTCTGTCGGCTGTGACCCATCCGCCGTTGATTCCGGGCTGCTGCTTGGTTTTCTCGATTTCAACCGTACCGTCGGCGGCTTTTTTTTCAGTCTGGCGGACTTGTTCCGATGGCGCCAGGGTGCCGCTGCTGTTCGGTGTCATGACGGTGAGCTGCGTGCGGTAGGTGTCCGGCCCTGCCGGAACGGTTTCCTGCGTTTCCTTCGAGAGTATCCGCATGCTGCCGTTGGCGTCCCGGTGTGAGACGGTCCTGGTCGCGCTGATCCCTTCCTTGCCGGTTGCGCGCAGGTCCTCCGTGACGACCTCCAGGAGGCGCCTTTCCCCGTTCACGCCCCGTTCGAAAACACGGCGCGTGATGCGCATGGAGTCTGCCCCCGGCCGTGCGGTTTCGGTTTCGATTTCCGCCGACGAAAGATCCCGGTCGGAGACTTTCAGGCTCTCCAGCCGGCGCTGTTCCAGGATCAGCCCCCTCGTCTCCTCGGATGCAGTCAGCCACCGGAAGCGGCTGAAGAGGTCCTGTGATTTCTCTGCCTCTCCCGCGGCCCTGGGGGGTGCGCTCCCCTGCCCCCCGATTCCCGGAACAGAAACGGCAAACCAGAAACTGTAAAACAACGACGCCCAGAGAATCCTGCGAATCATGGAATATTCTCCTGCGGACATTAGGTTCCCACGGAAAATCCGGTTCTTCCAGGGACAGTGTACTGCGTCGGGCGGCCTTTGTCATTCGTCCTGATGCGGACACACCACTTCCCTGACTCCCGGTCCGGGTAATTGTTTAGCCAGCCCGAAGAAAACTGCCACGAATTCCACGAATTATCACGAAAGCCGCATCGTATGGCTTGCATCAAGGGAGATAATTCTTCGTGAGAATTCTAGGGCTTCACGAAATAGGGTTTTTTAATAAATTCGGCACAAAAGATTTTATCCATCTGATTTTGTCCGGTTCACCCTGCTTGGTTGCCGTGATGGCAATCAGCAGGGTGGCAATATGGGCAATGGTACAGTGATTTGAATTGGCTTGCAGCCCTCGCACTGTTGGATGCTGCATGGTGATTGC
>JAFNAG010000558.1 GCA_017860135.1 Acidobacteriota bacterium
GTGTCGGAAGTGCGCCCACCGGCGACAGGTCAGGACTGTCGGTATAGTAGTCATAGAGCGTCTGGAAAAACGGCATCGGCGCCGGAGCATCGTTGTACATGATCAGGATGTCACCGGCAGCGTAAGCAGAAAAGTCTACGACGACGTCCGCGCGCATCGCGCCCATGAGATAGAGCGTACGCATGGTGACGCCGGCGAAGGGAAGATTCTGCCGGATCCGCTCATAGGTGATCGGCTGCATCGGCCAGACCGCGAGCTGCGCCAGGAACCCGGATTCGTTGCCGAGCTGGAGCCAGGGCGGACCCTGGTTGGTCGGATCGGGAACGCCTCCGTCCCTTCCGTCTGACGGCCAGGTCGGATAGGCCGCGTTCGCCGCCGCAGGGACCATCGAAACCTCTGTGCAAAGATCGGCCCAGGTCCAACCCGCAGCCGCCACAGGAGCCGGCAGGGATCCCTGTGCTTTGCAAATCGTCCCGGCGAGGTAGCCCGCTCCGGGGTTGGTAATCGTGAAACCGGTGAGCGCTCCGCCTGAAACGATCGGCGTGACTGCAGCCGCCGTAGTCGGAACGTTGCCGGCAACGTCGACGATGGTCGCGGTGAGACCAGCCGTACAACCTGCGCCCGGACTCAGGATCGAGACCCCGGTGACGACGCCGTTGCGGACCACAGTCGAAGCAATGGGCTGTGCTGTTGAACAAGGGGTGCCGCCGAAGACGACAAAGGCAGGACCGACGGCAGCGTTATACCACTGAAGGTTGAAGACGCGGTCGTTTCCTGCGGCCAGCACCCTGAAACGAATGGCATCGGGCGGCAGGTTGACATACGGGAAAGCCGTACCGTTGACGAGTGCCGTGTCCATGAAGGCCTCGGGCGTCACCGACGGGCTCGGCAGGGTCAGATTCTTCGGGATCACCGGCGGAATCATGAAAGCACCGTAGTCCCACCTGCCGGTATCGGTGAATCCTCTCGGGTCAAAGATGTTCTCGACCGGCATGTACTCGTGAGGGTACCAGAGGTTTCCGCCCACCACAGACGGCCCCGGGTAGCCAAGACCCGGATCTCCGTACCAGAGAGGGTCCACGTCCGCGGTTTTCGGATTCGACACGTAGCTGGCCGGGAAAACCCGCTTGCTCCCGGGCTGGGGCAGCGAATTACGAAAGGTATCCGTCGTCGCGTCACTCACAAAGGACTTGTCCTGAATGACCAGGGGGATTCCATAGCGGTACACCCCGCCGAGGTTGGGCAATATCTGAATGGGCGCAATCCCCGCAGCGGTGAAAACACCCGAAACATTCGTGCCGTCGATCAAGTCATCTTCGACCTTATCGACGATCAGATAGGGCGCGGCCGTGCCGTTATAGACATTCAGGCGCGTGATGCCCCATGCATGGTCGTGATAGAACAGCAGGCGTGGACTCTGCTGGTTCGTATAATAAAAAGTTCCGATTCCGTCACCGGCTGTAGGCGTGAAGCACCTGGCGCCGCCTATGCACGGAACACCCGAGCCGTTGACCATGTCAGGAACGTTCTGGAAGCTCGGGCCTTTCTTCATCCCCCACGGATATCCGGGGATTGCATTCCCGGGAATCGGATCTCCCGCAGGCGTCCACCACTGATGCGGCGTACCGTCGCTGATCCCCGGGGAATGGCCTCCGTGGAGGTGAAGGGCGATGCGGTTCTCGGTGAACTTCATGCACGTCTGAGTCCCGTAATCGCAGGGATTGCCGAAACCGTCCATGGGCCCCTGTCCCGAGCCCATGACCGTCTCGTCCACAGGCAGGAGGAGCCTGTCCGCACCTCCCGCACTTGTCGGTAGATGGTTTTCAAACCTTAAGCGCACAGGCCTGCCGTTTGCGGCGCCGAATGAGCTCCAGGTGCCCCCAAGCGCCAGGGCAGGATTGAAGGTTCGGGCTATGATTGCAGGCCCCAGATACTGAGGCTTGCCACCAAGGGCTGGGTCGGTCGCGGCATCACCTTTCTGGTAATAGCCGCGGAGCGTCGTCACCGGCAGATCGCTGTGCAGCTTTCGCGTATACTGCGCCGCGCCGAGTTCATAATAATCAGAATCGGGATAGAAGCTAGGGTTCGCAGTGGCGATCGGGATGTACTGGCCGAGGTTGTTTTGGTTGGCCGGTCCCAGTCCGGGCAGAGAGTCGACGAACTTCCTGATGCTCGGGCTGATGGCGAAGTTCGGCAGCGTGTAGTCAACAGCCGGGTTGAACCCGATCCCGGGCGGGAAAAGCGGGTTGATCGCTACCGCAGGGTTGACGATGGAAGGCGGGTACGGCGGGGCCGTCTTCCCGGTCGGCATTTGAGGCCAGACCTCCTGAGACCCCCGCTTCTGCAACTCCTCCTGAACACGCTGCAAGGACTCCCTGTGCCTCTGGATGTCCGTGTTCTTCCCGCTCTGAAGCGATGGCGCGGGGCTGCCCTTGGGTTTGTCGTCCTCCGCCCAGCTTAAAGTAGACCCTGCCAGCAGAAAGACCATCATGAAGACCAAAAACTTTTGCTTCTTCATAACTCTCCTCCTTATGGATGGTCGAATTGGCTCTTTGAAATCTCCTTCCTCCACACAACCAATCTCATGTCTTTCGTGCCTTCAAGTTCTGTCGGGTCACCTCCTTTGTCTTGGCATCATCCCGTTAAAAATAGTGATTCAGGTCTTGCTCAATTCTCAAAAAAAGCCCTGATCTCGTCCTTGAGCTGTGCGACCGAGAACGGCTTCGAAAAGCACTTGAGCGCCCCGCATTGGAGCGTCTCTTCCATCTCGCTTTTTCCCGCATTTCCAGAAAAAGTGATGACAGGCACATGGGGCTTAAGATTCTTGATAATCCTCAAGGCGTCCGTCCCGCTGAGCCTCGGCATCCTGAGGTCCAGGAGAACGAAGTCATAGGAACTGCTGATGACGGCCAGCACGACATCGACCCCGTTCGAAACGAGATCAACGCGATGATCATCCTGCTCCAACTCACTCTTCAAAATCAGACCAAAGTTCCTGTCGTCCTCGGCTAAGAGAATATTCAAGGAGAATTTCCTTTCCGCACGTTTGTTAAAGGAGAAGCAAAAGGAATGCCATGGTAGATTGCATTGATATTATTGGGTTTTATCCGGTTTCCTAAGGAAGGTTTCTTGGCAATTTGCCCGATGTTCGGGCATTTTTCCCGACACTACGAAGAGGCGACAAAGGCTGGCAGAATGACAACCGGAAGGTCCTGCCCCCAG
>JAFNAG010000192.1 GCA_017860135.1 Acidobacteriota bacterium
ACAGACGCTTCAGAACCGGTGATCTGACGAAATCGGATTATGGACTCGTGGTGAAGACTTTCACCGGTGAGTGGCGTCATTTTGTGGTGATGGACTTCGACGAGAAGGTCGCGGGCCGCTTGGCGGAAAGCTATGGTTTGCGCGGCTTTGATGCCGTGCATCTGTCGGCCGCCATGCGGTTGATTGCCGCCGAAAAGGCGCCCGCCGTTGCCTTTTCGTCCTTTGATGACAAACTGAATCAGGCCGCCGCCGCGGAAAAATTGAACGTTTTACTGCCAGGGCAATAGAGCATGAGATTGTGTTTACTTTGATCGCAGGACTTTGCACCAGTGCAGCACCATCCGGTTACCGATGAGACTTTCGAGGTAGATCTCCGCCTCACGGCCCTGTGTGATCTGGCGCCAGAGATAGACTCCGGCCTCGCTTTCCGAGGTCTCGTGTCCGGTCAGTGGCCGGACAAAACCCTGCGCATCCTGCAGCGAAGCATGCCCCTGGCCTCGCGGACGCGCCAGCGCCTCGACGGCGTAACTGCGCAGGAGCTTGGGCCAATACCGGTCAAAAAGAGCAGGGGAGGCAAACGCGTCAGCCCATGCGGCCTCGTCGCCATAAGCAACAACAACACCCGTAAGCTGCTCCCCCCTGAATCTTCTTGTGGCGCGGGCGAACCGATCTTCAAATTCCCTCGCAAACCGCTCCACCTGACTTCCCAGATGCGCGGATTGCAGGATTTTCACATAGGACTCGCTTTGCGCCTCGCGGGCAATCACCGCTCCCAGCGCTTCGGGCGTTATGGTTCGAGGCGCGGAAGCATCCGCACCGGATCTCTGGCTCGAGCCGGCACGCACAGCCGCCCAGACTTCGCTCTGGTTTCGATCCAGAGCCGCTTTTTCGCGGACGCTCGGATGGAGGATCATGTTGGCGGCGGCGAACTGGCTGCTTGCCCCGCTCCAGCGCCCGTGCTCGACACAGAAGACATCCAGGGGCAGCGGCTCGGCGCCCGGCGGGACGATGCGGTCTTTGCCGATCACCCGGTCCTGCTTGCCCCCCGTTACCACCTCGCCTGCCAGCAACAAGAGTCGCTTTTGACTTCGGTTGATCAACACCAACCGGTTCACCTGCGCGCCCTGGCCATACTCCTGCAGTACGGTCGCGGGATCGAAATCCCTTGTGCGACGCATGACGCCTCCGGCAGTCTCCGAGATGACCACTTCTCCCGAGGCCAGACCTTCATCCAGAGTCAGGAAACCCGCGGTGCCGGCCACCCTGTCTGCCAACAACGGAAAGACGCTGAGATTTTCCTGTACCACCGGTTCCATGACCCACCACCGAATCTCATTTCTGTTGACACCTTCCCGATCCTGCCCGGATGTCCCCATCACGAAAAACAGAGCACACCCCGCCAGGAGCCATCCTCCCTTATAAATGCCGCTCATAAGTACCTCCTTTTGCGATCCGTTACTTAAGGGACGAACAGACTGAGAAAGCTTGCATACATATTTCTGGCCGCTGCAAACCTTCGGCCCGTGCGGTCCCTGATCACGTTCGGAGCGGGCGAAGCACCCGAGCGCAGAGCCAACCTGCCGAGCCCTCAAATGACAATTGACAAATGATCATTGACAGATTCTTATTTGTTGAGTCTCACTTCCGATTGCACCCTGGTGGTGATAAATTGTTGACTTCTGTGTCGATATCGATTATTCAACCAAGTTGAACTCTATTAAACATTGTTGCGCCGGCATCCAAACACTGCGGGATGAGGAGAAGGCATGCGGTTCGGGTGCTGCACGAGCATGATCGCACCGGGATCGGATCCGGTCGGAGTCGAGGCGATCGGGACTCTGGCAGAGCTCGGGTATGATTACGTCGAGCTGTCCCTGGCGCATATGGCGGCGCTGTCCGACGCGGATTTTCAGGCGCTGGCGGCGCGCGTGGAAGGTTCCGGACTGGTCTGCGAGGCATGCAACAATTTTTTCCCCGCAGCGGTCCGGCTGACCGGGCCGGAGGCAAGCCTGCCGGCGGCGCTCGACTACGCCGCCCGGGCGATGGAGCGGGCGGAAGGGTTGGGGGCGCGCATCGTCGTGTTCGGCAGCTCCGGCGCCAAAAATGTGCCGCCGGGGTATTCCCGCGAGCAGGCCTGGTGTCAGATTTCGGATTTGCTCGGACGCCTGGGTCCGATGGCCGAGTCCCGCGGTATTACCATCGCCATCGAGCCGATCAACCGGCTGGAATCGAATATCGTAAACACGGTCGCGGAAGGGCTCAGGCTGATGCGCGAGGTCGGTCACGCCAACATACGGCTCCTGGTCGACTTCTACCATCTGTGCATGGAATCGGAAGACCCCCTGGTCCTCCTCGAAGCCGGCGAGGGAATCCGGCATGTTCATCTGGCGCGGCTCGAGGGGAGGGGCTTCCCGACCCGCGCGGAGGGGAATTTCGCGCCGTTTTTCGATGCGCTGGGCCGCACCGGTTACGGGGGCCGGTGCAGCATCGAAGCATACACGAATGATTTCGCGACCGACGCCCGCCAGGGGCTCGAGACGCTGCGCGCTGAAACCGGAAGGCACACCGCATGAGTGACATGAAGATCGGCAGCCAGATCCGCAGGCTGCGCCTGGAGCAGCGTCGCACGCAGCAGGAAATCGCGGATGCCTGCGGTTTTACCAAGAGCCTGCTGTCGAAAATCGAATCCGACAAGGTCATGCCCCCGGTGGCCACGCTCGTCAAGATCGCAGCAGCCCTGGGCGCCAAAGTCTCGGCGCTGATCGAGGCGGGCAACGGCGAGGATGTCGTGCACACGACTGCGTCCGAAGTAAACGACAACTGCGTCAAGACGGAACGCGGCTACTGGATCTATCCCTATGCCACCGGCCACAAGGGCAAGCGCATGCAGCCGTTCCTGTTCGTGGCGCGCAAAGGGGAAGTAAAGGAGCACCACCTGTTCCATGAAGGCGAGGAATTCATTTACGTCCTGCAGGGCCGCATGAGGGTGCAGGTGGGCAAGGAGGAACATATGCTCAAGAAGGGGGATGCCATCTATTTCAACTCGTCCGAGGAGCACCAGGTGATCCCCGTCACGGACGAAGTGCGATACCTCAATATTTTCGCCTGAAGCAAGGAGCCGCAGGATGAAAAAGGACCTGAAAGGAAAAAAACTGGGCATCATCCACGCTGCGCTGATCACGACGCGTGCGGTGCAGAAATACATCGACGAAATCATTCCCGAGGTGGAAGTGGTTCACTGGGTCGACGACACCATCCAGAACACCAACTTCGCCTGCGAGCCGGGGATCATTCCTGCCCAGAACTACGCGAAGTTCGTGCAGGCGGCCCTGTCGCAGGAGGGGTACGGCGTGGACCTGATCCTGCTTGCCTGCTCCACATTCAACCGTGCCGTGGAGTTTGCGCGTCCCATGATCCGCACCCCCCTGCTGCAGATCGACCGGCCGATGATGGACCTGGCCGTGCGCGACGGACGCCGTGTCGGCCTGCTGGCAACGGTACCTACGACGGTTCCGGCATCCGAACGCCTCCTGCGCCTGGCCGCACAGGAAGCCGGCCGCGAGGTCGAGGTCAAGACCCGGCTGTGCAGCGAGGCTTTCCGGGTGCTCAAGGCGGGGAATCCCGAGAAGCACAACGATATGCTGCTCGAAGAGATCGCAGGGCTCTCCGATGAGGTGGATTCGATCGTCATGGCGCAGGTTTCGATGACCGCGCTCGAACCGCGGCTGACGAACACGAAGGTCCCCGTATACAACAGCGGGCGGACCGCTTTCAACCGCGTCCGCCAGATCCTGGAATCGAGAGACTGAGAGGGCTGCCTGATGCAACGTCGAGACATCGAGGAACTCCGGCGGCGCGCCCGAGCCATCCGGATCCACATCGTACACATGGTAGGCGCCGGTCAACGGGGGCACCTGGGCGGCTCCTGCTCCCTCGCCGACATCGTGACAGCGCTGTACTTCTCCAAAATGCGGCATAATCCCGCCGATCCCCGGTGGCCGGAGCGCGACCGCTTCCTGCTCAGCAAAGGACACGCTGCGCTCGTACAGTATGCGGCGCTGGCCGAGTGCGGGTATTTCCCCAAGGAAGAGCTGACGCGGGTGAAGGTGCTCGGTGCCATGCTGCAGGGGCACCCCGACCTGAAGACGACGCCGGGGATCGAAGCCAACACGGGCTCGCTCGGCCAGGGCCTGTCGATCGCCTGCGGCATGGCTGCAGCGCTCCGGCTGGACGGCCGCAGCAGCAAGGTATACTGCGTCATCGGCGACGGCGAGCTGGCGGAAGGCCAGATCTGGGAAGCCGCGATGGCGGCCGCGGCGTTCCGACTCGAGAACCTCGTCGCCATCCTCGACCGGAACCGCATCCAGGCAACCGGGCCCGTCGCGGAACGCCTGAACTCAAACCCGTATCCCGAAAAATTCCGCGCTTTCGGCTGGCAGGTCATGGAGACGGACGGGCACGACATGGAGAGGATCCTCGAGGCGCTGGATTGGGCCGGCGAGGCCGCCGGGGGCCCCAGAATGATCATCGCACACACGGTCAAGGGATCTGGAATCTCCTTTGCCGAGAATCAGGCGGCGTTCCACAACAACAGCCTGACTCCGGAGCAGTTCGAAGCGGCGTGCAGCGAACTTCTCGCCAAACCGGTTGCATAGCGCGAAAGGCCAGGGCAGCATGAAGACACAGAACCCGCGCGAGGTATACGGACGAACCCTCGTCGAACTCGGCCGCGAGAATCCCGACATCGTCGTTCTCGAAGCCGACCTGAGCCGGTCGACGATGAGCTGCTATTTCGAACAGGCGTTCCCGGACCGTTTTTTCGAGATGGGCATCGCCGAGGCGAACATGACCTCGTTCGCAGCCGGGCTGGCGCTGGAGGGCAAGATTCCGTTCACAAACTCCTTCGCCGTGTTCGCCGCCGGCAGAGCCTATGATCAGATCCGCCAGGGCATCTGCATTCCCGCGCTCAACGTGCGCATCATCGGATCGAGCGCCGGCCTCTCGAACTTCGGCGACGGTTCCACGCACCAGTCCGTGGAGGACATCGCGATCATGCGGGCCATTCCCAACATGACGGTGCTCGTCCCCATGGACGCGATAGAAACACGAAAGATGCTGTATGCGCTCGTCCGGCACCAGGGCCCTGCGTACATGCGCGTCAGCCGGGACGACATGCCGGACCTTTTCCCGGAAGATGAGCCGGTGGTTTTCGGCATGCCCCGGGTGGTCCGCGAGGGCAGCGGCGTTGTGATTTTTGCCTGCGGCATCATGGTCTCGCGCGCGATCGAAGCCGCGGACGCGATGGCAAGGCAGGGACTGGCGCCGCGCGTGGTCAATGTCAGCACGCTCAAGCCGGTCGATGAGGACGCATTGCGCGCGACCGCGGCCGGCATGAAGGGCATCGTCACGGCAGAGGAACACTCGCTGATCGGAGGTTTGGGGAGCCTGGTCGCGGAAACATTCCGAGCGTCGGGCATCCCGATTCACAGCATCGGCATTCCGGACAAGTTCGGCCAGTCGGCGCACAGTTACGGCGAATTGCTCGAGGCCTACGGCCTGACCGGCAGGAACATCCAAGACGCTGTTTTGAGGATAACAAGGGCCTGAAGCGTGCGGGCTGAAGAGGGCGTCCAACGGTTAACACAGGGCAAGCTGAGGCGCGAAGCGCCGGCACATCCCATATATTTCCGGGAGTTTAGTGCCGCGCCTTCGGCGCTCAACCATGCTCCATCCCTTTCCCGGCCTGACGGCCGGGCCTGGGTACGCCGGGATTCCACCGTTGGACAGCCTCGGAAGCCCGCGCCCACGTTTTGACCTGAAGTCTGAAAAGGAGGATTCATGAAGAAGATTGGTTTCATCGGACTGGGAATCATGGGCAAACCCATGGCAAAAAACCTCCTGAAGGCAGGCTATCCAATGGTTGCTTATGATGTTCGTCCGGAACCGCTGGCGGAGGTGGTTTCCGCGGGTGCGGCGGCGGGTCACTCGGCGAGGGACGTTGCGTCTCGCAGCGAGGTGATCATTACCATGCTGCCTGACTCCCCTGACGTGGAGGCTGCGGCGCTGGGCAGCGGCGGCATCATCGAAGGGGCGAATCCGGGGTCGATCCTGGTTGACATGAGTTCCATCGCGCCTCGCGTCAGCCGGGAAATCTCGGCCCGGCTTGCCGGCAAGGGAGTGGCCATGCTGGATGCTCCGGTCAGCGGAGGCGAACCCAAGGCCATCGAAGGCACCCTGGCGATCATGGTCGGCGGGCCGCAGGAGGCGTTTGATCAGGTGAAGGACCTCCTCGGCGTCATGGGGGCGTCCGTGCTGCGCGTCGGCGAGATTGGCAGCGGCAACACCGCCAAGCTGGCAAACCAGATCATCGTGGCGCTGAACATCGCGGCGGTTTCGGAGGCGCTGGTTCTGGCGACCAAGGCCGGGGTGAATCCCGAAGCGGTCTTTCAGGCAATTCGCGGCGGCCTGGCGGGAAGCACGGTGCTGGAAGCCAAGGTCCCGATGATGCTGGCGGGAAACTTCAAGCCGGGATTCCGCATCGAGCTTCACATCAAGGACCTGGTGAACGCACTGAAGACCGCCACCGAGCTGGATGTGCCCATCCCGCTCGCCGGCCGCGTGCTCGAGATCATGCAGGCCCTACGTGAGGAAGGCAGGGCTCGCGACGACCACTCGGGAATCGTCCAGTTCTACGAAAAGCTCGCGAAGGTCGAAGTGCGGCGCTGAATCCCGCGCGGGCTCGGCAGAAGCTCCCTCCATTCCCGGACCTGGAGTCCCCATGACCACTGCATCCTCACGGTTTTCGGTTCGCTGGACGATCGCGTACCTGATAAGCATCGCCATTGCCATCAGCTACTTCGACCGCAACACGCTCGGCGTGGCCGTCAAAGCCATCCAGCAGAACATTCCCATATCCGATCCGCAGTATGCCTGGCTGACCTCGGCCTTCCTGATCGCCTATGGTCTGATGTATGTAGGCGGCGGCAAGCTGATCGACATATTGGGCACGCGCCGCGGCTTCTTCCTGATCATGATATGGTGGTCGCTGGCCTGTGCCAGTCACGGCCTCGCCACCACGTTCGGCATGCTGGCCTTCAGCCGCCTGATGCTCGGCATGGGGGAGGGCGGGGGATTCCCGGCGGCCACCAAAGCGGTCGCGGAATGGTTCCCGGTGCGGGAGCGCGCGACGGCGATGGGGATCATCAATGCAGGCACCGCCGTGGGCGGCGTCGCCGCCCCGCCGCTGATCGCCGCCATTCTCGCCATGGCGCCGTGGCCCTGGGTCTTCTATGTCTCCGGCGCGGCCGGCCTGCTTTGGACGGTGTGGTGGCTGTGGGAATACCAGATGCCCGAAAAGCACCCGCGCCTCGGCACGGCAGAACGGGAGGTGATCCGGGAGGTGCTCGCCACCCCGGGAAAAAAGGAGCCCGAAATCCCCTGGCTGCACCTGCTGCGCTACCGGCAGGTCTGGGGCCTCGTGACCGCCAAGTTCCTGACCGACGCAGCCTGGTATTTCTACATGTTCTGGCTGCCCAAGTACCTGTACGACACCCGCGGCTTCGACACGAAAACCGTGGGGTATTTCGCCTGGATCCCCTTTGCCGCGGCCGGAGTCGGCTGCCTGGTCGGCGGCTGGTTCTCGAGCCATCTGATCCGCCGCGGATTCTCGCTCAATAGCGCCCGCAAAGTGGCGCTCGGCGCCAGCGCGGCCGTCATGCCGCTGATCCTGTTCGTGACCATGTCTCCGGTGGAATGGGCTATCGTCCTGTTCAGCATCGCGTTCTTCGGCCAGCAGTCCTGGTCCACGCTCGTGATGATTCTCCCCGCCGATATCTTCCCCCGCCGCGCCGTGGGCTCTGTGGCGGGACTGGTAGGCTTCGGTGGCGCCATGGGCGGAGTGGTTTTCGGGCTGATCGTCGGCCAGATGCTCGGCGCCGGAACAGGTTATGGCCCGGTGTTCGCCATCGCGGGAACGCTGCACGTGGCCGCCTTCCTGCTGATCCTGGCCACGGTTCCGAAGGTTGAACCGCTGGAGGCAGTGGCTTGACGCTGTGTATGGAGGCCGAAATTGAAACCGGCCGCGCTCCGATTTCGCCGGCGAATTTACCAGGAGAAGGAAATCGAGACCGTGCCTGAGGGAGCGCGCCGGTGTATGATCGCCCCATGACCATCCATCCCGCAGGCGCGGTGTTTCTCGCGCAGACTGCCGCGGAGTACGGCGGCTTGCTCAACGCCATCGTTGCCGGGTTTGCGGCCGCCCGCGACAAGGTGGAGCTTTTTGTCGGAGCGGGCAACACAAAATACCTTCTCATCGCTGCACTCGTCATGTTCGTGCTGGTCTTTGTGCGCCGAAGGCGCTGATATCTCCCGGGCTGAATCGCGGTGGGGACGGGCTTCGGAGGCTGTCCAACGGTTGAATCACGGCGTGACCAGGCCCGAAGGCCTGGATCAGGATGGAGCAAGGTTGAGCGCCGAAGGCGCTGATCTCTGCCGGGCTGAATCGCGGCAGGGACGGACTTCGGAGGCTGTCCAACGGTTGAATCACGGCGTGACCAGGCCCGAAGGCCGGCAGCAAATAGGCCCGGCCGTCAGGCCGGAATCAGGATGGAGCTTGGTTGAGCG
>JAFNAG010000193.1 GCA_017860135.1 Acidobacteriota bacterium
GGTCCGCGTCCCGGCTGAATCTTTCAAAATATAAGCGCAGCGTTGCGTTTTCAGTTCCGGTGCCCGAGAGGCGGCCGACGATGCGTGATCCGTCGTCGAGCATAACCCGGATTCCCTGCCGCGCGCTGATGCTGCCGTCCACGGGATCCGTGTAGCTGAAATCGTCCGCCAGGGTTACGGCCGCCCGGCCAATGCGCGTGCCGGTCAGCGAAGCGACCCGGGCGCGCAATTCGTCGATCAGCGCGCCGGCGGAAGCGGAATCCAGCCCTTCATAATCGTGGCGCTGGTAGTAGCTCCGTCCGTAGCGCTGCCAATGCCCCCGCGCGATATCGGTCACGGAGACCCGCCTGGCCGCAAGAATCTGCAGCCAGGCCAGGACGGCCCAAAGCCCGTCCTTTTCGCGCACGTGGTCCGATCCCGTGCCGAAGCTCTCTTCACCGCACAGGGTGCACATACCCGCGTCCATCAGGTTGCCGAAAAACTTCCAGCCCGTCGGCGTCTCGTGGCATGGGATGCCGAGGCTTTGCGCCACACGGTCCGCAGACGTGCTGGTCGGCATGGACCGGGCGATCCCGGAAAGACCTGCGCGATAGCCGGGAATGCAGTCGCGCGCGTGCTCGGCAATCATTGCGAGGGAATCTCCGGGGCTGACGAAAAAACTGCGTCCCAGGATCATGTTGCGGTCGCCGTCCCCGTCACAGGCGGCGCCCATATCGGGGGCATCTCCTGCCGACATGATCCGAACCAGCTCCGCCGCGTGCACCTGGTTCGGGTCCGGGTGCAGTCCGGCAAAATCCTCCAGCGGCGTGCCGCGGATCACCGTGCCCGCAGGCGCACCCAGCAGATTTTCGAAAATGTGATGCGCATAAGGTCCGGTGACGCCGTGCATGGCGTCGAAAATCAAACGGAAACCGTCTGCGAAAAGCCGGCGCATTCCGTCGAAATCAAATAGCTCGCGCATCAGGCCGGTGTAATCGAGCAGCGGATCGATTACGGTCACTTGCGTACTTCCGAGCACCGACGCGCCTTCGCGGTCGATATCGAGGTCGGGGGAACCGAGCGTAAGATAGCGGCGGATCTTCAGCGTCTCGTCATAGATGCGCCCTGTCAGGACTTCCGGCGCAGGCCCGCCGTTGCGTGTGTTGTATTTGATCCCGAAATCCTCGCCGGGTCCTCCCGGGTTGTGGCTCGCAGTGAGCAGCAGGCCGCCCATGGCGCCGTGTCGCCGTATTACGGCCGACATTGCCGGGGTCGACAGCAGGCCGCCGCGGCCGACCAGGACGCGGCCGAAACCGTTTGCCGCCGCCATCCTGAGGATGATCTGAATGGCCGCACGGTTGAAAAACCGCCCGTCGCCGCCCACCACAAGGGTTTCCTGCGCAAAATCGACCTCGCCGCCCTCGCGGACAGTTTCGAAAACCGCCTGGACAAAATTCTCCACGTAATTCGGCTGCATAAAGACGCGCGTCTTTTTGCGCAATCCTGAAGTGCCCGGCCGTTGATCCCCGAACGGCTGCGTCGCAACTGTGCGTATGCCCGTGTCGTTCATGCTCTTCGCCTCCCCGCGCGCCCTAATCATATCCCATCCGGCGCAAATCCGCAGTGCTTCCTCCCGGTCAACCTCCGGCAGCCGTCCGGGTGGCGAATATCAGCCTATATCCTGGCCGGACGGGTCTGGAGGCCTTTCCATAAATTTTAACGCTGACGCACGCCGATAAACGCTGACACACGCTGAAAAAATATAAATAACTACTATTTTCTCAGCAGCTGATGTTGATCCGCTTTGGTCCGGTTTTTCGCATTACAGATCGAGGAGGAGCCGAGACATGAATGACGACGCGATCACGCACGTGCGCCAATACGGAGGACTGCTCGAGATACCCGAGAAAAAGGCCTTGCACTGGCTGGCCCGAAAGATGCCGCGATGGATCAACTCGGATCACCTGACGCTGCTCGGCCTGGCTTCCATGATTGCGGCCGGCGCCGGCTACTGGATGGCCAGCCGCAATAAATATGCCTTGATCCTGGTCGTCGCGGCGCTGGCGGCCAACTGGCTGGGAGACAGCCTGGACGGCACGCTGGCCCGTGTGCGGAACTGCCAGCGTCCCCGCTACGGGTATTACGTCGATCACGTGATCGATCTCTTCGGCACGGCGGCGCTGCTGGGCGGGCTGGCATTTTCCGGCTACATGAGCCGCCCGATCGCATTTGCCCTGCTCGCAGCTTTCGCCCTGGTCGAGGCCGAGGTTTTCCTGGCAACGCACGTCCAGCAGATATTCCGTCTGTCCTGCTTCCGCATCGGCCCGACGGAACTGCGCATCATCCTTTCCCTTGGAACCCTGTACCTTCTTTACGACCCATGGGTTCACGTCGGAGACCGCGGTCCCGTTCTGCTGTTCGACATCGGAGGCATTTTTGCCATCGCCGGACTGCTTGCCGCGATGATGTATTCGGCAATCCGAAACACCCGCGCCCTGTACCGGGCAGAGACTGTCAGTGGTTAGCGGTTAGTGGTTAGTGGTTAGTGGTTAGCGGTTAGTGGTTAGTGGTTAGCGGTTAGTGGTTAGCGGTTAGCGGTTAGCGGTTAGCGGTTAGCGGTTAGCGGTTAGTTGTTAGGAATTAGGAACTGGG
Source organism: Acidobacteriota bacterium (assembly GCA_017860135.1). Taxonomy (GTDB): domain Bacteria; phylum Acidobacteriota; class UBA6911; order UBA6911; family UBA6911; genus JAFNAG01. Next base: position 2,632 of record JAFNAG010000193.1, read on the forward strand.
AACTGGAAACGGGAAACGGGAAACGGGAAACGGGAAACGCCAGATGATTCGCAGATGGCTGATTTTCAACTCGGTGGGTGCGATGGGGATCGTGGTGCAGATGAGCGTGCTTTGGGCGCTTACGCGTGAATTCAGGATGGGCTACCTGGCGGCGACGGGCCTGGCGGTTGAAGCGGCGGTGCTGCACAACTTCTTCTGGCACGAACGCTGGACATGGGCCGACCGCATCAAGGACAGGCAAAACGGCCTGATGCGCAGGCTCATCTGTTTCCACATCACCAACGGAATGCTGTCGCTGGCCGGCAACATCGTCCTGATGTTTCTTTTCGTGAAGAACCTGGACATGCATTATCTGCCCGCGAATGCGCTTGCCATAACACTGTGTTCTCTTTTCACCTTCGCTGCCGGCGACCGCATCGTTTTCAAGCCGGAGCGGATTCAAAAACAGGAGGCGCAGCCATGAGCCGATACCCCTCGTCCCTTTGGCTCAATATGTTCTTAATCCCGGCATTGCTCTGCACGGCCGCGATTGCCGCCGATTTGCAGCCCGAAACAGTGAAGGCTTGGACGGCCTACACGGAAGCCACGGAGCAGCGCATAGCAACGGAAGTGTCCTCGCCAAACGGCTTCCTGGCGCTGGATTTTAAAACCGGGACGGAAGCGAAGGACGACCGGCGAGCGTTGCTGGCCGGAAAAACCCTGATTGAGCAGGTTAAAACGTACGACCGGCGCGGCCGCGCGATGGAAATCCCGGAAGGCACGGTTCACCACTGGCGCGGCGCCATTTTCGTGCCCGGCGCGACGCTGGAAGACGTACTCGACCGCCTGAGGAATCCGGTGCCGGCGGATGCGGAGCAGGAGGATGTGCTCGCCTACAAGGTTTTGGAAAAATCCCCCGGCCAATACAGGATCTACCTCAAGCTGCAGCGGTCCAAAATCGTGACGGTGGTCTACAACACCGAACACCTCGTCCGATACAGGCTCCATGGAAACACACGGGTTTCCAGCAGCAGCGTCGCAACAAAAATCGCCGAGGTCGAACGCCGGAACAATGTCGAGCGGGAATTGCCGCAGGGGCACGACAGCGGCTTTCTCTGGCGCATGAATTCCTATTGGCGTTACGAACAGGTCGATGGGGGCGTCATTATGGAATGCGAATCCATGACGTTGAGCCGCTCCATCCCGGCTGTCATCCAGGTTATGGCCCGGCCCTTGATCAAAGGGGTTGCGCGCGAATCGATGCAGAGGACGCTCGAGACGCTGCGCGGCCGCATGGCCCGGGCCGCCACCCCCGATACAATCCAGGCCATGGCAAAACAGTAGGGGCGGTCGGCAGACCGCCCGTTGCGTGCTACTTTATTCTTTCTTGTCGAGGGCGGCGCGGGCGCTGGTGGGCTCGATGAGGGCGAATGCGACCAGGCTGCCGACCGCAACGGCCATCAAAAGCGTCGCGATGATCGCATGGACCGTGTGGATGCGTATGGCGCAGATCGCGAGAGTCAGCACAAACAGGATGTCGGCGCCGCGTATCCATTTCCAAACCAGCCGGCGCTGTTCGGCGAGCTCCGACGGGTAACCATACGAAGTGAACCAGAGGTGCAAACGCAGGTTCGCGGCCACCATCACGGCAGCGACTATGGGAAAGAAAAACATCGATCCTTCCACTCCGCCCAGCCATTGCTTCACCCTCCACATCGGGTAGAGCATTCCGTAATAGCCGAAACCCGCGACGGCCTGGTGGAATTGCCACCACCAGAGCGCCTTCTTTTTCGGAGTTTCCACGGCAGGCGCCGGGCCGAGACCCTCCCGTCTCATGCTTTCCGAGAGCTGTTCGAGATCGAACACGAGGTCGCGCGTGCTGCTGTAACGCTCCTCGGGATTCTTTTTCAGGCAACGCTGGATAACCCGGTCGAGTTCCCCGGGAATCGCGGGGTTGACCCGTGTGATGTTCTCGGCCTCCGATTCCAGGATGCGCCCGATGATGGCCATGGAATCCGCGTTGCCGAAGGGGTGTTTGCCCGCGGCAAGCTCGTACAGCAGCACGCCGTAGGAAAAGATATCCGTGCGCCGGTCGACTTCCCCGCCCCGCAGTTGTTCAGGAGAAGAATAGGCCGGGGTGCCCAGAAACATACCCGAGCGCGTAAGCCTTGCGTTGGTGGTGGTGTCGGCCGTCGGCTCGATCCTGGCCAGGCCGAAATCCAGGATCTTGATGACGCCCGAGTCGGTCCGGGCGACGTTCTCCGGCTTCAGGTCCCGGTGCACGATGCCGTTTTCGTGCGCCGCCGCGAGCGCCCGGGCGATCTGAATCGCGATGTCCATCACCACGGGCATCCTGAGCGGGCCTTCAGCCATGACCTGCAGGAGCGTGTTGCCTTTGACATATTCAGATACGATGTAAAGCTTGTCTTCGAGCTCCTCGAAAGAATATACGGTGGCGATGCCCGGATGCGAAAGCCTGGCAGCAGCGCGCGCCTCGCGTTTCAGCCTCTCGCGCTGCTGAGGGTCGCTGGTGTACTTGGGCGCGAGCATTTTGATCGCCACGGGCCGGTCCAGCCGGGTGTCCTTTGCCAGGTACACGATGCCCATTCCTCCGCGGCCGATTTTGCCCGTTATCGAATAAGGGCCCAGCCGGTTTCCGACCAGCGCTTCGTCCAGGCCGCTGTCGAACAATTCCGGGACTTCCTTGTAGGCGGGCTTTTCGAGGAAGCTGTCGCCGCCCTGGCTGTTGAGCAGAGCCTCGATTTCCCTGCGCATGCCGGGATCCGTCCGGCAGGCCTTTTCCAGGAAGGCGGCCCGGTGGGAGGCCTCCACATCGAGGGCGGCCTCGAATATTTCTCTGAGCTGCCGCCAGCGTTCAGGATCCACGGGATTTCTCCATTTCACTCTTGAGCCAGGCCTTCGCTACTCTCCAGCCCCGCTTTATCGTTGCAGGCGAAGTGCCGATGGTTTCGGCCGCCTCTTCCACGGTCAGACCTCCGAAAAAACGAAGCTCGACGATGCGCGCCAGCGGCGGATCCATGAGCGTCAGGCGTTCCAGGGCTTCGTTAAGGGCGAGGAGGTCGATAGATGAATCCGGCTTTCCGGCATTCGCTTTTTCCAGGCTCACGCGCACGCGCGATCCTCCCCGCTTGGACGCCGCCCGGGCCCGCGCCTTCTCCACCAGGATTTCCCTCATCGCCCCGGCGGCAATGGCGCAGAAGTGCGCGCGGTTCTGCCACGAATGAGCCTTCTCCTTCTTCAATCTCAGGTAGGCCTCGTTGACGAGGGCCGTCGCCTGGAGGGTGTGCCCGGCCTTTTCCCTGGCCATGTAGAACCGGGCCAGTCTCCGCAGTTCGTCGTAGACGGCGGGCATGATCTTCGACAGGCTCAGCCGCGCAGCCGCCTCCTGCCCCTCAATCTTTCCGGATGGTGGATTCGTCATGGTCTCCCTGCTTGCAGGTATGTTAATCCAAATGCCCCACCGATGTAAAAGGTGGAAAGTGGAACGTGGAAAGTGGAAATCGGAACGTTAGAACGTTGAACGTTGAACGTTTTCCACCTTCCACATTCCACGTTCCACGTTCCGCAACGCAGAATTGCCATACACCTGACTTCCGCATTCCTTTGTGATACCCTGAATCGGCCAAACATTTCTACAGACAAGGGGGGAAAAAATCGTGAAAAAGGACGAGTTTATCCAATATTCTCTGGACGCGTTCAAGCCTGCCGAGACGATGCTGAAGATGATTCCTGCCGATAAGCTGGATTGGAAGCCGGGTCCGACTTTCATGACCATGGGGCAGCTTATCTGCCACCTGGGTGAGGGCATCGGCAGCGAATTGCGCATGGCGATCACCAACAGCTGGCCGCAAATGGATACGGCCGGGGGGCCTCCGCCCACGCCCAGCTGCAATGTTCAGGAAGCTCTTGCCAAACTGGAAAAGGACAAGACCACGCTTCGTGAACTCCTGGCAGGCATCTCGGAGGAGGATTTCGCCAACAAAATGGTTTCAGTTCCCTGGGGCTGGCAAAGCAAGATGGAACGGATGGCGCTCGATTTCCGCGATCACTTCGTCCACCACAAGATGCAGCTCTTCACGTATCTCAAGCTGCTCGGTCTCCCGGTGAACACCCAGACGCTTTACATGGGGTAGCGCGCAATGACTGTCCGAATCCTGGTGACCGGCGGGACTTTCGACAAGGAATACGACGAGCTGGAAGGCAAGCTCTACTTCCGCGACTCGCACCTGCCCGAGATGCTGGATTTGGGCCGGTGCAAAGTGAAGGTGGACATACGCACGCTCATGATGATCGACAGCCTGGAAATGACGGATTCAGACCGGCAAATCATTCTGGAAAACTGCCGCAAATGCCCGGAAAGCCACATCGTCATCACCCACGGCACCGACACCATGGAGGAGACCGCCCGCATTTTGGGGGAAGCGTCACTGGACAAAACCATCGTCCTGACCGGCGCCATGGTGCCTTTCAAGTTCGGCAGTTCGGACGGTCTGTTTAACCTGGGCAGCGCTCTGGCCTTCGCCCAGAGCCTGCCGAAGGGAGTTTACATCGCAATGAACGGCCGGTATTTCCGCTGGGACAACGTCCACAAAAACAGGAAAGCCGGAGTATTCGAGGAAAAGCAGGATGTCTGACCGCCTGCCGTGGTGTCTACGGGCCGTTGAAGCTTCGCCGCACCGGATGGCGCGAAGTTTCAGCGGCTGTCCAGCCCGCTCGCTCGCTCTGTTTCTGTTGATTTTCTTCAGCCTTTCCGGCGCCTCCCTGGCCCAGGATTTCAGCAAATCGTGGGCTGACCTGACGCTCAAAAGCCTCACACTGCGCGAGAAGATCGCCCAGCTGGTCCAGGTACGCGTGCCGGGAAGGTTCGTCAACCGGCATAGCCCGGAATTCGAGGACATCAAGGACCTGGTGCGCAAAAACAACGTCGGCGGCGTCGTGCTGTTCGCCGGGAACGTTTACGAATCCGCCATCCTGCTCAACGAGCTGCAGACCATTTCCAGATTACCGCTGCTGGTGTCTGCAGATTTCGAGCGGGGCGCCTCGTTCCGGATTTCGGATACGACTTCGTTTCCGTGGACGATGGCGCTGGGCGCCGCCGGATCGGAGCCGTTTGCCTTCGACCAGGGATATGTCACCGCCCAGGAATCCAGGGCGCTGGGAGTCCACTGGATATTTGCCCCGGTGGTGGACGTCAACAACAATCCTGCGAACCCCGTCATCAACATACGCTCCTTCGGCGAGGATCCCCAGCTGGTGGCCCGTTTGGGTTCCGCATTCATACGCGGGGCGAAAAAAGGGGGAGTCCTGACTACGGCCAAGCATTTTCCCGGGCACGGCGACACGGCCACCGATTCCCATGTGGGTCTGCCGGTGATCCCATCGGACCTCGGCCGCCTGGAGTCCCTGGAACTCGGCCCGTTCCGCAGCGCCATAGAAGCCGGAGTGGATGCCGTTATGACCGCGCACGTCGCCGTTCCCAAACTGACCGGAGATCCGGAAGAGCCGGCGACGCTGTCCGCGAAAATACTGACCGGCCTGCTGCGCGATTCGCTCAAATTCAGAGGGCTCGTTGTTACGGACGCCCTGGAGATGGGCGGCATCAAAAACCAGTACTGGTGCGGTCTGGCAGCAGTGCGTGCCATCCAGGCGGGCGCGGATGTTCTGCTGCTGCCTCCCGACGCGGTCGTGGCCATCCAGGAAGTTGAACGGGCAGTCAAACGCGGCGACATATCCGAAAGCCGCATCAATCAATCGGTGGCGAAAATCCTGCACGTCAAGAGCCGGCTTGGGCTGCAGCAGCGCCGGACCGTGTCCATCAGCCGGATCGGCGATATCGTTGCCTCGCCCCAAAGTGAAAAGCTGGCCCAGGACATCGCGGATCAATCCATCACCGTTGTCAGGGATAAGCAGAGCCTTCTGCCTCTGAATCCGGCCGGCGACCTGAAGCTCTTCAGCCTCGTGCTCGCATCCGATCTGGAATCTTCGCCCGGATCGGTCTTCCAGGCGGAAATGCGAAAACGGTTCCCTTCCCTGCGCACCGCGTGGGCCAACGCGCGCGTCTCGCCGGACCTTTTGGAGGATATTGAAAAAGCGGCCGAGCGCTCGGACGTAGTCATCTGCTCCACGCTGACCCGGCTGAGTTCCGGGTCCAATACCGTTTCGATTCCCGGAACCCAGAGGCCGATTTTTCAAAAGCTCCTGGCGTCGGGCAAGCCCCTGATCTGGATTTCGTTCGGAAATCCCTACGTGCTCCGCTTTGCCCCGCAGATCGGGACCTATATTTGCGCCTTCAGCTATTCGGACGTTTCCCAGGTCGCGGCGGCTAAGGCGCTCGCCGGCGAGATCGCCGTCCGGGGCAGAATGCCGGTGTCGATACCCGAACACGCCCGGCCGGGCGATGGGATGCAAATTCCTAAATTGGAGCTGGTCCTGAGAGAGGAAACGGGCGCCGCGGGGATTCCCGGCGCAGCCTTTGCCGGAACCAGAGAACTGCTCCAGTCCTGCGTCGAAGCGGGATTGTTTGCGGGCGCTCAGATTCTGGTCGGCTACAAGGGCGCCGTCACTCTGAATTGGGCTGCCGGAAAAAGCGCGCCGGCAGCAGGCGCTCCGGTCACTTCCGCCGAGGATGCTCTCGATGCGGGCTCGATTTCGAACATCATGGTTTCCACGGCGGCCATGCTGGCCGCAGAATCGGGCGACCTTATGCTGGAAGCTCCGGTTCAGGATTATGTCCAGGAGTACAGGCGCGAGGATACCGCGCGCCTCCGGGTGCGCGACCTGTTGTCCGGCTTGTCCGACGGCGGCGGGAGTTCAGCCGTCGGCAGCGACGCGCTGCGGGATCTGCTGGAGGAAATCGTGTCGCGCGTGTCCGGGCTGCCTTTCCGGCAGTTTCTCGCCAGGCAGCTGTTCGAGCCGCTCGGGATGAAGAGTTCCTCCTATGCGCCGCCGGGGCACAAGGCGCTGGTTGCCAGCGCGCGCGATCTGGCCGTGTTCGCGCAGATGCTCCTGTATCGGGGCATTTATGATCACCGGCGCTATTTTAGGGCCCAAACCGTTGCCGGCTTCGCGGCAGGCCAGGGGGTATGGCAAAAACCTTCTTCTGCAGACTGGACCGGCCGCCTGTTTTCCAAATCCGCTTATGGACGCTGTGCGCCGGACGGCTCCTCTTTGTGGATCGATCCGGCGAAGCAGCTCTTCATCATATTTTTGCCCAGCGGGACGACGACGGCTAATGCGGCGGGAATTTCTCAAGCCCAGGAACAAATCAACGCATCTCTAATCCATGAATTAGGTTTGGATTAGAAACACGATAATCACGAGAATACATAAGTTTATAGTTAGCACGGCCTCTACAGTTTATTTCGTGAGGACGGCTCTCCAGAGCCGTCCGATGGGTGAATGACTTGTTTGCGCCCTGTCGGACCGGTCTGGAGACCGGTCCTCACGAGTCCTCTTCTTAC
>JAFNAG010000194.1 GCA_017860135.1 Acidobacteriota bacterium
CTCCGTCGGCGGGCAGCTCGACGCGTTCACCGACAAGGAGTATGTCGGTTTCTATGCGCGGGTGCTCGATGAGCACCTGCCCATGGCATTCGAGCTGCTGTCGGACATCGTCTTGAATCCCACCTTCCCGTCCGCGGAGATCGAGCGGGAACGGAATGTGATTTTCGAGGAGATCAGCACCGTCGAGGACTCCCCGCAGGAGCTGATCCATGACATCTACCTGGATCACTTCTGGCACGGGCATCCTCTCGGCCGCCCCATTTCCGGCACCAGGGAATCGGTGGCGCGCATCGCGCGGAATCATGTACGGGGATACTTCCGCAACGCCTACCATGCCGCGGCGAACACGGTGATCTCGGTGGCGGGCAACATCCGGCACGGGCAGGTGCACGCTCTCGCCGCGCGCTATTTTTCGGATCTGCCCCAAGGCGCCGCGAGCGATCCCGGGGCGGCTCCCGTGCCCCGGTCGGCGCTTGCCATACGATACAAGAACAACCTCGAGCAGACGCATCTCTGTGTCGGCGTGCCGTGCCCGTCCCGCATCTCCGAGGACCGGTTCTGCGTGCACGTGCTGTGCAATATCCTGGGCGGCGGCATGAGTTCCCGGCTGTTCCAGAATATCCGCGAAAAGCGCGGCCTCGTCTACGCGATCGATTCGATCCTGAGCCTGTACCGGGACGCGGGCACTCTCGTCGTGGCGGCCGCGACCGCCCCGCAGAATGCCGCCACGGTGGTGCGGCTGATATTGAAGGAGCTCAAGCGGCTGCGCGATGAGCCGGTGTCGGCCGACGAGCTCGACCGCGCGAAAGAATGTCTCAAGGGATCGTTGATGCTGAGCCTGGAAAGCACGAGCAGCCGCATGACATACCTGGCCCAGCAGCAGATCGACTTCGGACGCTTCTTCACGCTCGAAGACATTTTAGGCCGCATTGACCAGGTGCGCCGCGCGGACGTCCGGCGCCTCGCGGGGAGGATATTCTCCGAGGGAGTGCTGACGCTGGCCGCGCTCGGCAACCGGAACGGCAGTTCCCTCGAATCCCTGGCCCTGAGGATCTGACGCCATGTCCCTGAGTCTTGTCCTGCTGGGCAGCGGAAGTTCCGGCAACGCGACGCTCGTGAGCGACGGGGATACCCACATCCTGGTGGATGTGGGCCTCAGCGGCAAGGAGACGGAGCGGCGGCTCGCGGAGTGCGGGCTCACCCCGCAGCAGATTTCCGCCATCGTTGTATCCCACGAGCACGGAGACCATTGCCGGGGCATCGGCCCGTTCGCCAAACATCTGAAAGTGCCGGTGTTCATCACCGATGGGGCCTATGCGGCTTCGGGGCTGGTCATCGATGAGAGCAGGAGGCAGCGCATCGAATCCGGCCGCGCCTTCGATGTCCACGGTGTCGTGTTCACCCCGTTCGCCGTGCCCCACGACGCGGCGGACCCGATCGCATTCCGCATCGAAAAGAGCGGGGTGCGGATCGCGATCGTTCTCGACTTGGGATACGTTTCCAACCTCGTGGCCGAGCGGCTGAAAGGGTGCGACGGCATCGTGCTCGAGTCCAACCACGACATCCGCATGCTGAAGGTGGGACCCTATCCTTGGGCGCTGAAGCAGCGGGTGATGAGCCGGCGGGGGCACCTCTCCAACGACGGCGTCTCGGAGTATCTGACCAACGGGTTCGACGGCAAGGCGAGCCACCTGGTCCTGGCGCACCTGAGCGAGAAAAACAACCTGCCCGACCTCGCGATGCTGTCGGCACAGCGGGCGCTCGAGGAGCGGTCGAGCCTCGTGAGCCTGCAGACCAGGCTCGATGTCGCCAGGCCGGACCGGGTGAGCGCAAGGTACCGGTTTTGATCGAAGGGAGCAGGCTGGATGATTGATCGATATTTTCCCGCGGATGTGGCGGCGATATGGTCCGAGGAAAACAAGTTCCGCACCTGGCTCCAGGTCGAGTTGGAAGTGTGCCGCGTGCTGGCGGACAAAGGCTGGATTCCGGCGGCGTCACTCGCCACGATCCTGGAAAAAGCGGATTTCTCCCTGCCGCGCATCCAGGAACTCGAAGCGGTCACCCATCATGACCTGATCGCGTTCACGACGAGCGTTGCGGAGTGCGTCGGGCCCGATGCGCGCTACATCCATTGGGGGCTGACTTCCACCGATGTGGTCGACACTGCCCAGGCCCTGCAGCTGCGGGCCGTGAATGCGAAGATCCTCGCCGGCATCGGGGAACTCATGGCCGCAATACAAGCCCGCGCCATCGAGCACAGGCACACCCTGATGATGGGGCGGACGCACGGAGTCCACGCCGAGGTGACCACCTTCGGCCTGAAACTCGCCGTCTGGTACGAGGAAATGCGCCGGAACCTGGACCGGATGCGGCGCGCCGCGGAAACCGTCCGGGTGGGAAAAATCTCCGGTGCGGTCGGAACGTTCGCGCACCTGGACCCCGATGTCGAGGAAACCGTCTGCACGCGGCTGGGCCTGGAAGCCGCCCGTGCTTCCACGCAGACCCTGCAGCGCGACCGGCACGCGGAATACGTTGCGACGCTTGCCATCCTCGGATCCTCGCTCGACAGGTTCGCTACCGAAATCCGGCACCTGCAGCGCACCGAAGTGCGCGAGGTCGAGGAGCCTTTCGCGAAGGGACAAAAGGGGTCGTCGGCAATGCCCCACAAGCGCAATCCGGTGAAATGCGAGCAGATTTCCGGATTGTCGCGCCTGTTGCGCGGATACGTCGTCACGGCGCTCGAGGACATGCCGCTCTGGCACGAAAGGGACATCTCCCATTCGTCGGCCGAGCGCGTGGTCCTGCCCGATGCCACCGGCCTGGCCTGCTATCTGCTCCGGTCGATGACACGGATCGTGACGGGCATGGAGGTGTATCCGGACCGAATGCTCAAAAACATGGAGCTGACGCGCGGCCTCGCCTATTCCGGACAGCTGCTCCTGGATGTGACCAGGAGAGGCGTGGCGCGCGAGGAAGCTTACCTCTGGGTGCAGCGCTGCTCCATGCGGGTCTGGAAAGAGGACAAGGATTTCCTGCAGGTTCTCGAGGAAGATCCCGACATCTCCAAGGTGCTGTCTCCCGGGGAAATTCGCGCCGTGGTCAATCCGCAACTCCAGCTTAGAAACGCGGACGCCATCTTCCGCCGTGTCTTCCGTGATCTCTCATAACACCGTAGGGGCGACCTGCCGGTCGCCTCTACGGGCCGCATTGATTTCAATGAATGACGGGGCCATCGCAGGAGATTAGTGGCGATATTTGTGCCGTAAGTGTTGCTTTTGGGCGCTAATCCTTGTAAAATCTTGGGTTTTGAAATCTATCAGCCGGAGACGCGTCAATCATGAAGAGGACGTTTCAGCCAAACAACAGGAAGCGCAAAAAAACTCATGGCTTTCGGGCCAGAATGGCAACCAAGGGCGGCCGGCTGGTATTGAAGAGCCGGCGGGCAAAAGGCCGGAAAAGGCTGAGCGTGAGTGGATAGAAACTCGGGCGAGAAGTTTTCCTGGCGGCAGAGGATAGTCCGCAGTGCAGATTTCCGGACATTGTATGAAAATGGCCGGCGGCATGAAACCCTACACTTGGTGCTGTTCGGCAGGCCCAATGATCTGGGATTCCATCGCCTGGGGCTCACCGTCTCGCGCAAGGTCGGTTGTGCCGTGGTTCGAAACCGCATCAAGCGCCGGTTTCGGGAAATCTTCAGGAAGTGTACCGCTCAGATTCCGTGCCAGTATGATCTCGTCGTGAATGCCAAGCGGGACTGCGCGGCAGCCTCATACTCCGCCCTGCAGGAAGAGTTCCTGGCCGCCGCACGAAAGATCTGCCGCTGACACGCTCTGTGGCATGAACCGGAGGGTTCCGGGTCCGGGACCGCGAGCGGAGATGCACCGATGAAACGCGCCATACTCTGGCTCCTGCGGTCTTACAAGCAACGCATCTCCCCGTGGCTCCCGCCTTCCTGCCGGTTTGAGCCGACGTGTTCGGAGTATATGTATCAGGCGATTGAAAAAAAAGGACTGGTTGCAGGAATGTATCTGGGTGTCAGGCGATTGTTGCGATGCCATCCTTTTCGTGCCGGTGGATTTGATCCGGTGCCCTAAGCCCCCGAGCTGAGACATGGAAAAACGGGTTCTGGCCGCCATAGCCTTATCGATTGCGATTCTGCTCCTGTTCCGCTACTACGAAGAGCGCCGGCTGGGCGGCGCCGTGAAACAGAGGCCGCCGGCTGCGAAACAGGTGCCATCGCAACCGCCGCCGGCTGCCGTGCCGGCTGTGGAGCCGAAGGCGGAGCCGGCGGTGGAAGCTCCTATCCCGGCGGCGGGAGAGGTGATCCCCGAACGCAAGGTGGTGGTCGAAGGGGAATTGTATCGTGCCGTGCTCGACAACCGCGGGGCCGTGCTGACCGTGTGGGAGCTGAAACAATACAAGTCTGCCCGGGGGGAGGTCTTCGACATGATCCCCACGGCCCACATGGAAGAGCGGCCGTTCCCCACCTCCCTGCTTTTCGATGATCCCTCATTGACGTCCATCGCAAACGGGCAGACCTATTCCGTCGAGGTCCTGGACGGGAAAGACGCTGCGACCATCACTCCTCCCGCCACGGTCGTAATGAGGCTCAGACGGGGTGACCTGAGCATCGAAAAGAGGTTTCAGTTCGACGCGAAGAACTACCTGGTTGATTTTGCCGCCGCGATTCAGCGGGGCGGCACGCCGGTGCGCGCACGGATGCTGCTCGGCCAGGATATCGGGCCCGAGCATGAGCACCTCATCAACCAATCCCTCAAACTCATGGCCGCCTACAACCTCGGCGGCAAGGTTGTGCGCGAGGCGGCGCCGGAGGACGAGAATGAGGTCCGGCAGATCAGCGGGACCGTGACGTGGGTTGGCCTGGACATGCAGTATTTCAGCCAGATCGCCATCCCCGCTCATCCCTTCCCGTCGTTTGAGATGCAGCGCAGGCCCGTGCAGGCAGCCGTCCTGGGAGGGGAGGAGGTCAAGCGCGACCTCATCCGGCTGCTCGTTCCGGCAGACGGCGCCGCTGCCTGCAGGATCTATTTCGGGCCGAAAGTGCAGTCCTTCGTGGAGGCTGTTCCGGGCGCCGACCTCAGGGGAGTTATCGACTACGGGACATACCTCGGGGTCCTCGTACGGCCGCTGCTGGCCGGTCTCAGGTTCATCAACCAGTATACGAACAATTACGGATTCGCCATCATTCTGCTGACCGCGGTGCTGACCCTGGCGCTGTTTCCGTTCCGGCTGAAGCAGATGGCATCGATGAAGAAGATGCAGGTGCTGCAGCCCAGGATCAAGGAGATCCAGGAGAAATACCGGAAATACAAAAAGACCGACCCGAAGCGCGCCGAGATGAACCAGGAAGTCATGGCGCTCTACAAACAACACAACGTCAATCCGCTCGGGGGATGCCTGCCGCTGATTCTGCAGATGCCGCTCCTGTTCGCATTCTACAGACTTCTGGCCAACTCGATCGAACTGCGCCAGGCGCCTTTCGTCGGCTGGATTCATGATCTTTCGGGCATGGATCCCTACTATGTCCTCCCCATTGTCATGGGGATCACCATGGTGATCTCGCAGAAGATGACCCCGATGACACCCGGCACGGACCCGACCCAGGCGAAGATGATGATGCTCATGCCGGTCGTGTTCACGTTCATGTTCCTCTGGGTCTCGGCCGGCTTGAACCTCTATTTCCTCTGTAGTAACGTTTTTCAAATCGCATTCCAGAAGATTGCAGAAAGGTGGATGGGTGACCAACGACCCGGCCGTAAATCAACAGGCTAGCGGCGTGCTGAGGGCGGATCTCGGCGAGGCGGTCGGCGACTTCTGCCGGGAACTGATTGCGCGCCTGCATCTGAGCCTTCACGCGGAGGTCCGTGAACAAGGAAGGACCGTGTGGGTAAACCTCTCCGGGCCGGACCGGCCCATACTGCTCTCGAACACCGCTGCCGTCCTCAACAGCGTCGAGTACGTCGTTAACAAAGCGTTCCGTACCGGCAAGGAAGAGAAAATCGCCACCATCGTCTTCGACTCCGATCACTACCGGCAGTACCGGGAAGCCGAATTGAAGCTGCTGGCTCAGATCGCGTCGCAGAAAGTGATCGCGCAGGGCCGGCCGCTGAATCTCCAGCCGATGACCCCGCGGGAACGCAGGATCGTCCACCTTGCGCTGGCCTCCATCGAAGGGGTGCGATCGCAGAGCGATGGCGAAGGGGACCATCGCAGCATCACCATCTATCCGGCGGATTGACCCGTCCTGCCGCGATGGAGCGCCGCGACTGAAATGGCCGATCGGGGTGACACCATTTGCGCTCTCTCATCGGCGCCCGGCCGTTCGGGCATCGCGGTAGTGCGGGTGAGCGGGCCGCAGTGCTTTGAAATCGTGGGGCGCGTATTCACGCCTTCGTCCAGTGGGGTCGCGCCTGACCGGCAAGCCGCGCTCGGCCGTGTTTTCGACATGCGCAGCGGCGCTGAACTGGATCAGGCCCTCGTAACCCGATTCGCATCCCCAAACTCCTATACCGGTGAAGATGTGGCGGAACTGTCCGTCCACGGAAGCCCGGTAGTGGTGTCGCACCTGCTCGACAGCCTCTGCGCGGCCGGCGCAAGGCTGGCGGAGCCCGGGGAATTCACCCTGCGGGCTTTCCTGAACGGGCGGATGGATCTGGTGCAGGCCGAAGCTGTGCGGGATGTGATCGAAGCCCAGACCTTCTACCAGCTCCAGGTCGCCGGCAGGCAGCTGGCGGGCGCACTCTCATTGCAGCTGGAACCGGTCAGGCGCGAACTGGTGGAGCTGATCGCCGGGTTCGAAACGGCCGTCGAATTCGTGGAAGAGGATCTGAACCCGGAATCGCGCGAGCGCGTGGCGGCCCGGCTGGACAAGGTTCTGGCGGAGCTGTCCCGCTGGACGCGGTCATTCCGGCGCGGCAGGATCGTGCGCGAGGGCTTCAGCCTCGCCGTCGCCGGGAGGCCGAATGTCGGCAAGAGCAGCCTGTTTAACGCTCTCCTTGCGGAAGAGAGGTCGATCGTGACCGAATTGCCCGGCACCACGCGCGACCTGGTGTCGGAATCCGCCGGCATCGAGGGCGTGCCGGTGCGGCTCACCGACACGGCGGGACTGCGCGATGGCGGAAACCCGATCGAACGAATCGGAGTCGACCGCAGCATCCGGCTTCTGTCGGACGTGGATGCCATCCTCCTCGTGCTGGATACAAGCAGAGCTTACTGCGGCGAGGACCAAAACCTGCTGGAGCGGATGCGCGGATATTCCTGCATTGTGGCATTCAACAAATGCGATTTGCCCTGTGCCTGGACTGCAGAAGATAAAGCAGAGTTCGCCGGGAAATGGCAGTGTGAGGAAGTATCCGCGCTCACCGGGGAAAACGTGGACCGACTGCGCGCCGCAATCCGGCGGCACCTGTTCGGGGAAGACGCCTTCGAGCGCGACGGGTTGCTTGTGACTCAGCTGCGGCACAGCCAGTGCCTGGAATCAGCGCGCGCGGCGCTCGAAGCGGCCGCCGGTGCGTTGCGCGGCGGCGAGTCGGAGGAATTCGTTCTGGCGGATCTGTACCGCGGGCTGCGGAAGCTCGGGGAAATCACCGGGGAAACGGGAGTCGAGGAGATCCTGGGAGCCGTTTTTTCCAGATTCTGCATAGGGAAATGAAGGTGTTCAGAGCCGCGTCCGTAATGGGGCGATGGGTTTGAAGTCACCCGGCGGGATCCGCTCCATGACGGTCGCGGTTCCGCAAGGCGGGAAGGTGAATCCATGCGAGTGCCGCGGAGCATTCACTGCCATGATTGAAGAACTCTACGACGTGGTCGTGGTAGGAGGAGGGCATGCAGGGTGCGAGGCCGCCATGGCAGCGGCGCGCATGGGCGCTAAAACCGCACTCTACACCTTCGACCTGACCCGGATCGCCAGGATGTCATGCAATCCCGCCATAGGGGGAATCGCCAAAGGGCACCTGGTGCGCGAAATCGACGCGTTGGGCGGCGTCATGGCGGAGGTCGCGGACCAGACCGGGATTCAATTCCGCCTGCTGAACGCCAGCCGTGGCCCGGCCGTGCAGGCCCCCCGATGCCAATCTGATAAAGCTAAATATCACAATAAGATACATGAATTACTCCGCTCGTGCTCCGGCTTGATACTACGTCAATCAGAGGTTGTTGCGGTGCGCGCGGAAGGTGGCGAGGCCCGAGGCGTGGTGTTGGCCGATGGGGCGCTTGTGCGCGCCGGGGCGGTTGTGATGACGACGGGAACGTTTCTGAACGGGATGACGCACATCGGCGACCGGCGTGCGGCGGCGGGGAGGATGGGGGAAGCTCCCTCGGTCTTACTTGCTGGATCTATGAAGGGTTTGGGATTCCGGATGGGCCGGCTCAAGACCGGAACGTCCCCGAGGCTGGACGGCCGCACGATCGACTACTCACGGTTTGAGGAGCAGAAGGGGGACAGGGAGCCGGTCTTTTTTTCATATCGGACCCGTGGGGTGACACTTCCTCAGGTCTCGTGCTATGTGGGATACACGCACGAAGGAGTGCATCGGCTGCTGAGGGAAAACCTGCGGTACTCGGCGCTGTATGGCGGC
>JAFNAG010000195.1 GCA_017860135.1 Acidobacteriota bacterium
CGCCCTCAGCTTCAACCTGGCGCTCTGCTACGTTGGTACCGGGCAATACGAACCGGCGATTGCGTTGCTGAACGAGCTGCGGGCAGACGGCAAAAGCAACGCGAATCTCGAGAACCTCCTTACACAGGCGTTGATCGGCGACGGGAAGCCGGAGGAGGGCTTCGCCGCCTTCGAGCGGGCGTCCCGCCTGGCGCCGGAAAACGAGAAACTCTATCTCTATGTCGTCGAGTCGTGCATGAACAACGGTTACTTCGACATGGGCTTGAAGGTCGTGGAGATCGGGTTGAAGCGTCTGCCGCGTTCCGCCCCCCTGGTCTTCGAGCACGGCATTCTGCTGGCGCGTCTGGACTTCATCGAGGAGTCCATGAAGGAACTCCAGAAGGTGACCGAGCTGGCCCCGGGCAGTGATGTCGCTTACATCGCGGCGGCGCAGAAGAGCATCTTCGAGAGCGACACGGATGAAGCCATGCGCATAGCGCGCGAGGGCATCCGCAAAGGAAAACAGCACTTCATGCTGCTGGCGCTCTTCGGGGAGGCGGTTGTGCTCTCCGGTATCGAAGCCGGCAGTCCCGAATTCACAGAGGCACGTGCCGCCCTGGAGCAGTCCGTCGCGTTGAGCCCCACGTACGTGAGCGCACGCATGACTCTCGGCAAGCTGTATTTGATGGAGCGCCGCGTGGACGATGCCATCGTGCACCTGAATGTGGCACGCGAGCTGGATCCGAAAAACTCCGCGGTCTATGCCAACCTGGCGGCAGCCTACCGCCGGCGGGGCGACACGGCGCGGGCCGAAGAGATGCTCGCCATCCTGGACAAGCTGAACAAGGAAGAAATCGAGAGGATCCGGAATGCGCCAGGCGACCGCAAGGCCGGCTATATGTCGGATCCGCTAAAAAAGAAGAAGTAGGCAGAAGCAGCTTGATGAAGTCAGGAGAAAAGCGGTCGGCCCAAAACACCTGTCCGATTCCCGGCAGAGCGCGCTTCGGTATCGGAATCGATATCGGGATCGAAATCGATGTCATGGTTCTGCCGACATCAGCAAAGAGGCCTCAAATTCCGCGCTGCTTTCGATAGCGATTACGACTGCGATTGCGATCCCGATGCCGATACCGACCGCTATTTCGCGGCCCGCGGTTCCTTTGCCGGAATGCGGGGGAACGGACGGTCCACCAGCCCCTCGCCTTCCTTGACTGCGATGATCCGGTCGGCCTTCAGTTTCTCGATCTTCGTGGCCGCCCCGCTCGGCCAGATGATTTCGACCGCATCTACCATCGCATGCGGTCCCAGCCCGAAGTGCAGGCGCGGATCCTGGGCCGACTGGTAGCTCATGCCGCCTTTCCTCTGATCGTGCCGCACGAGATCGCCGGCGGTCACTTTCACGCGCGCGCCCACACCGTCGCGGTTCGATTTGACCCCGATGAGGAAGATCTGCAGCCAGTGATTGGCGTTGCCGCCGTCGTTGCGCAGGAGCTGCGCTGCCTGGCCGCAGCCGCTGACGAGAATGTCCAGGTCGCCGTCATTATCGAAATCGCCCGTTGCGGCGCCGCGGCTGACGTGCGGCTTCTGCATGTCCGGCCCCAGCCGGGTGCTGACATTCTCAAACCTGCCGCGGCCTGTGTTCCGGAACATGTGCTTGGGTTCCGCATAGGTCGTGTCCGGGTGGTACAGCTGGATGTTATCCATCACGTGGCCGTTGGCGGTGAACAGGTCCGTTGCGCCGTCGTTGTCGTAGTCGAAGAAGCGGAGCCCGAAAGTGCTGAACTGGTAAGAATCATAACCGATCTTGGAGGACAACGTGGCGTCCGTGAAACTCCCGTCTCCCATATTCCGGTAGAGGCGGTTGAGCTGCATGTCCAGATGGCCGACGATCAGATCCAGCCGGCCGCTCCCTGTGGTGTCGGCCGCATCCACCCCCATGCCGGCTTCCATCTGGCCATCGCCGCTCACCGCCGCCCCGGAAAGGTAACCGACTTCGTCGAACGTGCCGTTTCCCTTGTTGTGAAACAGGTGGTTGGGCTGCGCGTCGTTGGAAATGAATATGTCCTGCCAGCCGTCGTTGTTGTAGTCGAAGGTCACCACACCCAGTCCGTTCGCCGCTTTCGGTCCCAGGCCGGAGGACCGGCTCGCGTCGGTGAACGTGCCGTCGCCGTTATTGCGGTAGAGCGTGGCCGGCTGGCCGTGGAAGACATTGGGGTGACAGTAACTGCGCATGCCGGGGCCTTGATCGCCGCAGTAGAAGTTGCGTTCGGGCGTCCAGTCGACATAGTTCGCGATCACCAGGTCCAGGCGGCCATCATTGTCGTAATCGAACCAGGCCGCGCTCGAGGCCCACATGCCGCGGTTTTCCACTTTCGCACTCGCCGTGACGTCGGAAAAAGCTCCCTTGCCGTTGTTGCGGTACAGAATGCAGCGGCTGTAACCGAGGACATACAGGTCGGGGAAGCCGTCATTGTCGTAGTCCCCGACGGCCACTCCCATTCCATACAGGCCTTCCGCACCGACGCCCGCGCTCTTCGTCACATCCGTGAAAGTCCCGTCCCTGTTGTTGCGATAGAGCGCGCTGCGCAGCGGCTGTTTCGGGGTGTAGATCCTGGTGGCCGCGCCGTTGACCAGGTAGACGTCCATGAAGCCGTCCTGGTCGTAGTCGATCCACGCACAACCGGCGCCCATGCTCTCAATCAAATACTTCTCGGGCGTCCAGGCGTTATCGTGCACGAAGGTAATACCGGCAGGCCGCACGATGTCGGTGAACGTCACCGCGGCGGGCGGAGGGGCCTGGCTAACGAGCGCGGTTACAAAGGGCGCCACCAGCAGGCTGAGCCAGCCGCACCGCGAAATGTCGGACATACTGATCACGAATAGCGCCTCCCAAGTCAGCTCGTTTCGCCCGCTGATTCTAGACGCCGGGGAGCAGGGGAGACAAGGGAAAACGAGCGAAATCATCCGGGGTCCCTCGCACGGATACCTCTTGGGAAAAGTGAAATCGTTTGACTCGAAATCCCTTGTCGCCAGGTTGTCGTGTGATTGCAGAGAGGTCTGGAGGGCAAGATATCTTTCGCCCCCATCCTGAGGGATGGTTTGCGGGCGGAAAAAAATTTCTTTCTCCGCAAACAGTTGATTTACGAGGACTTGTGCGTCGCACTGATAGTTTCCAGATTTAATAAGGAAATGCAAGAAAGTTCTTGACCTTTGGGGTGATCGCTCGTATGCTCGCTGCCTGTGAGTGCGCGGGAGATTACATGTTTGCACGCGTTTGAATCAAAGACTCCTGGCGCCGTGGCGGTCGGCTCTGCCGGTCACTGGCGGTACGTTGTACCTGTTCATTCACTGTGCCCGGTGTTCACTCCGCTTTACCCATCGCGCCACTTTCTGCTGAAAGGAGGCACAATGCCGCGTTGGTTTGTTGGAAGGAAAATGTTGTGCATCACAATTGGTCTAATGATTATTGCCTTGACTGGGCCGGTGTGGGGACAGGAAACCCGGGGACGTATCAACGTCACCGTGCTCGATCCACAACAGGCCGTCGTGCAGGACGCTACTCTCGAGCTCGTCGACCTGGCGACCAACGAGACGCGCACGGCTGCGACGCAGACAGCCGGCAACTACGGCTTCATCAACCTGCAGCCGGGGAAGTACAGGCTGACGGTTTCCAAACAGGGGTTCCGGAACACGGTCTATGATGTGGTGACTGTTGAGGCGACCAAAGTAACGGACATCCAGACAGTTTTGCAGATCGGTTCGCCGACAGAGTCCGTAACGGTGGAGGCGGTGGCGCCGGTCGTGGAAGCGACCTCGGTTGCCATCAGCTCGGTTATCGACATGAAGCACATCGAGGGCCTGCCCATTGTCGGCCGCGACATTTCGCAGCTGTCGCGCATCGTCCCCGGGTATACGGGCACCTGGAACGGCCTGCCTGCGATCGCCCAGGGCAATAACGTGGATGGCGTGATCAGCAGCACGAGCCGGATGAAGTTCGGCGGCAACTCCGCCCCGAGCGTTAATGTCCGGCTGGAAAACATCGAGGAGATGACGGTGCAGACCGACCAGCTCGACATGAACCAGGGCTTCGGGATGGCCGCCATGCAGTCCAACTACATCACGCGCCGCGGGACCAACGCCTTCCACGGCAACGTCTTCTGGGACATCCGCAATGACAACCTGAACGCCAACAGCTGGTCCAACAACACCAGGGGCGTCAAGCGGGCGGAGTTTAAATTGAACGAGTTCGGCGGCAGCGTCGGCGGCCCGATCCTGAAGGATACGCTCTTCTTCTTCTTCAGCCTCTCCACTGCACGGCAGCCGGGCGCCTCAACCAGAAACAGCACCTTCCTCACGCCATCCGCGCAGGGAGGGAATTTCACCTATACCGGCACGGACGGGCAGTCGCATACCGTAAATGTGTATACGGTGGCGAAGAACTTCAATGCAACGCTGCCGGGCACAATGAACAGCGTGATCGCCACCGAGATGGCGCGCATCAACCAGGCGGTCACCCAGGGCAGCATTACCACCACCACCGACCCGATCATTAATAACGTCAGCTGGACCTCGCCGAACCCGCAAACCTCCTGGTTCCCGACCTTCCGCGTGGACTACACCCCCAGCGCGACGTGGCGCATAAATCTGGCCGTAAACCAGACCAAGACGAAGGCGCCGACCTCCGGTTCTCCTTATTTCCCGGGAGAGTACTTCGAACAGGTCGCAGGCGGAACCAAGTCGAACCGCATAAGCTCATCGCTCGGGATTGACTGGACAGCAACGAATACGTTGCTCAACTCATTCCGGTTCGGCTTCCTGTATCCCCCGTCATGGAACCCCTATGGCGAAGGGGAAGGGTACGAAGGTTGGCGAAATTACCCCCAAACCGTGGGTTGGAACATAGTGACTTCGCCGATGAATTGGCAATATCCGATTTCCAACTATTATCCCGTGTTCACTCTTGCGGATTCCGTCAGCTGGCAGAAGGGATCCCACACGCTCAACTTCGGATTCTCGGCGTATCGGGAAAATGACAAATATTGGAATCGGCCCGAACCTACCGTCGTCAGTCTCGGACTGGTCACGGGCGATCCCGCTCTCGATGCCTTGACCAATGCCGGCAGTTACCAGCCGTTGCCCTTCGCGTCTACGAGCCAACAGGCGGAGGCGCGCAACCTCTATGCCCTGCTGACCGGGCGCACCAGCTACTACACGGGAATGTACCCGTATGAGCCGGAAACCGGCAATTACGTTCAGGAGCGACTCCGTCACTTCGACCTGAACGAAGTCGCCAAGGCCGGGGGCTTCTTTGTCCAGGACAGCTGGCGCCTGCGGCCGAACCTGACCGTCAACCTGGGCTTCCGCTGGGACTTTACCGCCGCCAGCTACGACAAGCAGGGTGCATATCACAACGCCGACCTGTCGTCCATCTATGGGCCCTCCGGCATCGGCAACCTGTTCAAGCCCGGCACCCTCACCGGCAACATGAACCCGACGCTCGAGGAGCGTCCAAGCCCTTACAACCCCTGGTACATAACGCCGCAGCCGGCCCTGGGTCTCGCCTGGAGCCCGCGGTATGACGACGGGTTTCTCCGGAAAATATTCGGCAATCAGGACACCGTGATCCGCACCAGCTTCTCGCTGCGCAATTTCACGGTCCCGTACCAGTATTTCTGGAACAACGCGACCAATTACGGCGGCTTTTACTACCAATTCTACACGGCAACGGCCCGGAACGTCCCCGGCGCCGGCAGTTTTGCTCCGGGCAGCATTTCGCTTGGGGATCCTTATCCGGAGTTCGCGCTCAATCCCGCGAAGTACGAACAGTCTACTCCTGCTGCCACCTTCACGTTCAACAACAATCAGTTCACGAACGGCATAAACGGGATGGATTACGACCTCTCGCAGCCGTACACGATGACCTGGACCTTTGGTATTCAGCGCTCGCTGGGCCAATCGCGCGCCCTGGAAATCCGTTACAACGGGAACCGCACGATCAAGCAATGGCTCTCGCTCAATCTGAACGAAGTGAACGTATTCGAAAACGGATTCCTGCAGGAGTTCAAGAACGCCCAGAAGAACCTGGCCATCAATGGCGGCTCGTCGTTTGCCAACCTCGATCCCACGAAGGGCACCGTGCCGGTGCCGATTCTGACGGCGGCTTTCACGGGTAGCAAAGACGGCTCGCAAACGAGCAGCGAGTTCCGGAGGGGTACGTTCATAACCCAACTCAATACCGGAGCGGTCGGTTCCATGGCCCAGACGCTCACCACGCTGGGTGCGGTCCCTTACTTCTGCAACCTGGTGGGAGCTTCGTTCACTCCCTGCGCAACCAACGCCGGCTACACGGGTGCGGGCGGGGGCTATCCCATCAATTTCTTCCAGGCGAACCCATATGCTTCGGGGATCCCGGCCACAGTGATGACGGACCCGGGCTATTCCAACTACCATGCCATGCAGATCGATTTCCGCCAGCGCTTCTGGCACGGCCTCCAGTTCAACGCCAACTACACCTGGAGCCACACCCTGGGGGTCGCCACGCCGAACGACTGGACAGGCGCTTACACTACATACACCTTGCGCAACCTCCACGAAAGCTACGGGCCGACCAACTATGACATCCGTCACGTTGCCAACGTCTCCGGAACCGTGGACCTGCCGTTCGGAGCCGGCAAGATGTGGATGAACCAGGGCGGCGCGATCAACAAGGTCGTCGGCGGCTGGACGGTCGGCACGATCATGACCTACCGGACGGGAAACGCTTCGCGCGTGACCGGCGGCTACAACACCTTCAACAACCTCGCGGACGGCGGCGTGAACCTCAGCGGGATCGGCAGAGAACAACTTCAGGCTTCTGTCGGCGTATATAGAACCGGCGCCAACTACATAACGATGATCGATCCCAAGTACAGGACAGTCGGTGTCGGCGCCAACACGGCTTACATTACGGCCAATACCACGCCCGGGACATACGTGGGTGCGTTTTATCTCTACGGCCCCGGCAGCTGGGAAGCTGACCTCAGCCTGACAAAGGATACTTACATTACAGAACGGCAGAGGATCATCTTCCAGGCACAGTTCCTGAACGCCTTTAATCACCCGGTGTTTCGAGGTGCGCCCGGCGGCAGTGTCCGTTCGAGTGGTTGGGGGACTGTCACCGGTCCATCCAACGGCGCGCGGGTGATCGAATTCCGGTTGAGATTTGCGTTCTAAGCCTATCCCACCAAAAGCATAGCTGGATCAGGCCCGTCTTTACGGGCCTGATCCTTTTTTTGTGAGCATACGCGATCCCGCCTCCCGCCCGCCGTTCTTCCATGGGCGAGCTTGCAGAAATCCCGCCCGGGTTTCCCACTGTGCGACAGCCGGGTCTTGCCTTGGGATGATCGGCATGGGTGAGACCAGTCCGGTTGGTTCCCACATCAGCTGATCAGCGACGCATTGCCAGCCTCGAATCCTTTCAACCGTGAAGCCCGTAGCTGTGATGCTCCACCCGCGGAGCGGTTGGCTTTTTGATGCCACCTGGATGCGGGCGTGGTTGGCGGGCGCAGAAGAACTACCGGCTGCGCAACCGGCAGTTTTGACAGCACTTGAGCGTCGACCTGACGGTTTCCGGGTTTAATCAGGAAATGCAGGAAAAATCTTGACCTTGTTGTCGATCGCTCGTATGCTCGCATCAACAAACTGCGCGGGAGATACCATGTCTGTACGCATTTGAATCAGAGACTCCTGGCGCCGTGGAGGTCGGCTATGCCGGTCACTGGCGGCTCATTGTACCTGTTGATTCTCTGTGCCTGCTGTTCGCTCCGCCTTATCCATCGCGCCACTTTCTGCTAAAAGGAGGCACAATGCCGCGTTGGCTTTGTAGGAAATCTTTGTTGAGCATCACGATTGGTCTAATGATTATTGCCCTGACTGCGCCGGTGTGGGGACAGGAAACCCGGGGACGTATCAACGTCACCGTGCTCGACCCGCAACAGGCGGTCGTGCAGGACGCCACTCTCGAGCTCGTCGACCTGGCGACCAACGAGACGCGCACGGCTGCGACGCAGACAGCCGGCAACTACAGCTTCGTTAACTTGTCGCCGGGGAAGTACCGGCTGACGGTTTCCAAACAGGGGTTCCGTAACACGGTCTTCGATGTGGTGACCGTCGAGGGAACCAAGGTAACTGACATCCAGACAGTGCTGCTGATCGGTGCGCCAACTGAGACCGTCACGGTGCTGGCTGTAGCGCCGGTCGTGGAGACGTCCTCGGTTGCCATCAGCTCGGTCATCGATCTGAAGCACATCGAGGGCCTGCCCCTCGTCGGCCGCGATATCTCGCAACTGTCGCGGATCGTGCCCGGTTATACCGGCACGTGGAATGGTCTGCCATCGATGTCCCAGGGCAACAACGTGGATGGCGTGATCGGCAACACGAGCCGGATGAAGTTCGGCGGCAACTCCACCCCGGCTGTTCAGGTCCGGCTGGAGAACATCGAGGAGATGTCGGTGCAGACCGACCAGCTCGACGAGAATCAGGGCTTCGGCATGACCGCCATGCAGTCCAACTACACCACGAAACGCGGAACCAACGATTTGCACGGCCAGGTCTTTTGGGACCACCGCAA